>NZ_PGCP01000004.1:0-290959 GCF_002812985.1 Aeromonas lusitana
GCTGGTCGGCACCCGCTTGCCCAGCAGCGCCATCACCCCGAGGGCGAAGGCGATGTCGGTGGCGGCCGGAATGGCCCAGCCGGCCCGGGTCACTTCATCGTCGTAGTTGAAGAAGGCGTAGATGAGCGCCGGGGCCAGCATGCCGCCCACGGCGGCGATGGCCGGGAAGGTGGCCTGCACCCGGGACGAGAGCGCCCCCTCCAGCAGCTCGCGTTTCACTTCCAACCCGACCAGCAGGAAGAAGATTGCCATGAAGCCGTCGTTGATCCAGAGCAGCAACGGCTTGTCGATGTCGAGGGCACCGATGCGCATCTGCACCTGGGTGTTGAGGAAGCTCTGGTAATACTCCGCCAGCGCCGAGTTGGCCAAAGCGATGGCCAGCAAGGCGGCCAGGATCAAGATTATGCCGGAGGCTGACTCCAGTTTGAGAAATCGCTTGAATACATCACTCATGGTCTGACTGTCCGTAATATTGCATTTTTTTCAGTCTAGAGTCGGAGTGAGCCAATGAAAAATCGTTTCTAATTGCCGTTAACAACGGAAAAACCGAAGGCAAAATCGATCGGCTCTGCTATAAGCAGGGTTTCACTGGCTTTTCTCTGTCTCGCCGATATTCACTAAAACGCATAGATATTCTGGTTTGGGGGTCGAAAACGGGCCTGAAAAAGGCGCCCACAGGCGCCTTTCGATAGGAGGGTGTCGGCCCAGCCCCTGCTGTCGGATGAGGGGTCAGATGGCGACCGGCGCCTTGATGCCGGGATGGGGATCATAGCCCTGGATCTCGAAGTCCTCGAATTGGTAGTCGAAGAGGGAGTCCGGCTTGCGCTTGATCACCAGGGTCGGCAGGGGACGCGGCTCGCGGCTGAGCTGCAGCGCCGTCTGCTCCATGTGGTTCGAGTAAAGATGCACGTCGCCGCCGGTCCAGACGAAGTCCCCCACCGCCAGATCGCACTGCTGGGCCACCATGTGAGTCAGCAGGGCGTAGCTCGCGATGTTGAACGGCAGGCCGAGGAAGACGTCGCAGCTGCGCTGATAAAGCTGGCAGGAGAGCTTGCCATCCGCCACGTAGAACTGGAAGAAGGCGTGGCAGGGGGCCAGCGCCATCTTGTCCAGCTCACCCACGTTCCAGGCCGAGACTATGATGCGGCGCGAATCCGGGTTGTGCTTGATGTCGTCCAGCGCCTTCTGGATCTGGTCGATGACGGTGCCATCGGCCGCCGGCCAGGAGCGCCACTGGGCGCCGTAGACAGGCCCCAGATCGCCGTGCTCGTCGGCCCACTCATCCCAGATGCTGACGCCGTGCTCCTTCAGGTAGGCGGTGTTGGTGTCACCGTTGAGGAACCAGAGCAGCTCGTGAATGATGGATCTCAGGTGGCATTTCTTGGTGGTGACCAGGGGGAACCCCTCGGCCAGGTTGAAGCGCATCTGATGGCCAAACAATGAAACAGTCCCGGTGCCGGTACGGTCGGATTTGGCTGTCCCCTCATCCAGGATCTTCTGCATCAGATCGAGATAAGCCCTCATGACTTGACCTCCTTCACGGCATTACCAAACAGCTGCGGACGCTTGTAGGCAACCCAGATCATGATGGCGCCGATGATGATCATCGGAGTGGAGAGGATCTGGCCCATGCTGATCTCATGGAAGTAGAGACCAAGCTGGCTGTCCGGCTGGCGCACGAACTCCACCAGGAAGCGGAACAGGCCATAGAACAGCAGGAACATGCCGGAGATGGCGCCACGGGGCGGATTCTTGCGCCAGAACAGGTTGAGGATGATGAACAGCACCACCCCTTCCAGGGCGAACTGATAGAGCTGGGAAGGATGGCGCGGCTCCGGGCCTGCCTCCGGGAAGATGATGGCCCAGGGCACGTCGGTGACCCGGCCCCACAGCTCGCCGTTCATGAAGTTGCCGATGCGACCGACCCCCAGACCGAACGGGATGAGCGGTGCCACAAAATCTGCGACGGTGAAGAAGTGACGCTTGGTCTTGTGAGCAAACCAGATCATGGCGGTGATGACCCCGATGAGGCCGCCGTGGAACGACATGCCACCGGTCCAGATCTTGAACAGGTAGAGGGGATCTGCCAGGAAGAGATCGAAGTTGTAGAACAGCACGTAGCCGACCCGACCACCCAGGATCACCCCGAGGAAGCCGTAAAACAGCAGATCCGACACCTCGTTGCGGGTCCAGCCACTGTTTGGCGCATCGGCGCGACGCCCGGCCAGCCACATGGCGAAGGCGAAACCAAACAGGTACATGAGACCATACCAGCGTACCGACAGCGGTCCCAAACTGAATGCTACGGGATCAATCTGCGAGAAAACCCAATATCCATCGTGCTGCATCGTGCGGCCCCAATCATGAGAAATGAGAAAAGCCGCATTCTCCGATCATTCGTCAGCAGGGACAAGGCATGATTATCAATCGGCCTATTTCGCTTTGTGGCCAGCCCGTAGCAAACCGCCAAGGCCATGTTCTTCCAGATAGCGGGCAAACAGGCCGCGCAGCACATGGGGGTTGTCGTGCTTGAGGCCATCGGCCAGCAGTGCGGTCAGCTCATCGAGGTTAGACTGGCGCAGCACGTATTTGATGCGGGAGATGTTGTGGGTATTCATGCTGAAACGACGATAGCCCATGGCCAGCAGCAAGAGTACGCCGACCGGATCCCCGGCCAGCTCGCCGCACACTGAGACGGGTTTCTGATACTGATGGGACGCATCGACCAGCAGTTGCAGGGCGCGGATCACAGCTGGATGGAAGGCATCATAGATGTTGGCGACCCGAGCGTTGTTGCGATCCACCGCCAGCAGGTACTGGGTCAGATCGTTGCTGCCCACGGACCAGAAATCGATGAGGGGCGCCATCTCCGGCAGAATATAGAGGGCGGACGGCACCTCTATCATGACACCCAGGCTTGGGTAGCGGATCAGGGCATTGCGGCTGGCCGCCTCTTCCGACACTTCTCGCCAGGCCTGATCCAGCAGCCGGCGCGATGCCCGTATTTCCCCCACGCTGCTGATCATCGGCAGCATGATGGCCAGATTGTCCAGCCCTTCGCTCGCTCTGAGCATGGCCTTGAGCTGCACCAGGAAGAGTTCGGGGTGATCCAGGGTGAGGCGGATCCCCCGCCAACCAAGGAAAGGATTTTCCTCCACGATGGGGAAGTAAGGCAGTTGTTTATCTCCCCCCACGTCCAGGGTGCGCATACAAACGGGGCGATCCCGGTAGGTTTCCAGGATGCCGCGATAGCGGGCAGTCTGCTCCCACTCGGAGGGGAAGCTCTCCTGCAGCATGAAGGGGATCTCGGTGCGATAGAGCCCGACCCCGTCCGCCAGATGATTGAGGGAGATCTCGGTGTCCGCGCTGAGGCCTGCGTTGAGCAGCAGGGACACCTTGGTGCCGTCGGCGGTCTCGGAAGGCTGGTTGTCGACGCTGCGCACCAGGGTATCGAGCGCCCGCTCCTCATTGAGCAGTTGCCGGTACTCGGTCAGGATCACCTGATTGGGTTCGATGAAGAGATCGCCGCTGTAGCCATCCACCACCAGGGTGCGACCGCCTATGTCGCCAAGGGGCAGATCCACCCCCATGATGGCCGCCACCCCCATGGCGCGCGCCAGGATGGCGGCGTGGGAGTTGGTACCCCCCTTCAGCGACACCACCCCGCTCAGGAATTCACGCGGGATCTCGGCCAGTATGGTGGCGGTCACCTCGTCGGCGACCAGCACCACGGGCTCCCCTATGGTGAGCTGCTCCGGCTCGTCCTGCACCAGCCGGCTGATGAGGCGCTGGGCTATGTCTTTCACATCGGCGGCGCGCTCGCGCAGGTAAGGGTCTTTCATCCCCTTGAACTGTTCGATCAACCGATCGCTGATGAGCTTGACCGCGGAGATAGCGGTCCAGTGCTCCTTGCCGACCTTGTTGCGAATGGGCTTGATGTAGCCGGGATCGTCCAGCAGGTGCAGATAGATGTCGAAGATGGCGACCGAGTCCTGGCTGTAGCTCTCGCGAAAGCGCAGGGCCAGGCTCTCCAGATCGTGGCGCACCTCTTCTACCGCGAGATCGAGTCGCGCCAGCTGTTTGCCATGATCTTCGTCTTTACGGGGGGTAATGGAGTTGAGCGCCTTGCGCGGGCGCCATACCCAGGCCTTGGCGATGGCGATGCCACTGGCGCCGGCGATGCCGCGCAGGGGCTTGCTCCAGTCGGTCTTCTGCAACCAGCCCTTGGCCTGGGCCTGGGCGATGCGCCCCGCCAGCTGGGCCGCCAGGGTGACCATGAAGGACTCTTCCCCCTCATCGAACAGCCGGCTCTCCCGCTGCTGCACCACCAGGACACCCACCACCTGGCGCTGATGCATGATGGGAGCGCCGAGAAAGGAACGAAACGCCTCTTCGGCCACGTCGGGCAGGAATTTGAAACTCGGGTGGGAGGGGGCGTCGGCCAGGTTGATCAGCTCTTCGCGCTGACCCACCAGGCCGACGATGCCCTGCTCGAACGGCAGGGTGGCTTTGCCCACCGCCGATTCGGCCAGGCCATCGGTCGCCGCCAACCGATAGCGGCGCATCTCGGGCTCTGCCACGTACACGGAGCAGCAGTTCACCGTCATGGCGAGCCGGGTCTGGCTCACCAATGCCTGCAAGGCTTGCTCGAGGGTATTGGCCTCGGCCATGCTTTCGACGATGCGTCTGAGTTCCGTCAGCAACTAGCAGTGCTCCTTAACGAGAGCGGTTACGCCGCCCATCCTTTCGATTAACCTGCACCACCGGCACCGGCATGGCCAGCGGGGCAAACTCCTTCATCACCCGGCGGTACACTTCCCGCTTGAACGAGACGACCTGACGCACCGGGTACCAGAAGCTGACCCAACGCCAATCATCAAATTCCGGATGACCATGACAGCCGAACTGGATCCTGGACTCTTTGCCAGGATCGAGCTGTAACAAAAACCACTTCTGCTTTTGGCCAATACAGACCGGTGAACTGTCCCAGCGAACGAGTCGTTTGGGTAAGCGGTACTTCAGCCAGTTGCGGCTGGTCGCCAATATGGTCACGTCCTCGGGCTTGAGGCCTATCTCCTCGTATAGCTCACGATACATGGCCTGTTCCGGCGATTCACCATCATCAACCCCCCCCTGCGGAAACTGCCAGGAGTGCTGCCCATAGCGCTTAGCCCACAATACTTGTCCGTCACGGTTACAGATCACGATGCCGACATTGGGACGAAATCCGTCACCATCTATCACGTGATCACCATATAAAGGCTGAATCTATAAAGAGATTGTTCCACATTCACCCCGTGGCGGCAAACAAGGACTGTCATCTTGCATTCATGAATAACTTGCCATTTCAAGCTAAGTTATAAACAAATTCGCAGATCCGCCCTCAGGAGTTGCCCACCCAGACTGTGTATAAGCCTGTGATCAAACGGGTATATACAGTAGTTTCATACCGGGGTACCAAATCAGCCTTCATCATACCCGATTCAGAACAAAACAAAATATTCATTTAAATACATATAGTTAATATTTAAATGCTGGATCAAGATCCATGTCTTTTGGCCCAGAGGATCCTGGCCGTCAATTGTGAACAAGTTCCACTGCTCAAAGATCCACCAAGGCTAGTTTATCCACAAGCTTGGCGCATTATCTGCACCGATATGGCGAGAAAAATCGGCGGACTCTCACATTTATTTCCACTCACGACCCCACTATCAGCGCTTTAGGTCAGTTATCCAAGATTTCTGTGGATAACTATGTGCAACAGCAAGGCCAAACCCTTGGACAACTCATTTCAACCCGGATCCTTCGCCTCCCTGCGCTGGATAAAAATGCCAAATTCTTTTAAAATCATTGCCATAGATGAAAAATGGCAGTTCCCCTCGCCCTGTGTATAGTCGGCCGAGGATCGGTTATAAAAACAACGATCCTGCGCCAGGAGCAGACTTGCCACACTCATCTCACCTCAAGGAGCCCGCTATGCCCATCAGTCCCCAGTCAGAGCAGGAGTTGCTGGCCCGTGCCTATGCCATAGCAGGCCTCCCCCTGGCCCAGCTCGCCGCGGATGCCGGGATCCCGGTGCCGCGGGATCTGCGGCGGGACAAGGGCTGGATCGGCCAGTTGATCGAGTGGCAACTGGGGGCCAGCGCGGGCAGCAAGCCGGAGCAGGATTTCCCGGATCTCGGCATAGAGCTCAAGACGATCCCGGTCGATCCCCAAGGCAAGCCGCTCGAAACCACCTTCGTCTGCGTCGCTCCCCTCATCGGCATCAGTGGTCTGCGCTGGGAAGAGTCAAACGTGCGCAACAAGCTGTCACGGGTGCTCTGGATCCCGGTGGAAGGCAGCCGCGAGATCCCCATAGGGGAGCGCCGGGTCGGCATGCCGCTGCTGTGGAGCCCGAGCGAGGAGGAGGACAACCTGCTGCGCCAGGACTGGGAGGAGCTGATGGACATGATAGTGCTGGGGGAAGTTGAGCAGATCAGTGCCCGCCACGGCCAGGTCATGCAACTCAGGCCCAAGGCGGCGAACAGCAAGGCGCTGACCCGCGCCATCGGTCGCAACGGCCAGCCGATCCAGACCCTGCCACGGGGCTTCTACCTCAAGATCGACTTCACCCATCAACTGCTGCTACGCCACTTCGCCCTCCCCGTTTGATCTCCGCTATCAACATCCTTGTCATAAGGTGATATAAAAATAACCAACAGCGTTTTCTTCGCAGTCAGTGACAAGGAGGCTACATGCCGATCAACAAGCAGTTTCTCAAGTCCCGTCCCGAGGTCAAGGTGACCTTTGCAGTGGAAAAAGAGGCCGCGGGCGAGGCCGAACAGGTCTTGCTGCTGGGGGAGTTCAGCCAGTGGCAACCCATCGAACTCAAACGAATGAAGAGCGGGGAATTCAAGGCGACCCTCAATCTGCCCACAGATGGTCCCAGCCATTTCGAGTTTTGCTATCAGCTGGTGAAGCCGGGGGGAGAGACTCACTACGATAACGACTGGGCGGCGGATGACTATGTCCCCGGTCCGTTCGGGCGGGACAATTCCGTGGTGCGGGTCAGTCAGCCCGCCTGAAGCGTCGGATAACGGATACAAAAAAGGCTCGCCATTGGCGAGCCTTTTCACTACCTGTCGAGCTATTCGTCGACATACCGACACCAATTCGAATCGAATTAGTTGAGCTTCTCTTTGATACGAGCAGCTTTGCCGGACAGGTTGCGCAGGTAGTACAGTTTGGCGCGGCGAACATCACCACGACGCTTCAGTTCTACACTGTGGATCAGCGGAGAGTGAGTCTGGAATACACGCTCAACACCTTCGCCGTTGGAGATCTTGCGAACGGTGAAAGCAGAGTGCAGACCGCGGTTACGCTTGGCAATGACGATGCCTTCGAAAGCCTGCAGACGCTCTTTACCACCTTCTTTAACACGAACTTGAACACGTACGGTGTCGCCCTGGGCAAATGCCGGGATGTCGGTACGCAGTTGCTCTTGTTCAAGCTGCTGAATAATCTTGCTCATTGTCTTTCCTTACCTAGGATAAACTGAAAACTCTACTTAACGATGTCACGCACTTCGCGGACATACTCGGCAAGAAGTGATTCTTGCTCGTCAGTCAGAGCTAGGTTGTTAATAAGTTCCGGCCTTCTCTGCCAGGTTCGTCCGAGCGATTGCTTGAGTCGCCAGCGCCGAATCACTTCGTGATTGCCGCTTGTCAGCGCCTCGGGCACCGCCAATCCATCCAACAACTCCGGCCGAGTGTAGTGGGGATGATCCAGCAGGCCATCCGTGAAGGAGTCCTGCTCGGCACTGGCCTGATCACCCAAGACCCCTGGGACCAGACGCGAAACCGCATCGATCAGGGTCATGGCAGGCAACTCGCCACCACTTAACACGTAATCTCCGATAGACCACTCTTCGTCGACTTCGGTTTGTATCACGCGTTCATCGATACCTTCGTATCGACCGGCTACCAGAATCAGTTTCTGATTCGTCGCCAACTCGGTTACGCCCGCTTGAGTCAGCTTGCGCCCCTGAGGAGAGAGATAGATGACTTTCGCCCCGTCTCCCGCCGCTTGCTTGGCTGTGTGAATCGCATCACGCAGCGGCTGAACCATCATTAACATGCCGGGCCCACCACCATAAGGACGATCATCGACCGTACGGTGTTTGTCGTGGGTGAAGTCCCGGGGGTTCCAGCACTCAATCTGCAGCAGGCCACTCTTGACGGCCCGACCCGTTACCCCGTGCTCGGTAATGGCTCGGAACATTTCCGGGAAGAGGCTAATCACCCCAATCCACATAAGAAACCTCCGGCACCCGTGTTAGCGCGGGAAACTAGAAACCAGGATCCCAATCAACTTCGATTGTTCGAGCAGTCAGATCAATATGCTTGATCACCTGCTCTTCCAGGAACGGAATCAACCGCTCCTTCGCACCAAAGGCATCTTTTACATTGGCCTCAACCACCAACACATCGTTGGAGCCGGTTTCCATCAATTCGGTCACCTTGCCCAGGTCGTATCCCTTGGTGGTCTTGACGGAGCAACCAATCAGGTCACGCCAGTAGAACTCACCTTCAGGCAACGCAGGCAACAGATCGGCGGCTACGCCAATCTCGACATTGGTCAATGCCAGGGCATCCTCGCGCACATCGATACCATCGAGCTTGCAGATCAGACCCTTGTTGTGACGCTTCCAGGCCGAAACCTGAATCTCACGCCACACCCCGTTCTGATGAATCATCCAGGGGTTGTAATCGAAAATCGCTTCGGCAACATCGGTGAAGGAGTTCACTTTAAGCCAGCCCTTGATACCGTAAACGGTGCCCAGGGTGCCCAGAACTACAGGTTTTTCCACCTTAACTCCCTACCGTTTGGCTGATTAAGCAGCTTTAGCAGCGTCTTTGATCAGCTTGGCAACGCGGTCAGAAACAGCGGCACCAGTAGCAACCCAATGCTCGATACGAGCCAGGTCCAGGTTCAGCTTCTCAGCGTTACCAGCAGCAACCGGGTTGAAGAAACCAACGCGCTCGATGAAACGACCGTCACGGGCGTTACGGCTGTCAGTAACTACTACCTGGTAAAACGGACGCTTTTTCGCGCCACCACGTTGTAAACGAATGGTTACCATATCGTCCTCATAAACATCTAATGAACAAGGCCCGCAAAACGCGGACCCTAGCTTAAAATAAGCCGCGTAATTCTACTTGGATTCGTAATAATTGCAACCAAGCCAGCCATTTTTTGCGCAGGCCAAGCATGGAAAGGGCCCACCTGTGGTGAGCCCTTGAGCTGTCTGTCGTGGTCTGGTTATCAGAAGGGGCCGCGACCGCCGCCGAATCCGGGTGGCAGCATGTTCTTCATCTGCCCCATCATCTTGCGCATGCCGCCCTTGCCGGACATCTTCTTCATCATGCGCTGCATCTCGGTGAACTGCTTGAGCAACTTGTTCACGTCCTGCACCTGCATGCCGGAACCGGCCGCGATGCGGCGCTTGCGGGAGCCCTTGATGAGATCGGGATGAGCACGCTCCTTCGGGGTCATGGAGCTGATGATAGCTTCCATCCGCACGGTGAGCTTGTCATCCATCTGATCCTTCACGTTGTCCGGCAAACCGGACATGCCGGGCAGCTTGTCGAGCATGCCCATCATGCCACCCATGTTGCGCATCTGGGCCAGCTGCTCACGGAAGTCTTCCAGATCGAAGCCCTTGCCACTCTTGACCTTGCTGGCCAGCTTGGCGGCTTTCTCCTTGTCGACGGTACGTTCCACCTCCTCGATGAGGGAGAGCACATCCCCCATGCCGAGAATGCGGGACGCGAGCCGGTCCGGATGGAAGGGCTCCAGCGCGTCGGTCTTCTCGCCCATACCGATGAACTTGACCGGCTTGCCGGTGATGTGGCGCACGGAGAGGGCGGCACCGCCGCGGGCGTCGCCGTCCGCCTTGGTGAGGATGACACCGGTGAGCGGCAGCGCCTCGTTGAACGCCTTGGCGGTATTGGCCGCATCCTGACCCGTCATGGCATCCACCACGAACAGGGTCTCGATGGGCTTGATGGTGGCGTGCAGATCCTGGATCTCCGCCATCATCTCGCCATCGACGTGCAAACGACCGGCGGTATCGACGATCACCACATCGTAGAATTTCTTGCGTGCCTGATCGATGGCGGCGGTGGCGATGGCCACCGGCTTCTGGGTCACGTCGCTCGGGAAGAAGTCCACCCCGATGTCGCCGGCCAGGGTTTCCAGCTGCTTGATCGCCGCCGGACGATAGACGTCCGCACTGACCACCAGCACCTTCTTCTTGCTGCGCTCTTTGAGCAGCTTGGCCAGTTTAGCTACTGTGGTGGTCTTACCGGCACCCTGCAGACCCGCCATCAATATGATGGCTGGCGGCTGGGCGGCCAGATTGAGCTGCTCGTTCGCCTCGCCCATGACAGAGACCAGCTCGCCATGCACTATCTTGATGAAGGCCTGACCTGGGCTCAGGGACTTGGCCACTTCCTGGCCGACCGCCCGCTCCTTGACCCGCGCCACGAAGTCACGCACGACCGGCAGGGCGACGTCCGCCTCGAGCAGCGCCATGCGTACTTCACGCAAGGTTTCCTTGATATTCTCTTCCGTCAGTCGACCACGGCCACTGACATTGCGCAGGGTGCGCGAGAGTCGTTCAGTCAAATTCTCAAACATGACGCATTCCGGTTCTTGGCGTAACAATTGGGGGCATTATACCCCAGTCAGCACTATGAGGACGATTATTCACCGCAAGAAGCGGCCACCCGCCATCGAAACGGGGGTGTCACAAATGGGGGCATTATACCTCAGTCGGCGTGAGACGGCCCCAGAGGATGATGCGCTTACCCCAGGAGGTGGCGACTTGCTACTTATATATGGGCAGTTAGCCGCTGGCACAACTGGCGAGCATATCTTGTGCAAGGTATACTGCCTCTCTTATTCCATAAAGCTTGCTCAACAACGACCTGGTTATGATCGTGATCTCAGTCCTGGCCCTGGCGTTTTACCTGCTGGCCATCATCGCCTCTCTGCACCTGCTGCTCAGCGCCAAGCCCGTCGGGCAGGTACCGCTGTTCGCCAGTGTCAGCCTGGCCCTGGTCGCCCACGGTGTCGCGGTAGGCAGCGAGGTGCTGGCCACCCATTCCGGCCAGAATCTCAGCATGCTGAACGTCGCCTCCCTGGTGAGCCTCATCATCAGCGGCTTCATGACCTGCGTCACCCGCCGCTTCAACGGCTGGATCCTGCTGCCCGTGGTGTACAGCTTCTCCGCCCTGTTGCTGGCGGCAAGCGCACTTATTCCGGGCCGCTACATCACTCACCTGGAAGCCCATCCCCAGTTGCTGCTGCACATAGGGCTGGCCCTGATGGCCTATTCGGTGCTGATGATCGCCTGCCTGTTCGCCCTTCAGCTTGCGTGTCTGGACAGACAGCTTAAATCCCGCAAGATCAGTCATTTGCCTGCCATGCCACCCCTGATGACGGTGGAAAGACGCCTGTTCCAGCTCATCTCGGCCGGTCTGTTCCTGCTCACTCTCTCCATCGCCTCCGGCCTGTTCTTCCTCGAAGACATGTTCGCCCAGGGCAAGTCCCACAAGGCGGTGCTGTCGATCCTGGCCTGGTGCGTCTACGCCTTCCTGCTGTGGGGCCATCACACCCGGGGCTGGCGCGGTCGCAAGGTCATCACGTTGAGTCTCATCGGCAGTGTCATCCTGACCCTGGCCTATTTCGGCAGTCGTTTCGTCAAGGAAGTCTTGCTGAGCTAAGCAGGCTCACCCTCCCAACCACCCAACAGGAGCCCCTCTTGGACAGTATCTCAACGAGCACATTACTGATTGTTCTCGTTATCTTGATCCTCTTGTCAGCCTTCTTCTCGAGTTCCGAAACCGGCCTGATGTCCCTCAACCGCTACAAGTTGCGACATCTTGCCCAGACCAAACACAAGGCCGCCCGCCGGGTAGAAAAGCTGCTGGCACGGCCGGATCGCCTGCTCGGTCTCATCCTTATCGGCAATAACCTGGTCAATATCCTGGCCTCCGCCATCGCCACTATCGTCTGCATCCGGTTGTTCGGGGACCTCGGTGTCGCCATCGCCACCGTCGGCCTGACCCTGGTGGTGTTGGTATTCGGGGAGGTGACTCCCAAGACCCTGGCGGCCATGTTTCCGGAGCGCATCGCCTACCCGGCTTCCTGGGTACTCAAGGGGTTGATGGTTCCCCTCGCCCCCTTCGTCTGGCTCATCAATGGCATCACCAACCTGCTGCTCAAACTGATGCGGCTGGATCACCGCAAGGATGACTCCCTCAATACCGAGGAACTACGCACCATAGTCAACGAGGCGGGCACCCTGATCCCCCAGCGTCACCAGGAGATGCTCATCAGCATACTGGACCTGGACAAGATGACGGTGGAGAACATCATGGTGCCCCGCAGCGAGATCTACGCCATCGACATCAACGATGACTGGAAGACCATACTGCGTCAGCTGGCTCACTGCGCCCACACCAAGATCCTGCTCTATCGCGACAACATCGACGACGTTGTCGGATTTTTACACGCGCGCGACGCGCTCAGGCTGGTCGCAAAGGATCAGTTCAGCAAGTCCAGCCTGCTGCGGGAAGTGGATCCCATCTACTTCATTCCCGAGGGGACGCCCCTCAACGTGCAACTAGCCAAGTTCCAGCGCAACAAGGAGCGGATCGGGCTGATTGTCGATGAATACGGAGATATTCAGGGCTTGATCACCCTGGATGACATTCTCGAAGAGATAGTGGGCGACTTCACCACTTCCATGACACCGGCGCCGAGCGACGAGATCCACCCTCAGCCGGATGGCTCCTTCCTGGTGGAAGGCTCGGCCAGCATCCGCGAGCTGAACAAGGAGATGAACTGGCATCTGCCCATGGACGGCCCGCGTACCCTCAACGGGGCCCTACTGGAATACCTGGAGGAGATCCCCCAACCCAATATCAGCGTCAGGCTGGCGGGTTATCCCATCGAGATCCTGGAAGTGGAGAACAACATGGTGAAGATGGCGCGGATCATGCCGCATTTATACCGTAACGAGTCGGGTTACGAGGATTGAAAAAAGGCTGCCGATGGCAGCCTTTTTTATCTCACTCGCTCTCGTCGTCCGGCTCCAGCACCAGGGTCGGGATCATCTCCCCGAACACCCTCTGCAGCTCGTCCCGATTGGCCAGCAAGTCTTTCAGCGTATAGCCATCCATCACCGCCAGGAAGGCATTCATCGCCTCCTTCAGGGCACTCTTGAGCAGACAGACGGAGACGATGTGGCACACCGGCGAGTTGCAGTCGATACCATCCAGATTGCCTTCCAGTGCCCGGATCACCTGGCCTATGTTCACCTCTTCCGGCGCGCAGGCCATGCGGATCCCGCCGTTCTTGCCACGCTGGGACTGCAGATAGCCCAGCTTCACCAGCTGGTTCACCACCTTCACCATGTGGTTGCGGGACACGTCATAGAGGGCGGACACCTTGGCCACGCTCGACAATTCACCCTCCGGCAGGGTGGCCAGATAGAGCAGGGCTCTCAATCCAAAATCGGTATAGCTAGTCAGTCTCATAGTGCCTGTGGCGCTTAGCGCAGAAATTGATGATTGATCCAGATCAATTAAACATTTAGGATGCCACTTATTAAGTGACATTTAAGATGTTCAATTAGAAAGGACCTCCTATGTTAGACCAAGCCACCATCGCCGTCATCAAAAGCACCATTCCTTTGCTCGAATCGGCGGGCCCTGCCCTCACCCAGCACTTCTATCAGCGCATGTTCAGTCACAATCCCGAGTTGAAGGATGTGTTCAACCTGGCGCACCAGCACAGCGGTGGCCAACCCCTGGCCCTGTTCAATGCAGTCGCGGCTTACGCCAAGAATATCGACAACCTGGGAGCCCTGGCCGGTGCCGTCGAGCGCATCGCCCACAAACACACGGGTTTCCTGATCCAGCCGGAACAATATCACATTGTGGGTAGTCATCTCTTGGCCACGCTCAAAGAATTGGGTGGTAGCGCGGTGACCGAGGAGGTACTGGATGCCTGGGGCAAGGCTTATGGGGTGCTGGCCAGCATCTTCATCGGCCGGGAGAGCGAGATCTATCAGGAGCGCGCCGCCGGGCACGGTGGCTGGCAAGGTGCCCGCCCCTTCATCATCAAGGAGAAGCGTCAGGAGAGCGAGATCATCACCTCCTTCCTGCTGACCCCCGCCGATGGCAAGCCCGTGCTCACCTTCAAACCGGGCCAATACCTCAGCATCCAGCTCACGCACCCAGAACTTGAGTATCAGGAGATCCGCCAATACTCCCTCTCCGATGCCCCCAACGGCCGCGACTACCGCATCAGCGTCAAGCGCGAGCCAGAGGGCCAGGTCTCCAACCTGCTGCACGACGTGCTGCAAGTGGGGGATGAGGTGGCCCTGATGCCGCCGACCGGTGACTTCGTGCTGCAAGCCAGCAGCACCACCCCAGTGGTCTTGCTCTCCGCCGGGGTGGGTCTCACCCCCATGCTGAGCATGCTCAACCAGCTGCTTGCCAACGGTCATGACGCTGAAGTTCGCTGGCTGCACGCCTGCGAGCACGGCGCCTTGCACGCCTTCAAACAGGAGATCCAGGACAAGAGCCGGCAACACGCCAGACTGGAGAGCCGGGTCTGGTATCGCACCCCTGGGGAGCAGGATGTAGCAGGGCGGGACTATGACTTTGCCGGCACTCTGAGCCTTGAGCAGGTCACCGACCTTATCCCGGCGGATGCCCACTACTACTTCTGTGGCCCACTTGGCTTCATGAAGGCCGTGAAAGACCAGCTGGCCAGCCTGGGCGTGCCGGCGGACAGGATGCATTACGAGGTGTTCGGCCCCCATCAGGACCTCTGATACCAGGCTAGGCAACCCCCGTATACAACAAGGCCCACGCATTGCGTGGGCCTTGTCACATCAAAACGGGCTCAGTGCATCGCCTTGGCCCGCGCGATGGCATTGGCCGGCATGCGATTGCCGAGCCGGCTGAGCAGGCTGGCAGCCTTCTGGTGAGTGGCTTTGTCACCGATGACGGTGCCATGGAGCCAGTGATAGGCCTCCTCGTAATCGAGCGGGCTGCCCATGCCTTGCAGCAGCATCTCGACCCACTCCAATTGCGCCCGCTGAAAGCCGAGGCTGGCCGCCTCGCGCATCAGGGTCTCGGCCCGCACCAGATCCTTTTGCACCAGGATCCCCTTCCAGTAATAACGGCCGAGTTGCTCAAGGGCTGGCGCCAGCCCCTGATTGGCCGCCTCCCACATGTATTGCACCCCGAGCTGGGCATCCGGCTTGATGCAGACGCCCCAGGCCAGCATGTCCCCCCACAGGAACTGGTAGGCGGGGATCTTCATCACGGAGGCACGCGCCTCTATGTCCTGGGTCAACTGACACCTGTCCTGCTTCACCCGGGTCAGGTGGCGACCCTGTTCAATCCAGTTCAGCAACTCATCCTGCCGATAGAGGGGCACCGCTTGCAGCTCTCCCGTGGTTAAAAGCGCTGGCGTCGCCGCCTTGGGCAAGGGGGCCGCCGCAGGTTCAGTGGTTGCGGGCTTCAGGGTTGGCGCGACCGGTATAGGAGCGGCCGCTATGCCTTGTCCTATGGGCGCAGGTTCGGTGGGTGCAGCTGGCGTCACCAGGGTTGGTAGCGGACTCGATGCCGCCAGAGCCAGGGTTGAGGCAGGAACGGCGGGCATGGGCACCTGGGTCGGCGAGGCGGACGATGCCGTCTCGGCCCCCTGCAAGGGGAGGCTGCATAAACAGATAAGGCCGACGAGGGTACTGGGTTTCATCATAGAGATCTCCTGCTGCTCTCTGTTATCGGCAGCAGAACCCATCTCGTTAGCCCTCTTGCCAGATCCCGGCAATGACAAAGGGGAGCCTGAGCTCCCCTTATGACAGAACGAGATGACTTATTTGACGAAGTCGACGCCCAGCTGGATGTCGGCCTTCAGGGTGGCCAGCATGCTGTTCATGGACTCTTGCTCGAAGGCGCTCAGCTTGCCGTAGTCCAGCACGGTTTCAACACCGTTCTTGCCAAGCAGGATGGGCTGCGCGAAGAAGGTGGCGTGCTCGCCGTTGCCTTCCACATAGGCGCACTCGATGACGTTCGCTTCACCCTGCAGCCCCTTGATCAGGGACAGGCCGAAGCGGCAAGCCGCCTGACCCATGGACAGGGTGGCAGAGCCGCCACCGGCCTTGGCTTCCACCACTTCGGTACCGGCATTCTGGATGCGCTTGGTCATGGCTGCCGCTTCTTCGGCGGTGAAGCTGGCCCCTTCGATCTGGGACAACAGCGGCAGAATGGTCACGCCGCTGTGGCCACCGATCACGTTGACACGGATCTTGTCGACGTTCAGGCCCTTGGCTTCGGCCACGAAGGTCTCGCCACGGATGACGTCCAGGGTGGTCACGCCGAACAGACGACGCTTGTCATAGACACCGGCCTTCTTCAGCACTTCGGCGGCGATGGCGACCGTGGTGTTGACCGGGTTGGTGATGATGCCGATCAGTGCCTTCGGGCAGCTGGCCGCGCACTTCTCTACCAGGTTCTTGACGATACCGGCGTTGATATTGAACAGGTCGGAACGATCCATGCCGGGCTTGCGAGCCACGCCGGCGGAGATCAGTACGACATCGGCGCCGACCAGAGCTGGGCTCGGATCTTCACCGCAGAAACCTTTTACTTTCACGTCAGTCGGGATGTGGCTCAGATCGGCTGCAACACCCGGGGTGACCGGGGCAATGTCATACAGGCTCAATTCGGAACCGGCAGGCAGGCGATTTTTCAACAGCAGAGCGAGGGCTTGGCCGATGCCACCGGCGGCACCCAGAACGGCAACTTTCATGATCAACTCCATGTTTAAGCGTAGGTTTAAGGTTGTTTCTAGTTGGGATTAAGACTGCTTCTTATTGTGGGCATCACCTTAAAGGATCCCCTGCTAAAAAACAATCTGATAACAGTTGTAATCACAGGTTCTGTGAGCCAGGGAACAAGCGGAGATGAAAAAGGAGAGGAATGTGCGATAAATGGGAGGAAAGGCACAGATTTCCTGCGCCATCCTCACCATTAAGAGGTAATTACGACTGCATCAGGACTGAAACGCCAGTGCTCTGCGCTCACACCAACGGAAACCAATTGTTAACAATCCATTCATGGTCAGGTAGAGCGCACCGGCCACGGTGAACACCGCCAGGGTGTCATAGGTCTGGGCGTTGAGACGCTGGGCCAGCCCCATGATATCCATGATGGTGATGGTGCTGGCGAGCGAGCTGCCCTTGAGCACCAGGATCACTTCATTCGAGTAGGCAGGCACCAGCCGGCGGGCGGCGTGACGCACCTTCATCCACAGGGTCTGTCCGGCGGAGAAGCCGAGCGCCCGGCAGGCTTCCACCTCGCCGGCGGGGATGGCATCGAGCGCCCCCTTGAACAGCCGGGTCGAATAGGCCGCGGTGTTGAAGCCAAGGGCCAGCACGGCGCAGAACCAGGGCTGTTTGAGCAGCGGCCAGAGCGGGCTGGCTTTGAGCCACTCGAACTGACCCGGCCCGTAGTAGATGAGGAAGATCTGGATGAGCAGGGGCGTGCCGGTGAAGATCAGCACCCACAGCTGCACCAGCTGGGTCGCCACCGGGATGCGCCGATCCAGCACCCAGGTCATGCCGGCCGCCAGCACTACGCCGAGCAGCAGGCTGAGCGCGGTGAGCTGCAGTGTGATAGCGAGTCCACCCAGCAAGGTCATGAGATAGTCCTGCATGGTCAGCCTCCGTAACGACGGGTATATCGGGCAGCCTGCTTGAGGCCGAATTCACTCACCAGGCTGATGGCCAGGTAGATGAGGGCCGCGGCGGCATACCAGGTGAAGGGTTCATAGGTGCTGGCCGAGGCCATCTGCGCCTGGCGCATCATCTCGTTCACCCCGATAAGGGAGACCAAAGCCGTGTCCTTGAGCAGCACCAGCCACTGGTTGCCGAGACCTGGCAGGGCGTGACGCCAGGCCTGGGGCAGCACGATGCGAAAGAAGATGTGAGCCCGGCCAAGACCAAGGGCCAGCGCCGCCAGCCGCTGCCCGGAAGGCACCGCATTGAGCGCCGCCCGCAGAGTCTGGGTGGCGTAGCTGGCAAACAGCAGGGAGAGCGCCAGCACGCCGCAGGCGAACGGGCTGAACTCCACATACTCACCTGTGATGAGGAACAACACCTGGGTCGAGCCGAAGTAGATGAACAGCACCACCAGCAGCTCGGGCAGACCGCGTATCAAGGTGGTCAGGGTGGCCACGGGCCACACCAACCAGGTGCGCTTGCTGAGCTCGGCGGCGCTGAACGCCAGCGCCAATACCATGCCCCCGACCAGTGATGCCAAGGCCAGCCCCAGGGTCATCCAGGCTGCGTCCAACAACAGGCTCAACATGGTTTATTGCTGCGCGAAGTATTTGTCATAGATCTTCTGATAGGTGCCGTTGGCCTTGATCTCGGCCAGCCCCTTGTTCAGTTGACCCAAGAGTTCCTGGTTATCCTTGGCCACAGCGATGCCAAAGCCGGTACCGAAGTACTTGGCGTCGGTCACGGGGGCGCCAATCACACCGTACTCCTTGTGCTGCTTGAGCCAGTCGGCGGCGACGGCGGTGTCGGCGAAGACGCCGTCAGTGCGGCCGTTCATCATGTCGAGGAAGGCGCTCTGGTAGCTGGCGTACGGCACGGTCAGCAGGCCCTTGCCAATCCAGTTATCCACCAGATAGGACTGGTGGGAGGAGCCGTTCTGCACGCCGACCGTCTTGTCGACCATCTCTTCCGGCCCCTTGAAGGCGCCCTTCTTGGCCACGAACACGGCGGAGTTCTGGTAATAGATGTCGGAGAAATCGACCTGGGCGGCCCGCTCCGGGGTCACGTCCATGGCGGCGATGGCGGCGTCATAGCGACGGAACTTGAGGCTGGGGATCAGGCTGTCGAAGGCCTGGTTGTGGAAGCTGCACTCCAGCTTGGCCTGGGCGCAGATGGCGCGGGCCAGGTCGATGTCGAAGCCCTGGAACTCGTTCTTGTCGTCCAGGTACTCGAACGGCGCATAGGTAGCCTCGGTGGCGAACTTGATCTCCTTGGCCAGCACTGAAGTGCTCAGCAGGCCCATGGCCGCAACCAACAACAGACTCTTTTTCATGACAGCTTCCTTATCGATTCAGTATCAATGCATCAAGAATTCGGCAAACCGGCTGGTTTGCGGGGCCTGGAAGATGGCGGCGCTACCGGACTCGATGATCCGCCCCTTCTCCAGATAGATCACCTGACTGGCCACCTTGCGGGCGAACTCCACCTCGTGGGTCACCACCACCTGGGTGATGCCGGTCTGGCTCAGGGTGCGGATGATCTCCGCCACCTCTTTGGTAATTTCAGGATCGAGCGCCGCGGTGGGCTCGTCAAACAGCAGCACCTGGGGATCCATCATCAGGGTACGGGCGATGGCCACCCGCTGCTGCTGACCACCGGACAGGCGCGCCGGCCAGGCGTCGCGCTTGTCGGCGAGCTGCAACTGGGCCAGCAGGTAGGCGCCCTTCTCGATGGCGGCCTCGCGGTTCATGCCGAGCACCTTGATGGGAGCTTCAATCAGGTTCTCCATCACGGTCAGGTGTGGCCACAGATTGTACTGCTGGAATACCATGCCCACCTTGCGGCGCAAGGCCTGGGCCTGCTGATTGAATTGCGCAGTGGACAGGGAGGACGGGAAAGAAAATTCACTGTCGCCGATGCGCAGTACACCGGCATCCGGGGTGTCCAGCAGGTTCATCATGCGCAGCAGCGAGCTCTTGCCCGCACCGCTCGGGCCCAGTAATACCAAGGTTTCGCCGGGAGCCGTCTTGAAGCTGACCTGCTGCAGTACCTGCACCTTGTGCCAGGATTTTTCGATGCCGATTAATTCAATACCCATACAGCCCAATTGAATAAGTTTTCAAAATTTCGTCCTGATTCTAACGCTCACTTGGGTGGATGCAAGCTATATTTGAATCAATATGCAGAACAAGCGCCGCTTCCTTGCCAAAACCGGCATATGAATGCAAAATAGCAGCGCTGTTCGTATCTGCCGCCTGAGCGTGACAGGCGGCCACACCCCTCATTCGTGAGTCCAAGATGAAACATAACGACAAGCAAGAAAAACTGGCCAAGGCCTTTAAAGCCCTGCTGAAAGAGGAGCGCTTTGGCTCCCAGGCAGAGATAGTCACCGCCTTGCAAGAGATGGGCTTCGAGAACATCAACCAATCCAAGGTCTCGCGCATGCTGAGCCGCTTCGGCGCCGTTCGCACCCGCAATGCCAAGATGGAGATGGTCTACTGCCTGCCGGTGGAACTGGGTGTGCCCACCACCTCCAGCCCGCTCAAGAACCTGGTACTGGATGTCGACCACAACGGCGCCCTGGTGGTGATCCACACCAGTCCCGGTGCCGCCCAGCTGATCGCGCGCCTGCTCGACTCCCTCGGCAAGGCCGAAGGGATCCTCGGCACCATCGCTGGTGATGATACTATCTTCATCACCCCGACCAGCGACACCGATATCGAGGAACTCTACCTCTCGGCCCTCGAGCTGTTCGAACAGACCCCCTGATCAGGCGGCCTCCCGGCCTGTGACCTGAACGAAAAATCCCGGCCTAGGCCGGGATTTTTGTTATCTAGGCGCCTTGTCGGCGGCCTGACTGGCATCCGGGATCTGCTACCCGGCGCCAGCAATGAGCCGACAGGGTCAGAGATCCGTACCAGACCGCCCGCTTCGGCTCATTTTGGCAGCGTGTTCGTGCTGTTATTTACCCTGTGACAGCAGGAAATCTTGCGAAGGCGCGAACAGTGCCACTCCAGTCACTGCCTTGGTGAAGCGCAGCAGGTGATCGTAGTGACTGCCCTCCCCCTTGTACATGCTCGCCAGCATGGCGTTGAAGTGTTGGGGAGTGCGGCAGCAGGAGATGAAGTAGAGCCCCTGCTCAGTCATGGTGCCCCAGGGCATGCTCTGGCGCAGTATCTCCATGGACTCTCCCTTGGGGGTCTTGAGATTGACCCGCTTGATGTGGGAGGTGAGCGGCTTGTCGGCAGACTCGTATTCGATGTTGTCGACCTTGGTGCGGCCTATGATGTCTTCCTGCTCCTTGGTCGCCAGCTTCTGCCAGTCGGTCAGGGCATGGACCCAGCGCTGCACGTGGATGTAGGAGCCGCCAGCGAACTCGCCGCCTTCGAGCAGCGCCACCTCGGCCCTGTGCGCATCCTGCGGGTTCTCGGTGCCATCGACAAAGCCGGTGAGATCCCGGTAATCCAGGTTGCGGAAACCCCGCACCTCTTCGGCCAACTCCACCAGACCCGCCAGCAGCGCCATGACGCGGTGACCGGCGTGATGCAGCACGTCCACCCGATCGGCGCGCAGTTGCACGAACAAGTCGAACGGGGTGTTCGGCGCCTCCTGGCCGTTGGCGGACTGGGCCATGAAGCCACGGAACTGGGGCGGACGGACGGCCGGATAGATGGCATCCCAGCCTTCGGCGCCCACGGCCACCAGGCCGCTGAAACCGGCGTCGGGGAAGTCGGCACTCACCGCATCCCACAGCACGGGCAGCTTGGCCAGACGGGCCGCCAGCTCGGCGCCGTCACCGGTGCGATTGAACATCAGATAGAGGGCGTGCAGATTCGGCTCTGCGCAGATCCCGGCTTGGGCTTTCATTTCTCTCTCCAAAGACATTGGCTAAAGGCGTGGCGGGATTATAAACCGGAACCGGGTCAATTCCTTGATTTCACATCGCTATCGGGGCAAAGAGTCGAACAGCACCAGCGCATGGGGGGCCACAGTGACTCGCGCCCTCTCCCCCTCCAGCGGCTCCCCAATGCTGGCCTCCAGCAACTGATCCCCGCACGCCACCAGCACCCGGCAGTGGTGACCGAGGAACTGTTGCTCCCGAACCTCCAGCTTCCCCTCTGGCGCCGCCGTCAGCACCAGTTGCTGGGGTCTGAGCATCAGCTGCAGCCGCTCACCGACGGCCCGGCCATGGGGCTCATGGCCCGTGATCCGCCCCAGTGCCGTCTGCACGCTGTGGCCGTCCACCACCTCGGCTGCCAGGTAGTTGACCCCGCCGAGAAACTCCGCCACGAAGCGGTTCTGCGGGCGGCGATAGAGCCGCTCCGGCTCCCCCACCTGCTCGATGCGACCGGCCCGAAACAGCGCCAGCCGGTCGGCAAAGGCGAACGCCTCCTCCTTGCTGTGGCTGACGAAGATGGCCCCTATGCCCTGGCGCTTGAGCAGGGCGCGGATCTCGAGGATAAGCTTCATCCGCACCTGGGTGTCGATATTGGAGAAGGGCTCGTCCAGCAGCATCAGCCGCGGCTTGCACACCAGGGCGCGGGCGATGGCGACCCGCTGCTGCTGGCCGCCGGAGAGCTGATGGGGGTAGCGCTCCCCCAGCCCCTGCAGGTTGACCAGTGCCAGCGCCTCCTCCACCTGTTGCTGGCGCGCACTGCGGCGCTGGCGTGCCAGCCCGAAGCCGACGTTGTCGGCCACCGTCAGGTGCGGAAACAAGGCGTAATCCTGGAAGATCATGCCGATGTTGCGCGCCTCCGGCGCCAGGCTCTGACCCGGCCCATCCAGCAGGGTATCACCGAGCCGGATAGTCCCCTCAACCAGCGGCAGCAGGCCGGCCACGGCCTTGAGCAGGGTGGTCTTGCCACAGCCACTGGCCCCCAGCAGGCAGACGATCTCGTTGTCGGCCACCTGCAGGAAAAGTTGCTCCAGCACGGGCCGGCCGTTGTAGTGGCAGCTGACCTTCTCGATATTCAGACAAGACAAGGCTCGTCTCCTTTGTTCTTTGACATCAGGCCGGATGCGGGCTCAGTGGCCCTGACTGTCCAGGCTGCGATTGATCCAGATAAGCGGCACCAGGCCTACCAGTACGATGACGATGGCGCCGAGCGCCCCCCGCTCCAGCATCTCGTCCGAGACGAACTGATAGACGTGGGTCGCCAGGGTCTCGAAGTTGAAGGGGCGCAGCAGCAGGGCGGCGGGCAGCTCCTTCATGGATTCGATAAATACCAGCAGGGCGCCGGCGAACAGGCCGCGCCGCACCAGGGGCAGGTGTACCCGCCGCAGCATGCCGCCGGTGCCCTGCCCCAGGGAGCGGGCCGCCAGATCCAGGCTCGGGGAGATCTTGCCCATGCTGCTCTCCACCGAGCCGATGGCGATGGCCACGAAGCGCACCAGATAGCCAAACACGATGGCGGTGAGGGTGCCGGTCAGCAGCAGACCCGGTCCCTGCATGCCGAGCCACTGCGCCAAATCATTGATGCCAAAATCGAGCGCCGTCAGCGGCACCAGCACCCCGATGGCGAGCACAGTGCCCGGCATGGCGTAACCCATGGCGGCGATGCGCAGGGGCAAGAGGCTGCGAGCACTGCCATCGAGGCGGCGGCTGAAGCCGAGCAGCAGGGCGACCGCCATGGCGAGCAGGGCGGTCAGGGCCGAGATAGCCAAACTGTTGCCGGCGAAGCGGATGAACTCCGGCGTCCAGGAGAGGGCGAAGTAGCGCACCCCGTAGTCGAGCAGGATGGCGAACGGCAGGGCGAAGCCTGCCAGTACCAGGCCCCAACACCAGACTCCGGCCAGCAGGCGCCAGCCGCCCTTGAGGGGATAGCGCAGCGGCACCTCATGACCCATGGATTTTTGGAACACCTGCTGGCGGCTGCGGGAGCGGCGCTCCAGCGCGATCAGCAACACCACAGCCAGCAGCATCAGGCAGGAGAGCTTGGCGGCGGTGGCCAGGCTGCCGTAGCCGAGCCAGGTATCGTAGATGGCGGTGGTGAGCGTGTTGACAGCGAAGAAGTGGACGGTGGCAAAATCCGCCAATGTCTCCATCGCCACCAGGGAGGCGGCCACCATGATGGCGGGACGGGCCAGGGGCAGGCTCAGGCGGCGAAAGCTCTGCCAGGGAGTGCAGCCGAGCAGCCGGCTGGAGTGGATGAGGCTGACGGACTGTTCCAGGAAGGAGGCGCGGGCCAGCAGATAGACATAGGGGAACAACACCAGGGCCAGCACCCAGGCGGCCCCGCCGAGGGAGCGAATGGCCGGCAACCAGTAATCCGCCGGGCTCTGCCAGCCAAACAGGGCGCGCAGCCCCGCCTGCAACGGGCCCGAGTAGTCCAGCAGATCCGTGTAGACGTAAGCGACGATATAAGAGGGCATGGCCATGGGCAGCATCAGCGCCCACTGCAGGGCACGGCGCCCCGGCATCTGGCACATGGCCACCAGCCAGGCGGTAGGTACCCCGAACAGCAGGCTGAGCCCCACCACGGCCAGCACCAGCCCGGCTGTGTTGGCGAGGTAGTCCGGCAAGACGGTATCGGCGAGATGGGAAAACAGCTCCCCGTCCGCCGAGAAGGCGGAGAAGACGAGGGCGAGTACAGGTAACCCCAGCAGCAAGGCGCTCGCCCAGCTGCCGGCAATCCAACCTAGATGTTTCATGGGATCACAGAAATTGATGGGGCCAGCGGCCCCATCCGATTAGAGGTCGAACTTCACTTCATCCAGCAACTGCAGGGCATCCTTGCGGTGCTTGGCATAGTCGCTGACCGGCAGGGCGTCAGACTTGAAGCTGCCCCAGGATTTGACCATGGCGGACGGCTCGACCCCTGCCTTGACCGGGTACTCGGCGTTCACGTCCGCGTACATGTGCTGGGCGGTGTCGCCGGAGAGGAACTCCATCAGCTTCTGGGCCGCTTCCTTGTTCTTGGCGTACTTGGTCATGGCCACGCCACTCACGTTGACGTGGGCACCGCGATCGGCCTGGTTCGGGAAGTTGATGTAGACCGCATCGGCCCAGGATTTTTGCGCCGGATCCTTCAGCATGGCGCCGAGGTAGTAGCTGTTGCCGAGGGAAACGTCACAGATGCCATCCTTGATCGCCTTGACCTGATCCCGATCGTTGCCCTGGGGCTTGCGCGCCAGGTTGGCCTTGACCCCTTCCAGCCAGGTCTTGGTGTCGGCCATGCCGTCATGGGCGATCATGGAGGAGACCAGGGCCACGTTGTACTCGTGCTTGCCGCTGCGGGTACAAATTTTGCCTTTGAATTCAGGCTTCACCAGATCTTCATAGCGGATGGTGTCGAGCTTGCCGAGACGATCCTTGCTGGAATAGATTGCCCGCACCCGGGTGGTCAGGGCGAACCACTTGTTGTCCGGATCCCGGTAGATGGAGGGGATGTTCTGCTGCAGGGTCTTGCTGTCCACCGCCTGCACCAGATCCTTGTCCACCAGATCGGTCAGGCGGCTGATGTCGACGGTCAGCATCAGGTCGGCCGGGGAGAGCTTGCCTTCCCGCTCCAGACGCTCGTTCAGCCCCTCTTTGGCGAACACCACGTTGACCTTGATCCCGGTTTCCTTCTCGAACTGCTGGATGATGGGCTTGATCAGCTCATCCTGGCGGTTGGAGTAGACATTCACTTCTGCGGCGGCAAAGGCCGACGGGGCGACCAGGGTGGAGAAGGCCAGCGCCAGCATCTTCATTTTCATCGTCCGTTCCTTGTGTTGCGTGTCATTGATAATTATTTTTGTTTGCATCTTGCACGAGGTAAGGCACGGGGATCAAGGCGGTTTCAGGAGGTAGGATCACATATTTAACCATTGACCAAACAAAAGGGACCGGATGGTGTCCCATCCGGTCTCTCAATGATAACTCACTCGATATTTTGGCTCGCCTGGCACTGTCTGCTGCCGATCTTGGCGTCAGCCCACCAAGGATCTGCGCTGGCCGGTATGGGGGATCACAGGGCCTCGTCGTCACTCTCGCCGGTACGGATACGCACCGCCTGCAACAGGTCATAGACGAAGATCTTGCCGTCACCTATCTTGCCTGTGTAGGCCGCCTTGCAGATGGCCTCGATCACCCCTTCCACGTTGTCGTCGGCGGTGGCGATCTCCAGCTTTACCTTGGGCAGGAAGTCGACCTGGTACTCGGCTCCCCGGTATAATTCGGTGTGGCCCTTCTGACGGCCGAAGCCCTTGACCTCGGACACGGTCAGGCCCTCGACCCCCAGGTTGGCGATGGCCTCGCGCACATCGTCCAACTTGAAGGGTTTGATAATCGCAGTAATCAGCTTCATCTGGTTGCTCCCAATCCATGGTATGTCTTGCAAGAGACATCAATTCTTGTGCCAAGTATTTTTATTGTTTATTTTCATAAAGATAGGCTTTAACCCTTGGGCCATTATAGCCCGGGATCACCAAGGAAGCGCATCTCGCCCCATAATGAGGCACCAAGCTGCACCAGACTCCCTTGATGCACCAAATGAGAGCATCACCCCATGTTAGTCATCTCCAACAGCGTCACCATTCCCTGGCATGAGCTGCAGTTCCAGACCATGCGCGCCCAGGGCAACGGCGGTCAGCATGTCAACAAGACAGACTCCGCCGTCTGGCTACGCTTCGATTACCGGGACTCCCCCAGCCTGACGCCACTCTACAAGGAGGGGCTGGAGCGGCTCGCCGACAGCCGGGTACACGACGGTTTCATCCAGATCAGGGTCGAGACCCACCGCAGTCAGGACATGAACCGCAAGGAGGCCATGAACCGGTTGACCGAGCTCTTGAAGAAGGCCGCCTGGCGTCCCAAGGCGCGCCATGCCACCAAGCCCACCCGCAGCTCCCAGCGCAAGCGGGTCGATGCCAAGAAGCGCAAGGGGGAGATCAAATCGACCCGCGGCAAACCCGGGCTGGAATGAGCCGCCATCACCCCATCGGAGGAAGCAGTGCAGATACGATACGGTTTTTGTGACAGTGCCATCGGGCCCCTGCTCGTCGCCATCGACAAGGATGGCTTGCGCCACGTGGAGTTTGTACAAGGGGAGCGCCCTATCCAGCCGGCGCCCGAATGGCTGAGGGATGACCAGGCATTGGCCCCTTTCATCGAGCAGTTCGAAGCCTACCTTGCCGGCCGCCTGCAGCGCTTCGATCTGCCGCTCGCCGCCCGAGGCACCCCGTTCCAGCAAGCGGTCTGGCAGGCGCTGTGTGACATTCCCTATGGCGAGACCGTCAGCTATCTCGACATCGCCCAGGCCATCGGCAACCCCAAGGCGATGCGCGCCGTGGGTGCCGCCAACGGCCAGAATCCCCTGAGCATCATAGTGCCCTGCCATCGCGTCATCGGCCGCAACGGCAACCTGACCGGCTACGGGGGCGGCCTGCCCATCAAGCGTTGGCTGCTCGCGCTGGAGCAAGAGCACTGTGGCTTCACCCTCACTCCCTGATAGCCAAGGCCTCTCCTCGACCACTGGCTGCTCGCGTTGAAGCGAGGCAGCCCTGGTTTCATTTTCACTCCCTGACGGTCCTGGCCTCCCCCGTCAGGACATTGGCCGCTGACGTCGCACAGAATGGGTAGAGCATCGTATTTACACTTTTAATTTCGTCAGATTAAAAATAAAACACTGATTATTTAAATAAACACAGCAGCAAGCCAATGCCCCATGGATGGCCGGCAGCGTTTATCAAAATGAACACAGTATGAAGAATCGCCTCAGAAGGGCTTCAGATAGCGGCAGGCATGATGGCCTCATACTTGGATGGCACGGTTCATCCCTCCTCCAGGTAGCACCCATGTGACGCTTCCAATCTGTCTTTTTCCCCGCGCCTCCCCAGAGGCGCTTTTTTTTTGCCCGCCATCCGGCCACAAAAAAGCCCGCCGAAGCGGGCTCTGACCGGAAGGTGCTAGCTTCGGGGTCAATCAGAGGGCGAGGAAGAGGCCTGCCAGGGAGGCGCTCATCAGGTTCGCCAGCACACCCGCCAGGATGGCACGCATGCCGTAACGGGCGATGAAGGCCTTGCGCTCCGGCACCATGGAACCGAGGCCGCCGATCAGGATCGCCATGGAGGAGATGTTGGCGAAGCCGCACAGGGCGAAGGTGACGATGGCCTTGCTCGACTCGCTCAGGGTCTGATCCTGCACCAGGGCGATGAAGGCGACGAACTCGTTGATGACGATCTTGGTACCGATCAGCGCCCCTGCGGCCTGAGCCTCGCCCCAAGGCACACCGATGAGCCAGGAGACGGGGGCAAACAGCCAGCCCAGGATGATCTGGAAGCTCAGGTCCAGCCCCACCAGATCCCCGGTCCAGCCGAGCAGGCCGTTGAGCAGGGCGATGACGCCGACGAAGGCCAGCAGGGTGGCGCCCACCGCCACTGCGATGTTCAGACCGGCCATGGCACCGTCGGCCGCCGCCTCGATGACGTTGGTCGAGCGCGGCATCTCCACGTCCTGGTGGTGATCCACCTCATCGGCACTGGGGGGGACCAGGATCTTGGCCATGGCCAGACCGGCGGGGGCGGACATGAAGGCCGCCGCTATCAGGTATTTCAGCTCGACGCCGATGCTGGCGTAACCCACGAGCGTGCCGCCGGCCACCGAGGCCAGACCGCAGCTCATCACCGCGAAGAACTGAGAGTCGGACATCTTGGAGAGGTAAGGCTTGACCACCAGGGGCGCTTCCACCATGCCGACGAAGATGTTGGCGGTGGCGGAGAGGCTCTCGGCGCGGCCGGTACCCAGCAGCTTTTGCAGGCCGCCGCCGAGCAGGGCGATCACCTTGGGCATCAGGCCGATGTGGTAGAGGATGGCGATGAGGGCGGAGAAGAAGATGATCACCGGCAGCACGTTGAAGGCGAAGATGAAGCCCAGCTTGAACTTGGCCAGATCCCCGAACAGGAAGGCAATCCCCTCCTGGCCGTAGCCGATCACGCTGCTGACGCTCTCACTGACGCCGTTCAGCACGTGCTGACCGGCAGGCAACCAGAGCACCAGGCCGGCAAACAGCACTTGCAGGCAGAGGGCCAGGCCCACTGTTCGCAACGGGATACGACGACGATTATCAGAGCAGAGTACGGCCAGCGCCAGAATACTCAGGATGCCGAGCAGGGCGATCATAGGGGTTCCATCTATTGGGATAAAAGATGGGCGCGGATTCTGCGCTCCCTCCCCCGTCACTGCAAGCCCGCTTGGTTGCAGACCTGTTAGCAAAAACGTTTTCACGATACCGGTTGCGGCAAGCTGCTGATTTGGCTCGGTTTTGGTATCAGGCGAAAGCCAGCGTTTTTATATGGAAACGATTATTCTTCCCTGCCGGACAATTTGCCCCCAAGCCAGGGGGCGAGTCGCTGCTCCCAGTAGGGCTCCGGGCCGAAGCTCTCCTTGAGAAAATCGATGAACAGCCGGATCTTGGGATCCAGGTGCTCGCGCCTGGCGTAGACGGCGTGCACCGCCATCTTCTGGTTCGGTCGCCACTGGGGCAGCAGGGGTATGAGCTGGCCGGATTGCAGCTCCTTGTCCAGCAGGTAGGTGGCCACGTAGGCGATGCCGAGCCCGGCCAGGGCTGCGTCCCGCACCGCCTCCGCCAGATCCACCCGGTAGTTGCCCGCCACTTGCACCGTCTGGCGCTCCTTGCCCTGGCGAAACGACCACTCGTGATAGCGCCGCTCCCGGCTCTGATAGGTGATGCAGTTGTGCTGGGCGAGATCTTTCGGGTGCAGCGGGGTACCGTGGCTCAGCAGATAATCCGGCGAGGCCACCAGCACGAAGCCGATGTCTGCCAGCCGCTGCCCCACCAGGGCCTCCGGCTTGTCCTCATAGGTGGTGATCCAGAGATCCAGCCCCTCATCCACCAGGTTGGTGCGACGATCGAACAGGGAGACTTCCAGCTCCAGATCCGGGTAGCGATCCTGGAATGCCTTGAGCCGAGGGATCACGTGCAGCCGACCGAAGGACTGGCCGACCCCGAGGTGCAGCACGCCGCTTACCTTGCCGCGGCGCTCCGCCACCATGGAGTCCGCCTCCAGCGCCACCGCCACCAGGGCGCGGCAGTGACGGGCATACTCCTGACCGAGCTCGGTCAGGGAGAAGCGGCGGGTGGTGCGCTGCACCAGCTGGGCCCCGAGTTCCGCTTCGAGCTGGGCCAGCTGTTTGCTGATATAGGACTTGGAGACGCCGAGCCGGCGCGCGGCCGCCGAGATGCCCTGTTCACGAACCAGGGCATCGAAGATCACCATTTGGGGCAGACGTTGCAGCACGGTATGTCCAGACAGAGAGGGAGGCCGCCATTATTCCAGAGCGGCCCGGCTAGGCCTAGCGTTCGAGCGCCTGTTTCAGCTCGCCCAGCAAGGGCTCCTCTCCCGGCTCCTGGTTGGCGCCATAGCTGCCGAGCAGCCTACCATCGCGGCCGATCAGGTACTTGTGGAAGTTCCAGCCGGGGGCATCCCCACCGGCGGCGGCCGCCAGTCCCCGGTAAATCGGGCTGGCATCCGAGCCGCGTACGGCGATGCGGTTGAACATGGGGAAGGTCACACCGTAGTCACGACGACAGACGCTAGCTGTCTTGCCCTCGTCCGCAGATTCCTGCCAGAAGTCGTTGGAGGGAAAGCCCAGCACGATCAGGCCTTTATCCTTGTAGCTCTGGTAGAGCCGCTCCAGATCGGCAAACTGGCCGCGATAGCCGCAGTAGGAGGCGGTGTTGACCACCAGCACCACCTTGCCCTCGGTCAGCTGGCAGAGGTTGTGGCGCTGGGTGCTGTTCAACTCCCGCTGTTCCACGTTGAAATAGTCGGGGCAGGCAGCAGAAGCTGCGCCTACAGCGAGCAATAACAGCAGCATCATCCATTTCATTGCACGGTTCCTTCCGAGTAGATGAGGGTCATACGGGCGAGCCGAGAGTTTGGTTCAGCCCGGGATCAATGCAGCGCTATGCCAGTGAGCCAGCCGTGGCCCCAGAAGATGAGCAAAGCGCTCGCGGCCAGGCCTGCCCCCACGCTGATCCCGGTCCCTCGCCAGCTGGCTGCGGGCCTCGGCTTCTGCCGCCAGTCCCGCACCGAAATCCAGACGATGCTGACCAGGGCCCAGAGCCCTATGCCGCCAAACAGCACCAGGGAGCGGGCCTCGCTGTTGACCGCCAGATGGCCGCCCGCCCACAGCAGGGTGCCGATGAGTTGAGGGTGCACCAGGTAGCGCCGAAAGTGATTGGCCCCCTGGCCGGCGCACAGCAGGATCAGCGCCACCGGCATGATCCCCATCGCCAGCATGGGGCCCCAGGCGGGCAGGAAATAGAGCGGCATGGGGCTGGCACTGCGCCAGCCGGCGATGATGCAGCCGATGGCCACGAACACCAGCAGGGAGAAGAGGCCCTTGTAGCGGTTCTCCCCCAGCCGTTCCCGCAGGCGGGCACGGTGCATCGGGGCGAAGCAGGGATAGAGGTGAGTCAGGGCAAACAGCACTACCCCCAGGGTCAGCAAGATCATCGGTTGCTCCTCGCACTTTGCCCCTCGCAATGAGGAGATCTCTATATAGCAGCGCCTCAGGGGGACCTATTTCTCGTCACCCCTCATGGGGGGGATCACTATGCCGCAAAGCGCCCGGCCAGAATAGAAAAACCACAGAGAAGACAGCGAGATAATGAAAAAAGCCGATCATAAGATCGGCAAGGTGCGTCAGAGGGTCTGCTGCCAGGCAGCCAGCCACATCCGCTACACGGGGCAGGGTCGGCCGGTGTCCTGCACCGGCCAGAAGAGGAGTTATTTGCGTAGCAGGTAGAGGGCCGCCACGTTGCGGGCCGTGAGCTGCAGGTTGGTGGTGGCCGTCGCCAGCGCCTCCGGCAGGGACATGGCACGGTTGACCACGGCGAACACGGCATCCAGACCATGCTCGTGCACTACACCGTAATCATCGGTGAGGCAACCCGAGATGCCGATCACCGGCTTGCCGAACTGCTTGGCGCAGCGCGCCACCCCGATAGGGGTCTTGCCGTGGATGGTCTGGCTGTCGATGCGTCCCTCGCCGGTGATGACGAGATCCGCATCCGCCACCGCCTCGGCCAGTTTCAGCGCTTCGATGACGATCTGGATGCCGGGCTTGAGCTCGGCGCCGAGCAACCCCACCAGGGCCGCGCCCATGCCACCGGCGGCGCCGGCACCGGGAATATCCTTCACCTGCTTGCCGAGGGCCTGCTCGATGCAGTGGGCGTAGTGGGCCAGGTTGGCATCGAGCTGCGCCACCATCTCGGGGGTCGCCCCCTTCTGCGGGCCAAACACGGCGGAGGCACCCTTGGGGCCGCACAGCGGGTTGTCCACGTCACAGGCCACTTCGATGGTGAGCCCGGCCAGACGGGGATCCAGCCCGCTGAGATCGATACTGGCCAGCTCGTTCAGGCCGCCACCACCCAGTGCTGTTGGGGTGCCGTCGCTTTTAAGCAGCTTGCCGCCCAGCGCCTGGATCATGCCGGCACCGCCGTCGTTGGTGGCGCTGCCGCCGATGCCGAGGATGAGGTGAGAGATCCCCATCTCCAGCGCCGCTAGGATCAGCTCCCCCGTGCCCCAGCTTGAGGTGAGCAAGGGGTTGCGGCGCTCCGGCTCCACCAGGTGCAGGCCGGAGGCAGCGGCCATCTCTATGATGGCGCGCTCCCCGTCCCCCAGCAGGCCGACGAAGCCCTGCACCCGGTTGCCGAGGGGGGCGGTCACCTCCACCGGCAGGATGCGACCACCTGTGGCATCGATCAGGGACTGTACCGTGCCCTCGCCGCCGTCTGCCATGGGTAGCTTGACGTAGGTGGCGTCGGGCAATACTTGCTTGAAACCGGCCTCGATGGCATCAGCCACCGCCATGGCGCTCAGGCTCTCCTTGAATGAATCCGGGGCGATCACAATTTTCATATCAGTTCCTTAGGCGAGACCGAACACGCCAAACATCAGGGTGGAGACGGCAGCTATGGTCAGACCGACGGCAGTTTCGTAGGGAATCAGCTTGAGACGCTCGCTCACCCCCATGTGCACGCTGCCCCCGGTGGCATGGAAGAAGGAGCCGTGGGGCATGTGGTCAAACACGGTGGCACCGGCGTGGATCATGGCGGCCCCCGCCAGGCTGCTGATGCCAAGTTCAATCAGGGTCGAGCTGAACACGTTGGAGGCGACCACGGTACCGGCTGTGGTCGAGGCGGTCGCCAGGGACATCAGGGCACCGGAGATGGGGGCCAGCAGGTAGGAAGGCAGGCCGGAGGCGGTCAGGCCGCTGATCAGCACATCCTTGAGGCCCGAGTTGGCTATGATGCCCGCCAGGGTACCCGTCCCCAGCAACATGATGGCCACCGGCGCCATGCGGGCCAGACCCGACACCGCAAACTGGTTCACCTTGCTGAACTTGCCCATCATCAGGGCGCCCACCAGGCCGCCGAGGGGCAAGGCGATGAGGGGATCCACGACTATGCCGGCGACCGGGCGCAGGGCCAGCAGCAGGATGGCGACCAGGGGCGCACTGATGGCGGCCAGGAAACCGGGCAGCTTGGTGTCATCGAAGCTCACCACCTCGTCGGCCGCGACCTTGCTGCCCTTGTTGTTGAGGCGCTTGGCCAGCCAGTAGGCCATCACCAGACCGAACAGGCCGGGGATGATGCCCGCCGCCATGACGGAGGTGAGCGGCAAATGGAAGGCATCCGCCGCGGCTATGGCGTTCGGGTTCGGAGACATGACGTTGCCCGCCTTGCCACCCCCTATCATGGCCAGCAGGATGGCGGCCTTGGAGAGATCGGCGCGGCGTGCGATGGCGAGCGCTATGGGGGCGACCGTGATGACGGCCACGTCCACGAAGACGCCGACCGCGGTCAGGATCAGGGTGGCCAGCGCCAGCGCCAGCAGGGCCCGGGTCTCGCCGAGTTTCTTGACTATGGTCTCGGCGATAGTGGTGGCCGCACCAGATTCAATCAAGACACCCGCCAGCACGCCGGCCGCCAGGATCCGCATCACGGCTGTGGTGATCCCCTGGGCGCCACCGATCATCAGGGCGACGGTCTGGGTCAGATCGGCACCGCCGATCAGGCCACCGGCCAGGGCACCGACGATCATGCCGTAAGCGGGCGGCACCTTCTTCAGGATGAGGAAGATGGCGATGGAGAGCGCGGCGAGAGCGCCGAGCGCGGATACAGGGATCATGACGGGCACCTTTTGTTGTCGTTAGTGGCCGCCATTATGAGGATCCCGGCTCGGAATGCTTTGGATGAAAAGCCAAACCTTGCTCTCCAGCACTCCTTGCTTTTGTTCTTTTGAACAAATCAGCCGTCGAGATTCAGCCCGAGATAGAGCAGGAACTTGTCATCTAACCTATTGAAACTTAACCCGGTTATCTGCTCTATCCGGGTCAGCCGGTAGCGTAGGGTATTGGGATGAATGAAGAGTGAATCAGCACAGGGATGCAGATCACAGTCCTGCAAGAAATATTGGCGCAGCGTCTTTTGCAGCACCCCCTTGCCATCCTCCTTCGCCAGTTTCTGCAGGGGCGCGCGCAGCTGATCCGCCTGCCAGGAGTCCGCCAGGCTGCCGAGCAGCACCGGCAGCCGGTAATCCTCGAAGAAGTAGACCTGCTTGCGCGGCGCCTGACGCATGCCGCGGCGCAGGGTATCCCGCGCCGTCTGGTAGGAGCGCGCCAGCCCGCCGGTGCCGGCGAAGTAATCACCCACCCCGATGCGCACCTTGAAGTGGGGGATGCGGGTCAGCAGCTGCTTGATGCGGCTGCGCTCCTGATCCGACTGCCAGACCCCGTCGCTGAGCTGGGCCGGTTTGAGCACCACTATCTCGTCCAGGCCGTTGATGGCCACCAGATTGTCCCGCTCCGGGTTTTCCAGCAGGTGCACCAGCTCCCGCAGCCGGGCGGGATCTGCCTCCTCCAGCGCCAGCACGGCCACCACCCGCGGCTGGGCCAGATCCAGGTCGAGGAAGCGGGCCGCCTGCTGCAACTGATCCACCCGCCCCTCGCCACGAATGAGCTGCAGCACCAGCTCCTCCTTGTGACGCTTGTCCCACTGCAGCTGTTCGGTCAGCGCCGCCTGCTCCAGAATGAGCTCGGCGGTCATGCGCACCAGCTCGGCGTAAGCGCGCACTTCGTCCGGATCCCCCGAGATGCCGATGACCCCGAGCAGCTCCCCCTGATAGGCGATGGGCAGGTTGATGCCAGGGCGCACCCCTTTGAGCTGCTGGGCGGTCGCCTCGCTTATCTCCACTACCCGGTTTTCGGTCAGGGCCAGCACGGCGCCCTCGTGGCGCTGGTGCAGCCGCTCCGGGTTGCCGGACGCTATGATGAGGCCGTGTTCATCCATGACGTTGACCGAGAAGGACAATATCTTCATCGCCCGGCTGACGATCTGACGAGCGAGGGTGTCATTAAGCTGCATGGGATTTCCTGACAATGAGCTGCCAAGTATCAACGCTGGGGGAAATTGCCGGCATGAGGTCTCCGTGTAAAACCAGGGTGGCAGCGCAAAGATGCCACATCATCAAGACAAGCGAGGGGGGGATCGCTAGAATAGGCCACTTTACCTCAGGTGTGCCCCACCAGGGATCACGGATTTGACGCGACCCCGTGGTGATGAGCCTGCCGTTATCTGATGGACTGCGCAATGGATTATGAATTTCGCCGCGACCCGTTCGGTGGTTATCGCGCCCGGTTCTCCATGGGCCACGAAGCCATCGGTCAGTGGCTGATCGACGAGGTGGGCAAGGATGAGGAGAAACTCGATCTGCTGTTCTCCGTCATCGACGAGCTCTCCAGCCGTACCCGCGTCGAATACCAGCTGGCTGGGGGTGACTACTCCCTGCTGCTCACCCATGAGGAGGCGGAGGTGAAGGCCAACGTCCTCAATATCGCGCTGGACGAGGATCTCGACGATCTCGCCTACTACGATGATGAGCAGCTGGCCATGTGCGGGCTGGAAGATTTTGCCCAGGTGCTCGCCTCCTGGCGCGCCTTTATCCGCAACGAGGATATGGGCTAGTACCCTTTATGAATTTGGCGGGCAAGGGCCCGCAGCAACCCAACAGGATTGACTATGTCTATTTACGATTTTGATGACGAACTGCCGGAAGACGAAGAACAGGATCAGCCGAAGAAAGCAGCCCCGGCCAAGAAGAAGGGCAAGCAGGTGATGAATACTCAGGTCAACCTGAGCCCGCGCGATGCCAGCCGCCTGAACGGCATGCACGTGGAAGCCATCGCCACCCTGGACGACGTCAGCCTGCCGAAGAACGTGATCTTCAAGGCTGGCCTGATCGCCCTGGGCGAGCTGGAGGCCACCAAGCGCGCCGACATCATCGCCCGCGTCATCGCTGAATCTGGCCGATAAGCATCTGCTTAAAGGCAAAAAATCAGTCTTATATGCCGCCAGAATACCATCTCATGGTGCAAGGTCGCTAACAAGATAACCATAGCCGGAGCCTCTGCTCCGGCTTTTTTATGCCCAATTGTCCTCGCTTTGGCCAGCGGCTCAGGGATCCGACCAGTCAATTGACCCTTGTGTCACGACAGGGGGAGCCGTTAAGGTGCGCCCCTCTAACGCACAAGGAGACTCAATGTTGCCACTACCTGATGCCCTGATCTGGGGCGCCCTGGCCCTGGCCGTGCTGCTCTGCCTGGCGCGCCAACGCACACCCGGCCTGCTCCTGCTCGGGGTCGCCCTGCTCGCGGCCCTCGCCCTCGGCCGCATCACGCCCCTGGCCCTGCTCATCAGCTTCGCCGGTCTGCTGCTGGCCTGGCGCACTCCCAGCCTGCCCGCCCCGTGGCGTGGTGTGGCGCTCGGCCTGGTGCTGTTGTGGGCCATCGCCCTCACCCTGCATCTCATTCCGGGCTTTGACAACCTGCGGGTGCTGGACAAGGTTCAGGCCGGCCCCGCCAGCGTTCCCTTCACCCTCTATCTCAATCTGGACAAGCCGCTGATCTTCTTCGGCCTGCTGCTGGCCTGGCCCGCCCTGCTCGGTCAGGGAGGTCCAATCCGCTGGCGACCGCTGGCCCTGCTGGTGCTGCCGCTGGCGGCCCTGTTGCTGCTCGCCTGGCAGCTTGGTGCCCTCAAGCCGGAAGTGGGCCTGCCCCACTGGTGGTGGCTGTTTGCGGCCAACAACCTGCTGTTCACCTGCGTGGCGGAAGAGGCGCTGTTTCGGGGCTTTATCCAGCAAGGGGTGGCGAGCCGAAGCAAGCCCTGGTTCGGGATCCTGGTCGCCAGCCTACTGTTCGGGGCCGCGCACCTGGCCGGTGGCCCGCTGCTGGTGTTGTTTGCCGCCCTGGCGGGGGCCTGCTACGGGCTGGCGTTCCAGCTGAGCGGGCGGCTGAGTGTCGCCATCTTGCTGCACTTCCTGTTCAACTTCGCCCACCTGGCCCTCTTCACCTACCCGCTGGCAAGCCGCTAAATGTCGGGCGAGTCAGTACATAGCGGATAAAAAAAGCCCCGAACCAGACAGTTCGGGGCTTTTTGTCGAAGGGCGAATGAGCTAGTCGACGTAGAAGGTCTGCTGGAAGGTGAGCGTCTGCTGCTGCCCCTCCCCCATGATCTTCAGGGTGAACTGGTAGGTGTCCTCGTTGCGATAGGGCAGCACAGCCAAGTAATAGATGGACTCACCCTCCTTCACCTCCTGGAAGCTCAGGGTGCGTATGGTGCCGGTGAGGTTCTTGGCCTCGCCGCTGATCCCCACCGCCTGAGCCACGCCCTGCTTGTTCTGCACCGCAATATTGATGATGCCGTTGTAGCGGCTGCGCTCCAGGCCATAGGCCTTGGCCACCTCTGGGGTGAGGAAGCTGGAGTTGAAGGCGCTGTAGTGCACCTGCCAGGGGCCCAGCTCCTTCATCTGCTCCGCCCGCAGTGGCAGCGTCATCAGAAGTGCCAACAGGCAGCTAATCCAGGCTGTTTTCATGATGTCATCCTTTTCGTGTTCAGCTATCCAGCAGGGCATCCACCTCGGCGGGGATCTGCTTTGGCGACTCGATGGCAACCGTCTTGTGCCGCCCCAGCTCCCCCCGCACGATGCGGACCTGCCCCTTGGCCACCTTGAACTGCTTGGCCAGGTACTTGATCAAGTGGCTATTGGCCTGACCATCCACCGGCGGCGCCGTGATGGCCACCTTCAACTCGTCACCATGCAGGCCGACGATCTGATCCCGGCTCGCCTTGGGCTGGATCATCAGGTGCAGTATCAGCTCGTCCCCCTCGCGCAGGACGGCTGGCATCAGATCATCCACCACAGCTGGCCGAACAGATCTCCTAACAGATAGTTTATGGCCTGCAGGGCGATAAAGGCGACCAGCACCGAAAGATCCAGCCCGCCCAGGGCCGGCAGGATGCGGCGGATGGGGGCGAGGAAGGGCTCGGTCAGCTGGTGCATCACGTATTCGATGGGGTTGCGACCCTGGCTGACCCAGCTCAGGATGGCGCGGATCAGCAGTACCCAGAAGATCATGGATCCCGCTTTCTTCAGCACTGTGAGGAAGGCAAACAGGCTGAGAGTGAGCCAGTCGGCCAGCAGCACGTTCATGCTCTTGAGCAGCGCCAGCTTGGCGAAGGCGATGATGATGGCCAGCAGCACAGAGGCCATGTCCAGCCCGCCAAAGCCCGGGATGATGCGACGCAAGGGCACCACCAGCGGGTTGGTCAGCTTGACCACCATCTGGCTCATGGGGTTGTAGAAATCGGCGCGCGCCCACTGCAGCCAGACCCGCAGCAGCACCACCATGAGATAGATATCGAAAATCGTGTTAATCAAAAAATAAGCCGTGTTCATCCGGGCTCCTGGTCAAAAAAAGGTCAGAAAAGGGTTTCCATTTCGGCGGCACGGGTCACGGCCGCCTGCATGGCGCGAGCGGTCAGCGGCATCAGCCCCTGCTCCTGGAAAGTCTTGACGGCTTCGGCCGTGGTGCCGCCCTTGCTGGTCACCTGCTCGCGCAGGGTCTGCAGGGAGAGCTCGGGATTGCGCTCCACCATGGCGGCGGCGCCGAGCGCTGTCTGTTGCACCAGCAGCCGGGCCTGCTCAGGGGAGAAGCCCATGGCCTCGGCCTCTTCGGCGATCGCCTGCATGAACAGGAAGAAGTAGGCAGGGGCACTGCCCGCCGCGGCTATGACGCCGTTGATGCCAGACTCCTGCTCGGTCCAGAGGGTCTTGCCCACGGACTGCATCATCTGCTCGGCGAAGTCGCGATCCTCCTGACTGATGGCGGGCGACGCATACAGGCCCGTCATCCCCAGACCCAGCAGGGAGGGGGTGTTCGGCATGGTACGGATGATGCGCTCATGACCCCCGGCCATCTCGCTCAACCGCTCGACCTTGATGCCGGCGGCGATGGAGATGAGCAGCTTGCCCTCCAGGGAGCCGAGCTCGGCCACTAGCGCCGCCAGCATGCCTGCCATCAGTTGCGGCTTGACCGCCAGTACGATGACATCGCTCACTCTGGCCGCCTCGGCGTTGTCCTGGGTCACGCGAATGCCAAACTCGCTGGCCAGCGCGTCCAGCTTGGGGCGGCTCGGGTTGGCGGCCAGGATCCGATCGGCCGGATAACCCGATCCGATGAGGCCGGCAATGATACTGCGGCTCATGTTGCCCGCCCCGATGAAGGCGAGGATCTTATGCTGCATCTTGCACTCCTGCTGATGAAATGGCTGTGGAACCCTGCGTGCTCATCTCGATGAAGGCGAGCGTTCTATGCTGCATCCAGGGCTCCTGTTTGATGACGAACACAGTGACCGGCGGCGTGGCTGCCGCGCTGGCGCTGCATTCACGCTTGTTCGTTTATGCGTAGTCGCGGGCGCCGAAGATGGCGGTGCCGACCCGCACCATGGTGCTGCCATGGGCGATCGCCGGCTCCAGATCCTCGGTCATGCCCATGGAGAGGGTGTCGACGCTCGGGTATTGTCGCGCAAGCTCGGTGAACAGAGCCTGCATACGCCGCATCTGCGTCGCCAGCACAACCTCGTCGCTGGTGTGTTCTGGAATAGCCATCAAGCCACGCAGTACCAGTCGCTCACTCTGGGCCACCAGCGCCGCCAGCCGGAAAATCTCTTGCTCCGACGTACCGGATTTGCTGCTCTCTCCGCTAATATTGATTTGCAGACAGACATTTAGCGCAGGCAGCCCGGCTGGGCGTTGATTGTTGAGGCGCTCGATCAGCTTGTCACGATCGACGCTTTGTACCCAGTCGAATCGCTCTGCGACCAGTCTGGATTTGTTCGATTGCAGCGGGCCGATAAAGTGCCACTCTATGTCTGCATAGTCAGCCTGGGCGCGCAGGGTATCGATCTTGAGGGCGGCCTCCTGGGCATAGGATTCGCCGAAGCGGCGCTGACCCGCGCCATAGGCAGCCTGAATGGCCTCAAGCGGCTTGGTCTTGCTGACCGCGAGCAGCTGGATATGATCGGCACCACGGCCAGCCTGCTTGGCGGCCTGTACAATACGTTCCTTTACCTGAAGCAGGTGCTGGGCAATCTGGTTCATTTTTCGTTCGTGATCTTGTGATGGGAGAATAACAAGTCTATGGATATCACAGAGTTATTGGCTTTCAGTGTAAAGCATAAGGCCTCGGATCTACACCTCTCGGCCGGGGTTCCTCCGATGATCAGGGTTGATGGAGAGGTTCGCAAGATCAATTTGCCCGCCCTGGACCACAGGGAAGTACACGCCCTCATCTATGACATCATGAACGACCACCAGCGCAAGGAGCTGGAAGAGCACTTCGAGGTGGACTTCTCCTTCGAGGTGCCCGGCATGGCGCGCTTTCGGGTCAACGCCTTCCAGCAATCCCGCGGCTCGGGCGCCGTGTTTCGCACCATCCCGAGCACAGTGCTGAGCCTGGAAGATCTGGGGGCGCCCGAGATGTTTCGCAAGATTGCCGAGTTCCCCCGCGGCCTGGTGCTGGTAACCGGGCCGACCGGTTCGGGCAAGTCCACCACCCTGGCGGCCATGGTCGATTACATCAACGACAACTTCCACCAGCACATCCTCACCATCGAGGATCCCATCGAATTCGTGCACGAGAACAAGCGCTGCCTGGTGAACCAACGCGAGGTGCACCGCGACACCAAGAGTTTCACCAACGCCCTGCGTTCGGCCCTGCGGGAAGACCCGGACATCATCTTGGTGGGGGAGATGCGAGACCTCGAAACCATACGCCTCGCCCTGACCGCGGCCGAGACCGGCCACCTGGTGTTTGGCACCCTGCACACCTCGTCGGCGGCCAAGACCATAGACCGTATCATCGACGTCTTCCCGGGCTCGGAGAAGGATATGGTGCGATCCATGCTGTCCGAATCCCTGCGGGCGGTCATCTCCCAGACCCTGCTCAAGCGGATCGGGGGCGGCCGGGTGGCGGCCCACGAGATCATGCTGGGGATCCCGGCGGTTAGAAACCTCATCCGGGAAGACAAGGTCGCCCAGCTCTACTCCGTCATCCAGACCGGGATGACCCACGGCATGCAAACCATGGATCAGAGCCTCAAGCAGTTGGTCAACCGGGGCATAGTGGCCGCCCTGGATGCCAAGGCCAAGGCCGCCGATCCCAACAGCATTTAGTACGATCTCAAACCCAAGGAGACGCTATGAACATGGATGTTCTGCTCGCTGCACTGGTTGAACAAAAGGGCTCGGATCTCTTCATCACGGTCGACGCCCCCCCCACCCTCAAGGTCAATGGCCGCCTGGTCCCCCTCGGGAATACCCCGCTGGACAGGCAGGCGGCCCTCGCCCTGGTCAGGGAGAGCCTGGATACGGAACACTTCGAGCGCTATCTGCGCACCCGGGAGGCGAACTACGCCATCCACCGTGAGGCGCTCGGGCGGTTTCGGGTCAGCGCCTTCTGGCAGCAGGATCAGCCGGGCATGGTGCTGCGCCGCATCGAGACCCACATCCCCGGCTTCGACGAGCTGGTACTGCCCCGGGTGCTGCAAGATGTCGCCATGGCCAAGCGCGGGCTTGTGCTGTTTGTCGGTGCCACCGGCGCCGGCAAGTCCACCACCCAGGCGGCCATGATTGGCTACCGCAACCAGCACGGTGACGGCCATATCCTGACGGTGGAAGATCCGGTGGAGTTCGTGCACAGCCACGGCCGCAGCCTGGTGACCCAGCGGGAGGTGGGAATAGACACCGAATCCTTCGATGTGGCGCTCAAGAACTCCATGCGCCAGGCGCCGGATGTCATCCTGATCGGCGAGATCAGAAGCCAGGAGACCATGGAGCTAGCCATCCAGTTTGCCGAGACCGGCCATCTCTGCCTCGCCACCCTGCACGCCAACAACGCCAATCAGGCGCTGGATCGCATCCTCCACCTGGTGCCCCAGGAGAAACACCGCCAGTTCCTGTTCGATCTCTCCTTCAACCTGCGCGCCATAGTCGCGCAACAACTGCTGCCCAGCCTGACCGGTCAGCGCCGGGTCGCCGCCTTCGAGATCCTGCTCAATACCCCCCTCATCACCGACATCGTCCGCAAGGGAGAAGTGCATCGACTCAAGGAGGTGATGACCAAATCCAGCGAACTCGGCATGCAGACCTTCGATCAGGCGCTGTTCGCCCTGTTCTGCGCCGGCCAAATTGGCTACAGTGAGGCCCTTGCCCACGCGGACTCCGCCAACGACCTGCGACTGCTTATCAAGCTGTCCGGTCGTGAGCAGTTGAGCGCAGGTTCATTGGACAACGTCACCCTGGACGAATGAGGGGGCGTGCGTCGCCGCAAGTAAAGGATAGATATGCTGATTGTGGTTTCCCCGGCCAAGACGCTGGATTACGAGTCGCCGCTGGTGACCTCCCGTTTCACCCAGCCCGAGTTGCTGGATCACTCGGCCCGCCTTATCACCCGTGCCCGCCAGCTGGCGCCGGACCAGATCGCCAGCCTGATGAAAATCAGCGACAAGCTGGCCGGCCTCAATGCCGCCCGCTTTAGCGAGTGGCAGCCGGACTTCAACCCGGCCAACGCCCGTCAGGCGCTGCTGGCCTTCAAGGGGGATGTCTACACGGGTCTGGCGGTGGAGGACTTCAGCGAGGAGGACTTCGACTTCGCCCAACAGCACCTGCGCATGCTGTCCGGACTTTACGGTGTGTTGCGCCCGCTGGATCTGATGATGCCCTACCGCCTCGAGATGGGCATTCGCCTGGACAACGAGCGCGGCAAGGATCTCTACCAGTTCTGGGGCGACACCATCACCGAGCACCTGAACAAGGCGCTGGCCGCCCAGGGAGATCAAGCGCTGATCAACCTGGCCTCCGACGAGTATTTCAAGTCGGTGCGACCCAAGGCGCTGAAGGGGCGGATCATCACCCCTGTGTTCAAGGACGAGAAGAACGGCCAGTTCAAGATCATCAGCTTCTACGCCAAGAAGGCGCGCGGCATGATGGCCCGCCACATCATCAAGCACCGCCTGACCGAGGTGGAGCAGCTGACCGGTTTCAACGACGGCGGCTACTATTTCGTGCCAGAAGAGTCGAACGACAGCACCCTGATGTTCAAGCGCACTGAAAATTAATTACAAAAAGAGGGAACCAACCGCAGGATCCTCGGGTCTGAACCTATGAATCCTCTGTTGTAAGCACTTTTTGTTAGCCGACGTTTATGCGTCGGCTTTTTTCTGTCCGCGATCCGGCGGGATCCTGCCAGGATCCCCATCAACACAAAGGCCACCCCGGGGTGGCCTTTGTGTCAGCGCTGGTGTCAGCGATTATTTCTTTTTCTTCTTGGCGGACTTCTTCTTGCCGTCTTTCGGCTTTTTCTTCTTCACCGGCACCCGCGCTTCCTTGTGCTTGGGACGCAGCTCGTCGATCACCCGGCGCTTGAGACGCTCCTCGGTATAGCGCTCAATCTTGGCCACCATGGCCATCTCGTGCGCTTCCACCAGGCTGATGGCGCAGCCCCGGTTGCCAGCCCGGCCGGTACGACCGATGCGGTGGACGTAGACGTCGGTGCCGTAGGGCATGTCGTAGTTGATGACATGGCTGACGTTCGGCAGGTCGATGCCGCGGGCGGCGACGTCGGTGGCGATGAGGAAGGGCACCTCCCCGGCGTGGAACTTGCGAATGGACTCGATGCGCTTGCTCTGCTCCATCTCGCCGCGGATCCAGGCGCAGGGGACGCCCGCCGCCTGCAGCTGACCGGAGAGCTCCGCCAGACGCTCACGGGTCTTGACGAAGACGATGGCCTTCTGGGTTTCCGGGTTCTTGAGGATGTGCACCAGCAGCGCCAGCTTGTGGGCGGCATCATCGGCCAGGTGCACCCACTGGGTGATGGGACGACGTTCGCTGCGGGGCGGCTCGGCGTGCAGCTCCACCGGATCGTTCAGGATCTCTTCGGCGAACTTGGTCAGGCCGGCGCCCTCCAGAGTGGCGGAGAACAGCATGGTGTGCTTGCGGTAGCGCGCCTCTTCCACGATGCGGTTCACGTCCTTGATGAAGCCCATGTCCAGCATGCGATCCGCTTCATCCAGTACCAGCACCTCGATGTCGTGGCTCTCGAACGACTCTTTCTCTATGTATTCGAGCAGGCGACCCGGGGTGGCGACGACGATGTCGGTGGTCTTGGTGAGCGCCGGCAGCTGCTCTTCATGGCTGACGCCGCCTATGATGGTCTCGACGCTCAGATGGGTATGCACCGCCAGCGCCTTGGCGTGGGCGCTGACCTGCAGCGCCAGCTCGCGGGTCGGGGTCAGGATCAGCATGCGGCAGGGGCCCGGCTTGCGGCGCGGGAAGTCCAGCAGGTGCTGCATGGCGGGCAGCAGGAAGGCGGCGGTCTTGCCGGTGCCGGTCGGGGCAGATGCCAGAATATCGCGGCCATCCAGGGCTGGCTCCAGCACCATCTGCTGAATGGTAGTGGGGCGGGTGAAACCCATCTCGGCCAAGGCCCGGTTGAGGGCTGGATTCAGGTCGAAATCATCAAAGGACTGGCTCATGGCAATACTCGGTCATTTAGGAAACCGCAGATTATAGGCGATTATGCCGCCGGCTCCTATGGCGACGGTGGCTTAGCCGCTATAATCGCCGACCATTTTTTGTGTAGCAGACGGGGAGCGAGGGTCAGATGGGACGCAGCAGCGGTTTCACCTTCAAACAATTTCACATCGCGCATGACCGCTGTGCCATGAAGGTGGGCACGGACGGCATACTGCTCGGCGCCTGGGCTCCAGTAGCGGGGGCCCGCCGGGTGCTGGACATAGGCGCCGGCAGCGGCCTCATCGCCCTGATGCTGGCCCAGCGCAGCACAAACGACTGCCAGATTGATGCAGTAGAGCTGGATAAAGATGCTGCAGCGCAGGCGAGAGAGAATATCGCTGCCTCCCCCTGGGCCCATCGCGTCAACCTCATGGAATCGGCCATTCAGGAGCACCGGGCGGCCCCCTATGATCTCATCGTCTCCAATCCCCCCTATTTCGTGGCAGGCCAGTCATTTGAGGATCCCGCACGGGCCCTTGCCCGTCACACCGGCAGCCTGGATCCCCACGCGCTGCTGAGCGCCTGCCAGCGTCTGCTGGCTCCGGACGGCCAGGTCGCCCTGGTGGTACCCACCCCCATGGCCGCCGAGATTTTATGCATTTCGTCGAATTATGATCTGTTTGAGAGTTGTTATACAGCTGTTATCACCAGAGAGGGGAAAGAGGCAAATCGCGTTTTATTGCGACTTTGCAGAGGATTAAACAGGTGTGAGCGGGGTGAAATTGTGATCCATTCTGCTGCTGGAGGGTATTCCGACAGATATATCCAACTAACCCACCCCTTCTATTTGAAGATGTAAATTTTGCCTTGAACTATTTTTTCACATCATTATGCTGACTCTTAAACGAGCGCCCGCTCAAGACCAGTTAAAACCACTGGTTGCGATGAAAAAAACAGCGGGGCTCTTTTTTTTTACCCCTGAACAGCACTGGTCGCTGACCAATAAAAAACTATAACAAGCAATAGTTTACAAGACAGACGAGGTTGAACTTGACGAAATCACTCACATTATCAGACGTGCTCGGATTGGGCTTCATGACCTTCGCCTTCTACTTGGGCGCCGGTAACATCATCTTCCCGCCGCTCGCCGGTTACATGGCGGGTGAACACCTCTCCCTGGCCATGCTGGGCTTCCTGGTCACCGCCGTGGGCCTGCCGCTCATCACCATCCTCGCCGTCGCCAAGGCCGGCAACGGCTGGGCCGGCATGACCAAGCTGCTGCCCGCCGGTGTCGCCACCGCCCTGGCGGTCGCCATCTACATCATCATTGGCCCGGCCTTCGCCGCCCCCCGTACCGGCCTGGTGGCCTACGAGATGGGCCTCAAGCCCTTCCTCGGCGACATGGGTCAGGCCGGTCTGGTTGCCTATACCGTGGTCTTCTTCGGCGTGGCCATCCTGGTCTCCATGAACCAGGGCAAGCTGATGGATGCCATCGGCAAATACCTGACTCCTGTGCTGATGCTGCTGCTGCTGACCCTGGCCATCGGTGTCTTCGTCGCGCCCCAGGGCACCATGCCCGCCGCCGCCGGCGACTACCAGAGCGGTCCCTTTGTGAAGGGGATCCTGGAAGGCTACAACACCATGGACACCCTGGCGTCCCTGATGTTTGGCGCCCTGATCGTCGACCTGCTGCGCCAGAAGGGCATCAACGACTACCAGAGCCAGTTCAAGTACCTGGCCATCGCCGGTGTCATCTCCGCCATCGGCCTCTCCGTGGTCTATGTCTCCCTGTTCCAGCTGGGTAACACTGCCGCCGGTGTGGCGAACGATGTCAGCAACGGTGGCGCCATCGTCAACGCCTACGTGCTGAGCCTGTTCGGTCAACCTGGTCAGTTCATCCTGGCTGCCATCATCACCCTGGCCTGCTTCACCACCGCCGTGGGTCTGATCTCCGCCTGCTCCGACTTCTTCCACAACCTCACCGGCATGGCTTACAAGAAGCTGGTGGTGCTGCTGGGGGTCATCTGCGCCGTGGTCGCCAACGTGGGCCTGAGCCAGCTCATCAGCCTCTCCATCCCGGTACTGGTCGCCATCTACCCGGTCGCCGTGGCCCTGGTGCTGGTCACCTTCCTGAAGGGTTACTTCGGTCGTCCGCGCCTGGTGTTCCGCTCCGTGCTGCTGGTCGCCTTCCTGTTCGGCTGCCTCGATGGTCTGGGTGCCGCCGGCATGAAGATGGATGCGTTCGCCTTCCTGCCGCTGTTTGACAAGGGCCTGGCCTGGTTGCTGCCAACCCTGCTGGCCTGTGGCATCGGCATGGCGGTGCGCTCCGGCGACAAGCTGGCCGCCGAAGCCGCCTGATAGTTCAAAAGCATAAAAAAGAGGCCAGCATCCGCTGGCCTCTTTTGTTTGTGTTTGTTTGCGCGAGATTAGGACGACGCTAGAGCACGGACGCTGGCCTGGGTTTGCCGGCCAAGCCATACCAGTGAAACTCGGTCTGGCCCGCGTGCCAGCTGAGGGTGGCCCAGGGCTGTTTGGGCTGCCAGCGCGGGAAGTCTATCTGCACCCGGTTGTCTTCGTACTTGTAGATGGAGGTGCTGAGCTGGATATCTGACAGGATAAGCAGCAAGACACCGCCGATGACACTCCATTTCAGCAATTTCCACATGATGAGTTACTCGAAGCAGATTTCGATGGTGGCGCGGCCGTAGTCGGAATCGAACGGCATCATGATCTTGGCGCCATCGGCCCTGTGGGTGATGGTGTGGTTCGGGCCCGAGACTATGATGGGGGTCGCCATGTCGAACTCATAGCCCTTCTCCCCCAGCATGAGCTTGGCACCGCCCGTCACCATGTTGGTGATCTCCCCCACCATGTCGGTCACTTCCTCGTTGAGGGTGGTCGGCGCCTCCCCCAGCATGCGGCGCATGATCTCCAGCGCCAGCCCCTTCTCGAAGCTGATGGAGAGGGAGCCACGGGTCTGCGGGCCCACCATGCCGATGAGGCCGGACACGTCCCCGCGCGCCAGCTCGTCCGTCTTGCGCTTGGGGGCGCCGGGCTTGAGCTCCAGCTGCGCCATGGTCGACAGCACATTGAGCAGGGAGAGCAGGAACGGATTTACAAAATCAGCCTTCATCATGACTTCCTACGGTATCGGAACAGCGAGCACATTGGCCGTGGGCCTCTATGGTCTTGTTGGTAATAGTAAAGCCATGCTGGTGAGCCTGCTCGGAAAAGGCGCCGTCGATGGCGTTGTCGTGCAGCTCCACCACGTCCCCGCAGCGATCGCAGATCAGCAGTTGCATCGGGTGGGCATGGTCGAAGTGGCAGCAGAAGATGAAGGCGTTGAGGGACTCCACCTTGTGGGCGAAGCCCTGCTCCAGCAGGAAGTCGAGGGCCCGATAGACGGTCGGCGGCTTGGCATGGGCCTCGGTCTGCTGCAACTGGGCGAGCAGATCGTAGGCGCTGATGGCATTGCCATGGGCGGCAAGCAGCCGGAACACCTGGCGCCGGGTCGGGGTGAAGCGGATCCCGCGTTGTTCACACAGGCGCTCCGCTCGTAGTAAGAGTTGGTCTTGATTCATGATCACGCGATACCCAGTCAATTAGCCGGATACTATCACAGGGCCTTGCCCAGGCGGCGACAAAATTCATTTTCCAGGCCTGCCTCACAGAGTCGGAAACAAGCCGGCATTGGACGCTATCATTGCGCCATCACGCCCGCATCTGACCCCATCACCCGCCCCGCACTCCCCCGGCTCACCCCGTTGTCGGCATGGGTAGAAACGGGAATGTCACCTCGCCTCTCAACAGGCGCACTCCCTGCTCGGTTCTCCTCTGCCATGATGGGCGCCGTGCCCTATTTGTTCCCTCAAGTAATAAAAGATGCAACGCCGACCCCATCCAACCCGTATCCAGACCGGATTATCCTGCACTCAATGTAATAATCACTGGAAGGATAGTTAAGATGAATACCAAGACTGTGATCGTGACTGGCGCCTCGAGCGGTATCGGCTTTGCCATTGCAAAGGCCTATCTGGCACGGGGCTATAACGTGGTGGCCAATGCCCGCACCCATGAGGATCTGGCAGAGGCCGCCGAGCGCCTCGGCGCACCGGAGAACTTGCTGCTGGTGGCCGGCGACATCGCCAGACCCGAGACGGCCGCCGCCCTGTTCGTTCAGGGGCAGCAGCACTTCGGTCGGGTGGACGTGCTGGTGAACAATGCGGGGGTCTTCATCTCCAAGCCCATCGCCGAGTACGACGAGGCCGATATCGAGACCATGCTGGGTACCAACCTCAAGGGATTCATCTATCCCTCCCAGGCCGCGGCCGCCCACATGCGGGCTCATGGCGGCGGGCAGATCATCGCCATCACGGCGGCGCTCGCCATGCAGCCCAATATAAACGTCCCCGCCCTGCTGCCCATCATGGCCAAGGGGGGACTGAACCAGGCCGTGCGCGGGCTGGCGCTGGAACTCGCGGAGTCCAACATCATGGTCAATGCCATCGCCCCCGGCATCATAGCCACCCCGATGCACGGCCAGGATCCAACCGTGCTGGAGGCCCTGAAGTCGATGGCGCCGACCCATCGCGTGGGAGAGGTGCAAGACATAGTCAAGGCGGTCATGTATCTGACCGATAGCAGCTTCGTCACCGGCAGCATCATGGTGGTGGATGGCGGCTCCACCACCGGCAAGTGGTAAGGAGAACACCATGCCCTACGTCAACATCAAAATCACCGACGAGCAGGTGACAGCACAGCAGAAGCAGGCGCTGATCCAGGGGGTGACCAGTCTGCTCGAGCGGGTGCTGAACAAGCCACCGGCCACCACCTTCGTGGTCATCGACGAGGTCGCGACCGACAACTGGGGGGTGGGCGGCGAGACCGTCTCCGCCCTGCGCCGCCGACAGGGAAAATAGGGCCGAAAGGATTGGTTTGGAGGGACAGGACCGGCGCCCCTGATAGAATGGGGCGCGTTATCACAGGAGAGTCGACGCCGTATGCAACATAACTTGAGCGACATCATGCTGGGCAGCATAGAGCTGTTCTGCCTCGCCGCCGAGCACCAGAGCTTTACGGTCGCCGCCCAAGAGGCCGGCATCTCGCCGGCGGCGGTGAGCCGGGCCATGATGCGGCTGGAGGAGCGGCTCGGCATCCCCCTGTTTATCCGCACCACCCGCCAGGTGCGCCTGACCGACGCCGGGCGCCAGTATGCCGCCCAGTGCCGCGCTGCCCTTGCGCTGCTGCACGAGGCCGATCAGCAGGCCATGGGGGCCCAGCAGATCCCCGCTGGCAAGGTGCGCATCAGCCTGCCCGCCCCTTATGCCCATTGGCGGCTGTTCCCCCGCATTGCCTTGTTCCAACAACGCTACCCCCTGGTCGAGCTGGAATTTCACATCAGCACCCACAGCGTCAACGTCGCCCGCGATGACTACGATCTGGCCATTCGTGGCAGCGAGCTGGCGGACTCGACCCTGATCGCCCGCAAGCTTGAAGATGCCGAACTGGTGATGGTGGCCTCGCCTAGCTACCTCGCCCGCCATCCCCCCATCAAGAGCTGGCAGGGGCTCGCCGACCACCAGTGCCTCGGTTTCATCCTGCCGGGCAGCGGCCGCCTCGCCCCCTGGCTGCTCAAGATCGACGGAACCCAGCAGGAGCTGGCCGTCGGCGGCGGCGCCCTCTGCTCAGAGGATTATCTCGGCGGCCTCTCCCTGGCCAAGGGGGGCGCCGGCATCTACCAGATGTATCGCTTCGTGGTGGCGGAGGCCCTGCAGCGCGGCGAGCTGAGCGAGGTGCTGCCATCCTGCAACGGCGCCACCCGCCCCTTCTACCTCATCTATCCCCAGGCCAGCTTCATGCCCCCTTGCGTGCGGGTCTTCGTGGACTTCCTGCTGGAGCAGCTGCGCCAGCCCTGAGCCCGGAGCGCGGCCACTCAGCGTCGGGGTCATGAGTCGGACCGAGCCGCGACGACAAAATGGCCCGATAATCCTGCAGTGATGATATCGGGCCGATGGGGTGACCGGGCCACCGGCCAGACCGGCGCCGATCTCGGCCCCCTTCCCTGGCTCCCTATTCCGGGCGCCCGGCAAGACAGACCCAGGCCGGACTGGATCGGGTTCTTCCGCTACCGGTTCGCCGGTTTTCCTGCCAAAAAGGGGCGATTCAGGCTAAACTGTCGCGCTTTGCAGGCAGGTAGCGACACAGCCGTCGCGATGGCCACGCCCTCATATTGCGCACCTCTGGGTGCAGCCCAGCCGCCTCGGTCAGCCGAGGGCTGGCGCTATCATCGCTAGTTTGAAACAGGTTGAAAACGGTTAAGCATGGCTCAAGCACAGATCTCCGACACACAAGACGACGCCCGGCTCACCCCGCAAGGGACTGGTACTCCGAGCGCCCAGTGTTTTTCCATCGCCCCCATGCTGGACTGGACCGATCGGCATTGCCGCTATTTTCATCGGTTGATGACCAGTCAGACGCTGCTTTATACCGAGATGGTGACCACTGGCGCCATTATCCACGGCAAAGGCGACTATCTGGGTTACAGCGAGCAGGAGCACCCGATCTCCTTGCAGCTGGGTGGCAGCAACCCGGCTGATCTGGCGCGCTGCGCCAAGCTGGCCGCAGAGCGCGGCTATGACGAGATCAACCTGAACGTGGGCTGCCCGTCTGATCGGGTGCAGAACGGCCGCTTCGGTGCCTGCCTGATGGGGGAACCCGCCCTGGTCGCCGACTGCGTCAAGGCGATGCGCGACGTGGTGGATATTCCGGTGACCGTGAAGACCCGGATCGGCATCGACGATCAGGACTCCTACGAATTCCTGCAAGCCTTCATCGAGCAGGTGCGTGACGCCGGTTGCGACACCTTCATCGTCCACGCCCGCAAGGCCTGGCTGAGCGGCCTGAGCCCGCGGGAAAACCGCGAGATCCCGCCGCTGGACTACCCGCGCGTCTACAAGGTCAAACAGGACTATGCCAATCTGACCATAGCCCTCAACGGCGGCGTCACCAGCCTGGAGCAGACCCTGGAACACCTGCAGCACCTGGATGGCGTCATGATGGGCCGCGAGGCCTATCAGAACCCCTACCTGCTGGCCCAGGTGGATAACCTGCTGTTCGGGCAGAACAACGCAGTGCCAAGCCGCCACGAGGTGGTGCGCATGATGCTGCCCTACATGGAGCAGGAGCTGGCCAAGGGCAACTACCTCTCCCACATGACCCGCCACATGCTGGGCCTGTTCCAGAACATGCAGGGAGCCCGCGCCTGGCGCCGTCACCTGAGCGAGAACGCCTGCAAGCAGGGCGCCGGCATCCAGGTGGTGCTGGACGCCATGGCCAAGGTGCCCGAGTTCCCCCAGATTGAGGCGGTGGAATAAGCCATGTATCGCTTCACCGGTTCCTGGCTGCACAAGGCCCTGGTGCGTCTGTGCGCCGGCATGCTCGCCATCCTTGGCATCAAGCTCAGCGCCTTCTACCTGCTGGGGTTGCTGGTGGTACTCGGCCTGCACAAGGATCAACTGCTGGGCTGAGGCCATAGCCCGCCGACAGGCACAAAAAAAGCCGGAGCACTGATGCTCCGGCTTTTTCATATGGGGGCAGCCCCGGCTATTCGCTCAGCTCCACAAACTGCAGCTCGGGAGGCAAGGAGGTCAGCACATCGGCGCAGTAATCCCAGGTCGAGATGCGATAGTGCTGCAGATCCTCGTCCAGATGCAGGCCATCGGATTCCTGATGGAACCAGCTGGCGAAACGGGAGGGGATGATCAGCTGGATCTGCTCTTCGATGGTGTGGCTGTCCCGCCCCTCCGCCAGATCGCAATCCTCCATCACCCGCACGGCGAAGATATGGCGAAAACGAACCCGGCACAGGGGCTGCGGCGGCAAGTCTATGCTGCGCGCACGACCCAGCACCACGGTCAGGGTGTCACTCCAGATATCCTGATGCAGTTCGGCCACGACCAGGCCGGGGGGGAGTTGGCGGGACGGTGCCCAGGGCACGGCAACCTGCCGAATGGCATTCTTCTGTTCCATATCCACCTCACTACAGCGCATGCCATATCCTGAGTGTATCTGAAACAAATTTTAGCGACCATGGCAAGAAAAAACCCGGCAGATGCCGGGTTTCATTCGATAACTTTACGCGATTACTTGACGGCGTCTTTCAGCGCCTTGCCTGCCACAAAGGACGGCACATTGGCGGCTGCAATCTGGATCTCTTTACCAGTTTGCGGGTTGCGACCGGTACGGCCCGCACGATGGTTGACCTTGAAGGTACCAAAACCCACCAACTGAACGGCATCGCCCTCTTTCAGGCTCTGGGTAATACCATTGATGATCTCTTCCAGAGCAACTTTGGCCTGAGCTTTGCTCAGGTCTGCTTTGGCGGCAATTGCATCGACAAGTTGAGCTTTGTTCATAACATTTCCTTTATGATCGGGCATTTAGCACCGGGCCACTCTATTCAAAAAAAAACACTCAGGCAAAGGCTTTATCAGCCGGATTGGCTTGAATGCTGGGGTTTTCATCAAGATCTGCGAAAATAGTCACATATCTCGCCCAATCTCGTCCTAGCTGACGACACGGTGGCGAACAACCGATGAGGACTTGTACGCAAACCCTCATCTGATGTAACAATATCCCCACACTCCTATTGACGGTCAACAGGATTTTCCCTAGTTATAGGGAGTGTCGTCAGTCGATGAGAATGACCTGAGGCTGCAGCCATGTGCTTCATGCCAGGCCCACGGAGGGACTATGTTAACTGAACTGGAAAAAACCAAGCGCGCATTGGCAGGCAAGCACAGGGCAATTGACGACTGGCTGGACGCCAGACAGGCACTATTGGTCGAGTACATGCGACTGGCCGGGCTCATGCCCGCCAGATCCAAGCAACGCTCCCTCCCCGGTCACGTCGAGCTGCAACGCTTCTGCGAGCAGCTGGTCGATTACGTCAGCGCCGGTCATTTCGAGATCTACAACCACGTGGTTACCGCCTTCGAGCAGGCCAGCGGCGACAAGCTGGAGCTGGCCAAACGCATCTACCCCCATATCCGCGCCTGCACCGAATTTGCCCTGGAGTTCAACGACAAGTACAGCAATGCCGACGAGGCCCAATTGCTGCTGCTTGACGAGGATCTCAACCAGCTCGGCCCCGTGCTGGAAGACAGGTTCAAGCAGGAGGATCGGCTGGTCAAGGCGCTGCAGGTGGTCGAATCCCTCAGCCATCAGCGGGTCTGATGCCCAATACCGGAGCCAGTTCAAGATCCTGATGAACAAGGTACATTACACTCTGGGGCATGACTTTTTAGCACTGCGTCTCGTCGCAGACAGGAGATGAGCATGCCCGAGCGCCGCCACTTTACGCGGATCTTCTATTTGACCGCCGCCAAGCTGGTACAGGGGCCGCAGCAATGGCGCACCCAGCTGGTCGATGTCTCCCTGCAGGGCGCCCTGTTGCTCAGACCCGATGACTGGTCCGCCAGCGACAACCGGGAATATGAGATAGTGTTCGTGCTCGGCGGCAGTGACATCGAAATTAAGATGCAGGTGGAGCTGACTCACGAGGCCAGCAAGAAGCTCGGCTTCTATTGCCATCACATCGACATCGACAGCGCCAGCCACCTCAAGCGCATGATCGAGTTGAATTTGGGGGAAGAGCAGCTGCTGTACCGCGAGCTGGAGCAACTGCTGCAGGAACACAGGGAGCACACGCCTCCCGCCCAGCCTTAAGCCGGATTACGACAACGAAAAAGGAGCGCCAATGCGCTCCTTTTTGCTACTTGTTATCCAGGTCTGCAGCGGTTCGTTTCGCGGCCCGGAGCTCCATTTATAGCGCTTCCAGCGCATCGGACAGCTTCTTCACCGGCACCACTTCCATCCCCTCGATGGGATGCTTGGGCGCATTGGCGTGAGGGACTATGGCGCGGCGGAAGCCGTGCTTGGCCGCCTCCTGCAAGCGCTCCTGGCCGGACGGTACGGGGCGAATTTCCCCGGACAGCCCCACCTCACCGAACACCACCAGATCCTTGGGCAACGCCTGATCCCGGAAGCTGGAGACCATGGCCAGCAAGAGCGCCAGATCCGCGCTGGTCTCCTCGACCTTGACCCCGCCCACCACGTTGATGAACACATCCTGATCCGCCATCTGTAGGCCACCGTGACGATGCAGCACGGCCAGCAGCATGGCGAGACGGTTGTGATCCATGCCCACCGCCACCCGCCGCGGGTTGGAGACCTGGGAGTAATCCACCAGCGCCTGCAACTCCACCAGCAGTGGCCTTGTGCCTTCCCAGATCACCACGACGATGGAGCCGGCCGCCTGCTCCTCCCCCCGGCTCAGGAAGATGGCGGAGGGATTGCTCACCTCCTTCATGCCCTGCCCCGTCATGGCGAACACGCCGAGCTCGTTGACCGCCCCGAAGCGGTTCTTGTGGGAGCGCAGGGTGCGAAAACGCGAATCATGGGCCCCATCGAGCAGCACGGAGCAGTCGACGCAGTGCTCCAGCACCTTGGGGCCGGCCAGGGTGCCGTCCTTGGTGACGTGACCCACCATGAAGATGGCGACATGGTTCTGCTTGGCGTAGCGGGTGAGCAGAGCCGCGGACTCGCGCACCTGGGAGACGGAGCCGGGGGATGACTGCACATCCGCCACGTGCATCACCTGGATGGAGTCGATGACCATGATCTGCGGCTGCTCCTGCTGGGCAATGATGCAGATCTGCTCGACGCTGGTCTCGGACAACATACGCAGCTTGTCGGTGGGCAGCCCCAGCCGGCTGGCCCGCATCGCCACCTGCTGCAGGGACTCTTCCCCGGTCACGTACAGGGTCTTCATCCGCTCGGCTAGGCCGCACATGGTCTGCAGCAGCAGGGTCGACTTGCCCGCCCCCGGGTTGCCGCCAATCAGGATGGCCGAGCCCGGCACCACGCCGCCGCCGAGCACCCGATCCAGCTCCTTGAAACCCGAACCGAAACGGGGGATCTCGGTGGTGGCGACCTCCGCCAGGGTCTGTACCTGGCTGCCGACGGCGCCGGCATAGCCGGTGTAGCGGGCACTCTTGCCAGGGGTGGTGACTCCCAGCCGAACCTCTGTGATGGTGTTCCACTCCTTGCACTCGCCGCATTGACCTTGCCAGCGGGTGAAGTCGGCGCCACATTCGGTACAAACATAGGCGGTTTTGTTTTTGGCCATGGATAACTCGGGGACAGGATGAATTCCTGCTTGATATACTTGTTTGCGACCGACAGATCAAACCCAGAATCGGAAAAGTGACTTTCCGCGGCAGGAATACATGGATTCAGAACAACCACTACACCTGATAGAACAGCTTGTCCCCCTGCTCCGAGAAAAGGATTTCGACGAGATCTTCAACCGCCTGACCCAGAACGAGAATACCAACAGCCGTTTCTTGCTCAAGATGGAGATCAAGCGCAAATGCACCCCCTGCCGGCGGGTGATCGACATGCGCAACGAACTCGGCGAGGTCTGCCTGGTACACGAGTCGGAGGGGGTAACCCACTTCATGCCCGCCGAGGCAATCGAGCTGTTCCAATCCCAGTGCTACCTCTACCGCGACAGCTATACGCTGGGGGTCTATGAGGCGCTGCAGGCCTGGTACAAGCTCAATCAGGGCCGAGTGGAGAGCCTCTCCCTGCCCGCCAGCCCGTTTCGCCCGTTCGATGTGAGCGCAATTCCCTTCGCCAGCCACTACGGCCGGCAGGAAGAGCGGATGCATTTCAGCTCCCCCATGGTGATCAAGCTCGGCAATGGCGAGAAGCTGTTCGCCAAGAGCTCGGATCTCTCCCTCGGCGGGATCCGGGTCTCGGTGCCCTATCTGCCCGACTACCAGACCGGCGATCAGGTCGACGTCCTCTTCACCGGCCTGGAGCGCGAACACGCCAACCCCATACTGCGCCAGCCCATCGACTATCAGATCCTGGGGGAGGAGCAGAAGGAGGGAAAATTCTGGTTACGGCTGGTCAAAAGCGGCGAGCATCCTGCCTTCGATCACTTTCTGCGCGAGTTCATCGAGCACAACCGCAGCCGCTACCGGGTCAGCGTCGATTACCTGCTGTCGGCGGCCATCATCAAGGGCTATGAACAGTTCTACCTGCCGCGCATGACCGGCATGCCGTTGTTCTTCGGCAAAGGCAGTGCGCCTCCCCTCGAGATCGCCCTGCGCACCGAGAACAACCAACACCTGCTCGAGTACTGGCGTGATGCCAAGAACCGCGACATGCTCGCCAGCCTGTTCAGCGAGGCGCGGATGAGCAGCCTGATGCCCGCCAGGGGGGGCATGAGCGAGACCCTGATCTACAGCTTCACCCACTCGGTACGCAGTCACCTCTACTTCTTCTCCGCCACTCGGGAAGAGCTGCTGCAAAGCGGCCTGACCGCCCTCTTCTTCCAGGTCGGCGCGCGCCGACCCAGCTGGCGGGTATACAAGTTCAGTCTGGAGAGCTGTGCACTGCACGAGGCGGATCTAGACAGTCATCCTGGCGGTGAATCTCATCAATTGCAGGACATGCTGCTGCGTGAACGGCTGCAACAGATAGGTTATGTCGGCTTGCTGCAGGAGATCGGGCTCGACAGTCAGCGCGACGAGTTTCGCTACGATGCCAGCCAGCCCCACAATGCCAACGAGTTGCAGCGCTTTGGCCACGACATCAGCGCTCCCCTGTTCGAGATAGAGACGCTGCACTATGTGCAACTGCGCAAGGAGGCCCGCTACGTCCACAAGACGGCCATCGTCATCCGCCACAAGGAGAGAGCCTGGCTCGGCTGGACCCGGGATATCTCGGCCCATGGCATGCAGATCGAGCTGGAAGAGCCATTCGAAGGGGAGAAGGGGGAGATCATCCAGGTCGCCTTGCCACGGCTGCAGGAGCTGTCCAAGAGCATGGATCTGCAGCGCCTGCCCTACCGGCTGGTCAGCCTCAATCTAAGCCGTACCGTGCTGCACCTGTGCATCGAGGGAGAACCGGCCCGCCACACAGGTCACCAGTTCTTCAGCCTGCTGATCGAGAGCAACCAGAACAAACTCAAGGCCACCCGGGAACACAGGCGCTACCGTGGCATGGCGCGGGCGCTGCGCAACATCTTCACCCACCACATCTTCGACACCCCTGTGTACGTCAACAAACTCAAGGCCGGCTCGAAACCGGCGGCCCTGGGGATTGCCCCCCGGCCACGCAGCCTCTCCCCACTGCTGAAGGCCTGCGCCGAGCAGGAGGATCAGGCCAACCTCTACCCCCTGTTCCAGGGCGGCCTGCTCAGGACCCTGCTGCTCGACCCCCTGCGCACCATAGAGCGGGAGGACAAGCCGAAGCAGGCAGAGGTTTATATCGCCAATCTGCATTCGCGCAGTGGTTCCCCCCTGTTCAGGAGCCGGTTAGCCAGCAGTTTTGCGACCCTCGAGGACAAGCAGCGCTTCGTCGAGCTGGCCCTGCAGCAGGGCGAGTTCTACTCGGTACTGGTCGGCATCTCCCGCACCGGCCGGCCGGACACCAGCTTCATCGCCAACGAGCTGGACTACATCGCCAAGTTTGCCATCCACAAGGCCAAGAAGCTGGAGGAGGAGCTGTGGAGCGTGGTGGGAGTGGGCGAGCTGACCGATACCACCCAGGCGACCCTGTTCCGGCTCGGCATCACACCGCCCGTAGGTTGAGTTCCACATCCAAACTCGGCAGATCGCCATCCAGTACCAGTGATACGAATAAACAGAAGAGACAAACAACAAGGGCGCCCCGATGGGTTGCCCTTGTTGTTCTAGCCCTGCCTCATAACCCCTGTGGGTTGATCAACCAAGGAGTGGATGACGCGAGATATCAGGCCCGACACCCTCTCGCCTGGGGATCCTGCAACCAGGCCAGGATCTGGGGGAAGTGATCCTCCTGGGCCTGGGGGGCGGTCAGCATGTTGATGTGGTCGTAATCGAGCCGGTTGCCGTTGTCCAGGCCAAGGCGGGTATGGCGGGTAGCCGAGCCCATCTCTGTGCTGAAGCGGCGCACGTCTATGGGGTGACCCAGCACCTTGTCGGCCTTGGCGGAGATCATCCAGAGCGGGGGCCAGGCCACTCGGCTCGCCGCCTCCCCATAGGCGAAGCCGTCGTGGGGATCCTGCCAGGGGCCGCACTTCACCCAGGGGATGGTCTCCTGCAGGTAGCGCAGGGGCTCGTCATCGGCTCCCATCTTCAACTTGCGCGCCGCCAGGAAGCCGCTGTTGCGGGCCAGCCAGGGGGCCAGTCGATTCCAGATAAGATCCACCTTCAGCCAGCGCTCCGGGTTCTGCACCGAGACCCCGCGCTTGGTGCCAAAGAACACCAGGCTGGCTATTCCATCGGCCAGCGCCGGGAAGCGAGCCAGGGTCGAAGCCATGATGACCCCGCCCCAGGAGTGCGCCATCCAGTGCACCCTGGCCCCCAGGTGGCGGGCCGCGATCCAGTGTTGCAGCGCGGGCACGTCTTCGGTGATGAGTTCGTGCTGGCCATGGCCGGCCCGCTCGGCGATGGCGGGGGTGCTGAGGCCCCGCCCGCGCAGGTCGGCCACATAGACCTGATAGCCGTGGCGTGCCAGATAACAGGCCAGCCCCTTGCCGGATTCGGTGTAGAAGATGCGGCCATTCTCGATGGCCCCATGGACCATCAGTATGGGGTCACCATGCACGGCGACCCTGGGCTTGATATGACGAACGTGCAGCTGATGCTCGCCGCAGGGGATAAACAGGGATTGTTGTAACAGTTCCATCGCGTTTTCAGGTCCTCCTTGACCCTCTTCAGTGGTTATTCCAGCGCCGTTCGCGGCAGGTGAGCGCCCCCAGCAGGCAGAGCACCCCTTCCAGATCGTGGTGATTGAGGGTGGCCGCCGCCTGGGCCCGCACCAGCGGTTTGGCGTGGATGGCGATGCCGAGTCCGGCCACCGCCATCATCTTGAGATCGTTGGCCCCATCGCCGACCGCCACCGTCTGATCAACCCGGATGCCGAATTGTGTCGCCAGTTGCTGCAACACCTCGGCCTTGACGGCGGCATCCACGATACGGCCACTCACCTGCCCTGTGAGCAGGGTCCCCTCGGTCGCCAGCTCGTTGGCGAAGATGGCGTCCAACCCCAGCGCCCGCTGCAGCTCACCGGCGAAACGGGTGAAGCCACCGGAGGCGATCGCCACCTTCCAGCCTGACTGCTTGAGGGCATCGACCATGAGTTGCAGCCCCGGCATCCAGGGCATCTTGGCCGCCACCTCGTCGAGAATGGTCACCGGCGCCCCTTCCAGCAAGGCGACCCGGCTGCGCAGGCTGTCGGCAAACTCCAGCTTGCCCTGCATAGCCGCCGCCGTCACGGCGGCCACCTGATCCCCCACCCCGGCCAGGCGGGCAATCTCGTCGATGCACTCGATCTGGATGGCGGTGGAGTCCATGTCCATCACCAGCAGACCGGGCTCGCTCAGGGTCGGCAAGGCGGGCAGATGACATAAATCTATGTCCCACACCTGCTCCTTGAGCTGCTGTACCAGCTCTAGAGAGAAGCGGCTGGTGCCAAGCAGCAGCACAGGGATACCGGCATGCTCTGCCGCGGGATAGAGGCTTGCCTCCATGCCCTGACTCGCCAGCAGGGTCGCCAGTCGTCCCAGATGATGGGCGCCGAGCCCCTTGCCAAACAGGACGAGCCAGGCCCCATCGTGGGGGTCGGCTGCGGGCAACAAGGCCTCGGGGACGAGCTGCCAGCAGGGCGCACCGCACAGGGCGGCAGACCAGTCGGGCACTGAGGGGGGGAGCTGGGACAACAACATAGGGGAGACGCCTTCCTTGGGATCATGGGTTCATCATGCTGGCCCAGAGTAGCGTATTGCTTTTTGTACAGGCAAGCGCCAAGATCCCGCCTGCCACGTATCGTTCACCGCGCCACGCCCTCGGTCATCCATTGTTTCTGACAGGCAAGCGGCGCCAGCATTCACCCCAGGAGGCCATCCGTTTTGCGTCATCTCCCCATCAAACGCGTCATCAGTCTGGCGGCCGGGATCCTGCTCGGTCTCTGGGTACTGGTTCTGCTTATTCACATGCAGGGAGAGAGCCAGACCGCGCTGCACAGCGAGGCGCGCGATCGGGCCCAGGCCCTGGTCGCCTATGCCGCCCGTGACATGCGCCGCTGGATCAAGGAGGACAAGGAGAGCGAGCTGGAGCGACTGGCTCAGGATCTCGCCGCCGAGCCCGAGATCCTCGATGTCACCCTCTATGACGCCCACGGCATCCCCCTCGCCCAGTCGGATCAGGCCGTGCCCCTGGAGAGTCTGCTGCCCATCGGCGCCGACAACAAGTCCCTGCCGGAGCAGGGCAAGGGCCGCATCCAGTTCGTGCAGGAGATCCACGATGGCAACCTGACCCTGGGTTACCTGAGGATCACCCTGGAGGAGCAGAAACTGCTGGCCAAGCAGGATACCCATCTCAAGGTCAGCCAGGAGAAGCAGCGACTGATGCTGCTGGTGATGCTCCTGGCCGGCCTGCTCATCTCCTACGGCGTGCGCCGCAACTACATGCGGGTGCGCAAGCACAAGAAACAGAGCAAACCTGCCGCCCCCCAATAAAGGGGGGTAGATCGCCTCCGCCAGCTTGTATATAACTCTGACAGGATGACTGGCAGGAGAGCCACATGATTGCCCCCCCCTTGCCGTTGGACGAGCACAGTCGACTGGAACGACTGCGTGTCCTCGGCCTGCTCGACCGCGAGCCCATCGACCAGCTGGATCGCCTCACCCGGCTCATCACCCGCCATTTCTCGCTGCCCATCGCCATGGTCTCCCTGACCGACGTGAACCGGCAGTGGTTTCTCGCCCGCACCGGCATTGGCCTGTGCGAGATCAGCCGGGAGCAATCCTTCTGCGGCCACGCCATCCTGCAACCCGACATCATGCAGGTGCCAGATGCCCGCCTCGATCCCCGCTTCGCCGACAACCCGCTGGTGACAGGGGCTCCCCAGGTCGTCTTCTATGCCGGTCGCCCCCTGCGCGCCCTCGATGGAGTGGTGCTCGGCACCCTCTGTCTGGTGGACCATGGGGCACGCAGCCTCGACGAGGAGGCGTGCCGCGATCTCGACGACTTCGGCCGTCTGGTGGAAAACACCCTGCACGATCTGGAGCGACGCCATCAGGTGCGCAGCCTGAACCAGGTGCTGGAGGACAAGGAGCACCTCTTCACCCTCACCTTCAACCAGGCGTCGGTGGGCATGGCGCTTTCCTCTCTCGAGGGCCAGTGGCTGCGCACCAACCCAGGACTGGAGCGGCTGCTCGGGTACAGTGAGGAGGAGATGCTGAGCCGTACCTGGCACGCCATGACCCACCCGGAGGATCTGCCGCGGGAACAGACCCTGTTCAACGCCTTGCTCGCGGGGGAGTGCCAAGACTACCGGCTGGAGAAGCGGATGATCCGGGCCGACGGCAGCCTGTGCTGGGTGCAGCTCAGCGTGACCCTGTGCCAGAGCCACACCAGGGCCCCCCACATGATCGCCGTGTTCGCCGATCTCACCGAGCGCAAACAGGCCGAGGCCGAGCTGCTGCGCCTGCAACTGGGCCTCGAGCAGCAGGTGCGTGAGCGCACCCGCGAGCTGTCGAATACGGTGGAGCAGTTGCATGTCGAGATGCAGGAGCGTGGCGCCGTGCAGCAACGCCTGTGGCAGGAGCAACGCCGCCTGCAACACATGCTGGAACACACCAGCAATGCCTTCCTGGAACTCGACGAATCCCTCGTCATCACCGGCTGGAATCCCGCCTCCACCACCTTGCTCGGCTGGCATCCAGAAGAGATATTGGGGCAACCCCTGTTCCGCCTGCTTGAGGCAGGACACCCCTTGTTTTCCCTGCTGGAGGCCCCGCAAACCCCGCCACACCGTCTGGAGTGCGATCTGGGGACTCGCAGCGGCCAGCGGATCCCGGTCGAGGTAGTAGCCGAGCGATACCAGTTCGACGACAAGGTACGACTCGCCCTGTTCTTGCACGACATCACGCCCCGCCGTCGGGTGCTGGCCGAGATCGAGCGCGGCCGGGCCAGGTTGCGGGCCATCACCGACGGTCTGCCGGTGACCATCAGCATGATCTCCCCCGAGGGGCGTTACCTGTTTGCCAACCAGGCCTATTGCCACTACTTCGGGCTGGATGCTAACGCCATGCGGGAGATGAGCATACGAGAGGTGATAGGCGAGGAGGCCCACGACATGGCCATGGCGCAGGTGGCGCGGGCCCTGGCCGGCGAGCAGGTGAGCTACGAACACAGGCTCAATCTGCCCATTGGCACCCGTGACCTCAGGATCACCATGATCCCGAGCCGGGGTGACGAGCCCGGCGTCTATATTCTCGGCGATGACATCACCGAGTACAGGGCGCTGCAAAGCCAGCTGGAGCACGAGGCGGCTCACGATCCGCTCACCGCCCTGCCCAACCGGCGCGCCTTCACCCTGCGCCTCTCCCGTGAGCTGGAGCGAGTCCATCGGAATGGCGAGCCACTGGGTCTGCTGTTTCTCGATCTCGACGGATTCAAGGGGATCAATGACCGACTGGGCCACCACGTCGGCGATGCCCTGCTGCAGCGCTTCGCCAGCGTGTTGAGTGCCGAGGTGCGCCCGGGTGACATGGTGGCACGCCTCGCCGGCGACGAATTCACCATCATATTGCCGGCCCTTCACCAACCGGAGCAGGAGCTGCCAGCCCTGTGCGAGCGGCTATTGGCAGCCATGGCAATCTCCACCGACGTGGCCGGTCACTCGCTGCCCCTCGCCGGCAGCATAGGAGGCGCGATCTGCCCTTCGGGACAGTTCTGTCACATCGACGATCTGCTCCACCGGGCCGATACCGCCATGTACCGGGCCAAACAGGCGGGCAAGGGACGCTTTTCCCTCGACTTCGGCCCCCCATAGCGGTGGTACCGGCTGACCCACATCAAAAAACAGGGAGGCATCATGCCTCCCTGTTTTTTGATTCCGAGCTTGGCCGCCAGTGTGCCCTACACCTTGAGTTATTCAGACTTGGCTTGAGGCAGAAACAAACGCATTTTTCACGCCTTTCCAGCCGGTTTTGGGTGTGATCTCGATTCGTGGTTTATGTTTTCGATATGACACACCCGCATTGAATGCGATGAGATACAGCATTTGTGGACATCATCGGGCAAGAGGTGCAACAGCCACTCCAGCAGAAGGAAGCAAGTTCATGAAGCAACCCCTATTTCGCCGTAGCGTGTTGGCGGCCGTGATCGCCCTCAGCACGGTATTGGCTGCCTGCAAAGAGGAGCCGCCTGCCGTCACGCAAAATGTTCAGCCCAGCGTGGCTTCTGCTGCCAGCACAACCAGCGCTGCCAGCCCTGCGGTCGCACCGCAAGAGCAGCCCGATAAGGCACCAGCATCGAAATATACCCCGGAGGCGCTCGAAACCCTGCTTGCGCCCGTGGCGCTTTACCCGGATGCGGTATTGTCTCAGGTGTTGGCCAGCGCCACCAATCCGCAAGAAGTGCTCGATGCCGGCAACTGGCTGGTCGCCCACCCCAATCTCAAGGGGAAAGAGCTGACTGCCGCCATTGCGCCCCTGGGCTTTACGCCGCCGACCATGTCGCTGATGCACTTCCCGACCGTCATGGACATGATGTGCTTGAAGATGGATTGGACGACGGAACTGGGCAGTGCCTTCCTGGCCGATGAGCCGGGCGTGCTGGCAGCCGTTCAGCGCCTGCGCCAACAGGCGATGGAGGTAGGCAACCTGAAAGACTCGGAGCAGATGAAAGTGGCCAAGGATGAGCAGAACAATCAGCAGATCGTCACCATTGCACCTGCCAACCCTGACGTCGTTTATGTCCCGCAATACGACCCAAGCGCCGTCTATAACCCGCCCGCTGCCGGGCCGGCCTCAGCTCCGGTGACCACAGCAACCACGACAACGACCGTGCCTGCGACAACGACCACGACAGTGGTGGAACATGACGATCACGACAGCGATGACGAATACGACCGTGGTGATATGGTCGTGACGGGCTTGCTCGCCTTTGGTGCGGGCATGTTGGTCAACGAGGTCTTCAACGACGATGATGATGATGACGATTATTATTACCCTCACTGGGGAGCAGGTTATCCCAGCGGCTACGCTCCCTATCGTTATAACCCCAACTATGGCAATGGATTCCGTCCCGCCAGCGGGTACAACCGTCCAGTCAACTATCAGCGGGGCTCTAACAACAATATTTATATCAACGCCAAGGGGAACGATTACTTCAACAAGTTTGAACGCGGCCCCAATAACTACCTGCGCCAAGCCAACAGCCCCATCACGGCGGCGCGCCCCAACCGCCCTGAGCTGGCTACCCTGGGACAAGGCTCGCGAAATAACGAGGCAGGGGCGGTCCAGCGAGGTGTCACACCGAAAGGGAGTTATGCAGGGATCAATCGCCAGCCTAAAAGCGAATACGCTGGCGCACCGCGCGCTGTCAATGAGGTAAACAGGGAGGCCCGCGTCACCGCGCCGAAGGGAACCTATGCGGGAGCCAACCGCCAACTCAACAGTGAAAGTGCCAAGGCGACGCGCGACGCTAGACAGGCGAACAGGGAGGCAAATGTAGCCCAACGCACGCCGCGCCAGGGCAACTACGCCGGAGACAGGGTCAAGCGGCAGCAGATCACGCCACAAACCGCTGGAACCCGTGATCGCGGCTATGTCCAACCACGAGCCACTCACAACAAGAACATGGCACAGACTGCAACACGCAGAGCACCTGCGGCTTCGGCCTCAACCTCAAGGAGTGCCTTCCAGGGGGTACATAATACGGGCAGAACCGAGCGCGCCGCCAGCCAACGTGGGCGCGAAAGTGTGGCCAGGAGCGCGCATGCCGGGCGCAACACTCAACCCAGACGGAGTACGCGATAATGAAGCGTTTGTTGAAATGGAGTTGGGCTCCCTCATGGGGTTTGGCCCTGCTGGCCCTGGTCTGCGCCAGCGATGCAAGCGCCATGGCACCGCGCACCTTCGCCACCCCGGATGAGGCAGTGCAGGCCCTGATAACTGCCCTGGAGAAGAACGATGTCAGCGCACTGACGCAGTTGCTCGGCGAAAAGAGTGGGGAGGCCATCAGCTCGGGGGATGAGGTGGCCGATGCCAATGATCGCGCCGCCTTCGTCGCGAGCTTCAAGAGCAAGCACCAGCTAGTAGCCGAAGGTAAGGATAAAATGATACTGGTCGTGGGGGAGTCTGATTGGCCACTGCCAATCCCTCTCGTGGCCGCAGATGGCAACTGGTATCTCGATGGCGCCGCTGGTGCCAAAGAGATCGTCTATCGCCGCATCGGCCGAAATGAGTTGGGGGCGATCGCGGTGTGCCGTGGCTTCATCGACGCACAGCTAGAGTACGCCGCCGTGGGGCATGATGGCCAAACAGCGGGACTCTTTGCGGCAAAACTGCGCAGTGATGCAGGGCAACAAAATGGACTCTATTGGCCCGTGGCCAAGGGTGAACCAGCAAGCCCGGCCGGGGAGGAGGTCGTCAGTGCCGCGGCAGAGGGCTACAAGGCCGTGGTCGGTCAACGCACACCCTATCATGGCTACTACTACCGCATCTTGTATGCCCAGGGAGCCGCTGCCGATGGGGGGAAGAAAGAGTACTTTGTCGAAGGGCAATTAAGAGACGGTGTTGCCCTGATCGCCTGGCCGGCCGATTATGCCGCCAGTGGGGTGATGACCTTCATGGTGAGTCACGAAGGGCGGGTTTATCAAAAGGATCTAGGGACCGACACGGCAACAGCCGTTGAGGCGATCCAGCTGTTCGATCCCGATAAGAGCTGGTCGCTAGTAGTTAGCAACGAGAGTGATTAGCAAAGAGGGGGATTAGGCCTTTTTATCTCCCATCGGATCTTGGCAAATAGCCTGGGCCGAGAGCGGCGGAGTCAGAATGTTCTTTCGCTTCATGATCTTAGCCTTGTAGATCACCAGAAAGTACAGACCGCACAACCAGCCCTCCGGGCTTCCCTCCCAAATGAGGCATAAAAAAAACGGCGACCCTAAGGTCGCCGCTTTGCGTGGAGCCGAAGCCAGGGATCAATCGCCCAGCAGCACGGAGTCCAGCGCAACTTCGATCATGTCGTTGAAGGTCAGCTGACGCTCTTCGGAGGTGGTCTGCTCACCGGTACGGATGTGATCGGAAACGGTGCAGATGGTCAGCGCCTTGGCACCGTACTCGGCGGCCACGCCGTAGATACCGGCGGCTTCCATCTCGACACCCAGGATGCCGTATTTTTCCATGACGTCGAACATGGAGGGATCCGGGGTGTAGAACAGGTCGGCGGAGAAGATGTTACCCACGCGCACGGCAACGCCCTTGTTCTTGGCGGCTTGCACAGCATTGGCAACCAGATCGAAATCGGCGATGGCGGCGAAGTCGTGATCCTTGAAGCGCAGACGGTTGACCTTGGAATCGGTACAGGCACCCATGCCGATCACCACATCACGCAGTTTCACGTCTTCACGCACGGCGCCACAGGAGCCAACGCGGATCAGGGTCTTCACACCATAGTCGGTGATCAGTTCCTTGGCGTAGATGGAGCAGGACGGGATGCCCATGCCGTGACCCATGACGGAGATGCGACGGCCCTTGTAGGTACCGGTGAAGCCGAGCATGCTGCGCACGTCGCACACCTGCTCCACGTTTTCCAGGAAGGTCTCTGCGATGTACTTGGCACGCAGGGGGTCACCCGGCATCAGTACGGTATCAGCAAAGGCGCCATCTTTCGCATTGATATGAGGAGTTGCCATTCTCTTAATTCCTTCACACTAGGTTGAGTTTTATTGTCTTTATTGGGGTGCCCACCGCGTGGCGGCGGGCGGGTAACTTACAGGACCCGGGCCCTGCTGTGCAACCTGGGCAGGCGGTGCATGGGGCGCCGCACTGCCCGGTACGGCATTACAGGAAGCTGGTGCCGTATTGCAGCTTCGGCAAGCCGTGGTAGGCGGCTATGCTCTGGCCGATGTCGGCGAAGGTCTCGCGACGACCGACGGAGCCTGCCTTGACCGGCTTGCCGTAGAACAGCACAGGGATGTACTCACGGGTATGATCCGTGCCGCTCCAGGTCGGATCGCAGCCGTGGTCGGCAGTCAACACCACCACATCGCCATCTTCCAGCAGCTCGAACAGCTCGGGCAGGCGGGAGTCGAAGTACTCCAGTGCGTCGGCGTAGCCCTTCACGTCACGGCGGTGGCCGTAGGAGGAGTCGAAGTCCACGAAGTTGGTGAAGACGATGGTGTTGTCACCGGCGGCTTTCACCTCTTCCAGAGTGCGATCCCACAGCTCGGTCAGGCCTGTGCCCTTCACCTGCTTGGTGATGCCTTGCTGGGCATAGATGTCGGCGATCTTGCCGATGGAGACCACCTGGCCACCCGCATCCTTCATGTAATCCAGCACGGTCGGTGCCGGCGGCAGCACGGAGTAGTCGTGACGGTTGCCGGTACGCTTGAAGTTACCCTTGCCAGTGCCCACGAACGGACGGGCAATGACGCGACCGATGTTGTAGGGCTCCAGCAGCTCGCGCACGATATGGCACAGCTCATAGAGCTTCTCGAGACCGTAGGTCTCTTCGTGACAGGCGATCTGGAACACGGAGTCGGCAGAGGTGTAGAGGATAGGCTTGCCGGTACGCATGTGCTCTTCGCCAAGGTCATCCAGCACCTGGGTACCGGAGGCGTGGCAGTTGCCCAGATAGCCTGACAGGCCCGCCTTCTCGACGATGGCGTCCAGTAGCTCCTGCGGGAAGCTGTTGTGGTGATCGTGGAAGTAACCCCACTCGAACAACACGGGCACGCCGGCGATCTCCCAGTGGCCGGACGGGGTGTCCTTGCCGGAGGAGAGCTCCTGGGCGAAACCGTAGGCACCGATGACCTCGATGTCTTTGTTCAGACCCGCCGGGAAGTAGCCGGAGGCCTGCTCCCCTGCATGACCCAGACCCAGCTTGTTCAGGTTTGGCAAATGGAGGGCGCCACGGCCTTCGATCTCACCAGCGGCACAGGCCTTGGCGATATGGCCAAGGGTGTTGGCGCCCACATCTCCGAACTTCTCGGCATCGGCGGCAGCGCCAATACCGAAAGAGTCCATCATCAGAATAAAGGTACGTTTCATGGGACTTCCCCTTGTTACAAATCAGCCAGACCGATACGACGGTAAACCTCAGGCAGGGCCTGGGGCTGGGTGTCGCCGATCCTGACAGCCGCCTGCACCATGCCGGCAGCCTGAGTGAATTGCTCTTCGGTTTGAGCGTGGATCAACGCGAGCGGCTTGTCAGCATCGACGCTCTGACCCAGGCGGATAAAGTCGGTCAGACCGACCGCATAATCGAGTTTGTCACCGGCGGCGCGGCGACCGCCACCCATGGCGACCACCGCCAGACCCAGTTCACGGGTATCCATGGCGGTCACGAAACCGCTCTTGGGCGCGAACACGGGGCGCACGATAGCCGCCTTCGGCAGATGATGATCGTAGCGCTCCATGAAATCGCTCGGACCACCGAGGCCAGTGACCATGCGACCGAAGATCTCGGCGGCCTTGCCGTTGTCCAGCACGGCCTGCAGCTTGGCGCGCGCATCGCGCTCATCGCTGGCCAGATGGGCGGAGATCAGCATCTCGGCACACAGGGCCATGGTCACTTCGTGGATGCGCGGGTTGCGGTATTCACCGGTCAGGTAGCGCACCGCTTCGCGCACTTCCACCCCATTGCCGGCGCTGGAGGCCAGCACCTGGTTCATGTCGGTGAGCAGCGCCGAGGTACGGCAGCCGGCACCGTTGGCCACGGCGACGATACTCTTGGCCAGCTCCTCGGAGGCTTCAAAGGTCGGCATAAAGGCGCCCGATCCCACTTTCACGTCCATCACCAGGGCTTCCAGGCCGGAGGCCAGCTTCTTGGAGAGGATGGAGCCGGTGATCATGGCAATGGATTCAACGGTGGCCGTGATGTCGCGCACCGCGTAGATGCGCTTGTCGGCCGGGGCGAGATCGCCGGTCTGGCCTATGATGGCCACGCCCGCTTCTTTCACCACCTTCAGGAAACGATCGTTGTCGACCGAGGTCTGGTAGCCTGGGATGGCATCCAGCTTGTCCAGGGTACCGCCGGTGTGGCCGAGACCACGGCCGGAGATCATGGGTACGAAGCCACCGCAGGCGGCGACCATGGGGCCGAGCATCAGGGAGACCACATCACCCACACCACCGGTGGAGTGCTTGTCGACGATGGGGCCGCCCAGGTTCAGGTGATCCCAGTTCAGCACCATGCCGGAGTCGCGCATGGCACAGGTCAGGGCGACCCGCTCATCCATGGTCATGTCTTTGAAGTAGACCGCCATGGCGAGTGCCGCGATCTGGCCTTCGCCTATGGTGTTGTTGGTAATGCCCTGGACGAAGAATTGAATCTCTTGGGTACTGAGCGCTTCACCGTTGCGCTTCTTGCGAATAATTTCTTGAGGCAAAAACATCTTTCATTCCCTCCGTGCGCCGTGCACGAACACAGACCGAAATAGGGGACGGCATGCCGTCCCCTGCCACCGCTTAGTAACCGCTGGTATTGGCCGGCTTGTCGCCGTGGCCCAGGGTCGCCAGCAGGCTGGCCAGCAGGCTGGACGCGCCGAAGCGGAAGGTACGGGGGGAGACCCAGTCCTTGCCCAGGATCTCTTCGGCCATGGCCAGGTACTGACCGGCCACTGCCGCATCCTTCACGCCACCGGCAGGCTTGAAGCCCACTTTCGGGTTCTTGGCCTTGATCACTTCCATCATGATGCGGGCCGCTTCCGGGGTCGCATTGACCGGCACCTTGCCGGTGGAGGTCTTGATGAAGTCGGCACCGGCATCGATGCTGATCTCGGAGGCGCGACGGATCAGCGCTTCTTCTTTCAGCTCACCGGTCTCGATGATCACCTTCAGCAGGGCTTGAGTGCCGCAGGCTTCCTTACAAGCTTTGACCAGGCTGAAGCCAACCTGTTCATTGCCAGCCATGAAGGCGCGGTACGGGAAGACCACGTCCACTTCGTCGGCGCCGTAGGCGACGGCGGCGCGGGTCTCGGCCACGGCGATGTCGATGTCGTCATTGCCGTGGGGGAAGTTGGTCACGGTGGCGATGCGCACGTCGGCGGCGCCGATCTCGCGCAGGGTCTTGCGTGCGATGGGGATGAAACGGGGATAGATGCAGACGGCGGCGGTGAGGCCGGCCGGGGACTTGGCCTTGCGGCACAGGTCGATCACCTTCTGATCGGTGTCGTCATCGTTCAGGGTGGTCAGGTCCATCAGGTTCAGGGCGCGTTGGGCGGCCACTTTCAGATCGGTCATGCTATGTCTCCAAAGTCTCGATGTTTCCCACAACCCAGGCTCCGTCTTCGCCGAACAGGATCGGCAAGAGAAGACCCCGGATAAAGGGGATATGGAATTACAGCGCAATGCACAGGCAATACGGCTGCAAATAAGGCAAGAGCCCTGTCACTTTCTTACAAAAGTGCGGACTTGGTTCCATGAAGACTTGAGAAAGGCCGACAACCGCTGACCCGACTTCCCAATCAATTCCATTTGACCGCCAACACCCGACTTGAATCAGGTATTAGTCAATGCCAGCACCCTGCTGGCATCGCCTATTTCAGCCGAGATACCCCGTGTTTGCAAGCCGGATTTGCCAATTTCAGAGGTACCTCACATCTGACAAATCCGGGTCTGGAAAGCGCTTAAGAGAAGAAACGGGTCAGGATCCAGGAGTAGGCAATCCCCCCCAGATACACCCCGACGATCCCCATAACCCCGGACAACACGGGGGGCGCCGGGATCGGCAATTTGAGGAAAGAAAACAACAAGCCAACGATAAAGCCGGCTGCCATCGCCAGTAGCACTTCATTCATAAAACCTCCGATTTGACTCATTTTATTATTAGTCTAGAAAGGAAAACGGTTGTCACCGCTCCAAACGCGAACGCCACAGCTTTTCGCTGTGGCGTTCGTCTTTACCTGAGTGTCAGGCAAATATTACATGGCGGTCAATGCCAGGAAGAAGCCTGCGATGGTGGCAGACATCAGGTTGGACAGAGAGCCCGCCAGTACGGCTTTCAGACCGAACTTGGCGATGGTGCCGCGACGGTTTGGTGCCATGGAGCCCAGACCACCCAGCAGGATGGCAACAGAGGACAGGTTGGCGAAGCCACACAGGGCGAAGGAGATGATGGCCTTGGTGTGGTCAGACATGGCCACGCCGTTGATCAGCACTTCATCCTTCAGGTACGGGGCAAAGTTCAGGTAGGCCACGAACTCGTTCACCACCAGTTTCTGGCCGATGAAGGAACCCGCCACCACGGCTTCGCTCCAGGGTACACCGATCAGGAAGGCCAGCGGGGAGAACAACCAGCCCAGCAGCAGCTCCAGGGAGAGTTGCGGATAACCGAACCAGCCACCCACACCGGAGAAGAGACCGTTGATCATGGCAATCAAGCCGATGAAGGCCAGCAGCATGGCACCCACGTTCAGGGCCAGTTGCAGACCGGCAGAGGCACCTGCAGCGGCAGCATCGATCACGTTGGCCGGCTTGTCGTCCAGATCGCCATCGGCAGAGTCTTCGTCATAGCTGGGAGTTTCGGTTTCCGGTACCAGCAGCTTGGCGAACAGCAGACCACCCGGGGCAGCCATGAAGGAGGCGGCGATCAGGTATTCCATCTTGACGCCCATGGAGGCGTAACCGGCCAGCACGGAGCCGGCAACGGAGGCCAGGCCACCACACATGACGGCAAACAGCTCGGAGTCGGTCATCTTGGAGATGAAGGGACGCACCACCAGCGGGGCTTCAGTCTGACCCACGAAGATGTTGGCAGTCGCCGACAGGGATTCGGTACGGGAGGTACCCAGTACCTTTTGCAGACCACCGCCCAGCAGCTTGATCACCCACTGCATGATGCCGAGGTAATAGAGAACCGCAATCAGGGAAGAGAAGAAGATGATGACGGGCAGTACCCGGAAGGCGAAGATGAAACCACCGCCACCGAACACTTCAAACATCTTGTTGCTGACCAGACCACCGAACAGGAATTCGATACCATTTTGGCCATAACCGATGACGCTGGAGACGGCATCGGACACACCCACCAGAATGTCCCGACCGACAGGTACATACAACACGAATGCACCCAGACCGGCTTGGATGGCAAATGCGCCAGCCACGGTACGAATTTTGATTGCCTTACGATTGCTGGAGAACAGCACCGCGATAAGGATGAGCGTCGCCATCCCCACCAGACCCATTATCAGATTCATTATTAACACTTCCTCTTTAGTAGCACCTTCCAGCTTGTTAACGTTTTGTATCTTGAGACCGTTAATCAAGGGTGCGCATTATACTAATTACGGTGCGACAAAGTAGAATGCTGGTCACATTTTATAAGCCCGAAATGGGCCGGACATCGTTTAATTAGACCGCAAACGATTTTTATGGGCCTTATTTTTTATCACTGCCGTATCAATAGTTAATCAGGTGTTAATTGCCTTGCCGAGCCTGGGAAAAGCCATCCGGGTGGATTCATGTAACACCGAGGCAACATCCGCCAGCGACTGCTCCCGCAACTGTGCCAGCAACTGCACTATGGTGATGAGACTGGCCGGGGTGTTGGGCTCCCCCTGTTGCCCCTGCAGCGGCATGTCCGGGGCGTCCGTTTCCAGCAGCAAAGCTTCGAGCGGCATGTCGCGCACCGCCTCCCGGGTCTTGTTGGCGCGCTCGTAGCTGATGACCCCCCCGATCCCCAACCTGAACCCCAACTGCCAGAAGGCCTCGGCCTGCTGCAAGGAGCCGCCAAAGGCGTGGATCACGCCGCCACGGGCTGGCTTGAAGCGCCTGAGGATCTTGGCAACCGTGTCGTTGGCCCGCACCGAGTGGACGATGAGTGGCAAGTCGAACTCCATGGCCAGCCTTATCTGTGCCTCAAACATCTCGACCTGCCCCTCCTGCGGCACCTGACTGCGCAAGTCCAGCCCGCATTCACCTATGGCCACCAGCCCGTGGGGCTCGCTCGCCAGCAGGGCATGCAGCCGGGCCAGCACGCCTTCCGTCTGGGCCCCCACATACCAGGGGTGGATCCCGAGGCCATAGGCGATGCCGGCATGCTGCTCGGCCAGCCCCATCACGCGAGTCCAGTTTTCCTCTCCCACGGCGGGGATGATATACTCGCCCACCCCCAACTGGCGCCACTGCGCCAGCCGCGTCGCCAGATCGGATTCGAATACCGGAAAATCGAGGTGGCAATGGGTGTCTGTCAGTTGCATATCACGCTTACCTGTTTGTCGTACTTAATGGGTTCATTCCATGCAAAAACGCATTTCCCACGGCTTTACCCTGATAGAGCTGGTGCTGGTCATCATAGTGCTGGGGATCCTGGCGGTCACCGCCCTGCCCCGTTTCATCAATATCCAGGACGATGCCCTCAAGAGCAGTGTCTCCTCCACGGCAGGCAGTTTTTCCAGCGCAGTCCAGCTGGCCCATGCGGGCTGGGCCGTCAAGGTGAAGGGAGAGCCGCTGGCACTCTATAACTTTAGCGGCATGGGCAAGCAGGATCTCGATATCAACAGCCTCGGCTGGCCAGCGGGGACCATGGAGGATCAGGGCGGACAAGGGCCCGATACCGTCTTCCCGGGGGGCGACAGCGATCAGATCTCGGTCAGCAGCCGGGACGATTGCGAGAGCCTGTTCACTGGCCTGCTCAATACCGACCAGACCGTCGCCGATGAGCTCCACACCGACTCAGGCAGCGACTATATCTCCCAACTCATCCCGGCCGATCATCAAACCGCCGGCAACCTGCGTCACGACAACTGCCGCTATACATTGCGGGACTCCATAGGTCGCTTCCCCGCCTATCCGGACGGGCTCAGCTTCGATTACAACAGCATCACCGGCGCCGTGACTCGCAACTTTCGGTAACAGTTGAGGGCTCCTCTGCCACTACCGGCGGCTTGAGCTCCTCCTCATCACGGCGAACCGGCACGCAGCAGCGCCGGTTCTCCGGGACAAGTCCCCACTCCTGGCACCAGGCATCGTAGCGGGCCAGCCAGTTCAGCAACACGCTTTTCATCTTCTGCTCCTTATTACCAAGGCAGGCAGCCGGCCTGCCCAGACGACCCCGTCGTCACGTCGTCACGTCGTCGCGTCGTCGCGTCGTCGCGGGTCGATTATGAGTGACTCGATGGCAACAACAGGCCCATGCTGATCTCGTCTACCGCCTTATCAACCGCCGATTGCGGCCATAAAAAAACGACTCCATTTGGAGTCGTTTTTATCAGAGCCATCTGGCTAATTCAATTTATGCCTTGGCAGGCAGGCTCAGGCGAGCGACAGCTTCTACGTGCATGGCGCAGAGGGAACATGTCCACCGGCAGAATGCCTGCCGATCCGGCGTCAATCGGCCTTGGCAGGCAGGCTCAGACGGGCGACGGCCTCGACGTGCATGGAGTGCGGGAACATGTCTACCGGCTGCACCTCGTCCAGCACGAAACCCTGCTTCACCAGATAGGCCAGATCCCGGGCCAGGGTCTGGGGGTTGCAGGAGACATAGACCAGCCGGCGCGGCGCCATGGCGACCAGAGTCTGCAGTACCGCCTTGTCACAGCCCTTGCGGGGCGGATCCATCACCACCACATCGGCGCTCACGCCCTGGGCGTGCAGCTCGGGCATCAGTTGCTCGGCCTTGCCTACGTGGAATTCGGTGTGTTCGATGCCGTTGAGGGCCGCGTTGCGACGGGCGTCATTGATGGCGCTCTCCACCGATTCGATACCGACCACCTTGGCGGCCTTGGCCGCCAGGAACAGGGAGATGGTGCCGATACCGCAATAGATGTCGAACACAGTCTCGCTGCCGGTCAGCTCGGCATAGTCGAGGGCCTTGGAGTAGAGCACATCGGTCTGGCTCGGGTTGTTCTGGAAGAAGGAGAGCGGGGAGATCTCGAACGCCAGCGCGTGGATCTGGTCACGGATCACCCCTTCCCCCAGCAGCACCCGGTTGCGATCCCCGAGGATGCGGTTGGTGCGCTCCTCGTTGATGTTCTGTACCAGGGTGGTGATGGGCAGGTCACTCAGGCTGGCCAGCAGCTCGGCTTCAAACGGCAGGGTCTCACCCAGGGTGACCAGCACCACCATCAGCTCGCCGCTCTTGAAGCCCTTGCGGGTCATCAGGTTGCGCACACAGCCGCTGTGGTTGACCTCGTCATAGGCGGCAATCTCGTGCTCACGCATCCAGTTGCGCACCCGGGCATTGAGCTCCACGTGCAGGGAGTCCTGTACGGCGCAGTCATCTGCGGTGATGAGGTCGTGGGAGTGCTTGCGATAGAAGCCTATTTCGGCGCCAGCGTCTGTGCCACGCACCGCGTATTGCGCCTTGTTGCGATAGGCAAACGGGCTGTCCATGCCGAGGATGGGATTGACCTGGGTCATGAGCCCGGCCTGCTCCAGCGCGCCCTGCACCAGGGATTGCTTGAGCTTGAGCTGGGCCGGATAGGCCAGCGGCCGCACCTGGCAGCCACCGCACTCGGTGTTGGGGCAGAAATCTGGAACCCGGTCGGCGGAGGGCTGGGTCAGTTCTACCAGCTTGCCGTGCAGGTAGTTCGGCTTGACTTCGGTCAGCTCCACCAGGGCCTGCTCACCGGGCAGCAGCCCCTCGACAAACAGGGGGCGATCGAACAGGCGTCCCTTGCCATCCCCTTTGTCGGTCAGTTCCAGAATTTCGATCTGATGTTGGTGTCCCACTAACGGCATGAGCGGCTCCGAAGGCATAGATAAAGGATGGAAACAGGGCTAACCCGGCTACCCCAAATAAAGGGTGGCAGAGTTTAGCGGAGATCCGCCCAAAATGCAGGCATAAAACGCCGCCAGAAAGAAATTACGGAGGAGGCATTCGCCCATGGATGGACTCATCCCCGGTCAGGAGTCGAGGTCAGACTCCTAGGCGGGCGGCCATAAAAAAGCCGCCGGACTGGGCCGGCGGCAAACTTATCAATGGGAGCTTCTGTTACAGGCTGTAAGCCTTCTCGCCATGGCTGGTCACGTCCAGCCCTTCGCGCTCGGCATCTTCCTTCACCCGCAGGCCGACCAGCAGATCCACCGCCTTGTAGGCCACGGCCGAGACCAGTGCGGTCCAGGCCACCGTCACCAGCACGCCGATCACCTGGATCTTCACCTGGGTCAGGATGGAGTAGCCCTCGGCCACCTGGTTGGTCACGTAATCCCACACCCCGGTGCCGCCCAGATCCGGGCTGGCGAACACCCCGGTCAGCACGGCGCCCAGGATCCCGCACACCCCGTGCAGGCCGAACACGTCCAGGCTGTCATCGGCCCCCAGCAGGCGCTTGAGACCATGCACCCCCCACAGACCGGCGACACCGCTCAACAGCCCTATGATGAGGGCACCACCGACACCGACGAAACCGGCGGCCGGGGTGATGGCCACCAGACCCGCAACGGCACCGGAGACGGCGCCCAGCAGGGAGGGACGACCCTTCATCAGCCACTCGGCGAAGGTCCAGGACAGCGCGGCCGCGGCCGGTGCTACCCAGGTATTGATCAGCGCCAGGGCGGCGGTACCGTTCGCTTCCAGCGCGGAGCCAGCGTTGAAGCCGAACCAGCCGAACCAGAGCAGGGCCGCGCCTATCATGGTCATGGTCAGGCTGTGGGGGGTCATGGGATCACGACCGTAGCCCACCCGCTTGCCCGCCATGAAGGCACCCACCAGACCGGCGACCGCCGCGTTGATGTGCACCACAGTGCCGCCGGCAAAGTCGAGGGCGCCGTGCTGGAACAGGTAACCTGCGGTGGCACCGGCGGCTTCGGCCGCGGCGGCGTCGGTATAGGCATCCGGGCCGGCCCAGTACCACACCATGTGCGCCATCGGGATGTAGGCGAAGGTGAACCAGATCACCGCAAACAGCAGCACAGCGGAGAACTTCATCCGCTCGGCGAAGCCACCGACGATGAGGCCGCAGGTGATGGCCGCGAAGGCGCCCTGGAACACCACGAAGATGAACTCGCTGATCCCCACCCCCTTGCTGAAGGTGGCACCAATGGACTCGGGAGTGACCCCCATCAGCAGCACCTTGTCGAAGGAGCCGTAGAAGGCGCCGCCTTCGGTGAAGGCCAGCGAGTAGCCATAGACCACCCAGAGCACTGTGATGAGGCAGAACAGGGTGAACACCTGCATCAGCACGCTCAGCATGTTCTTGGCACGCACCAGGCCACCGTAGAACAGGGCCAGGCCCGGGATGGACATCAGGATCACCAGGGTCGCCGCCACCATCACCCAGGTGTTGTCGCCCTTGTTGATGGTCACGGCTGCCGCCTGCACCACATCAGCCTGCGCGGCCGCCTCTTGTGCCCAACCTGGGGCGGCCATGGTGGCGGTCAGCGCCAGCAGGCCAGTCATTACGAGTCTCTTGAACATACAGCCCTCTCCTTGTCGTCCCGGCGCCTGGCCGGTTCCATTTCCTGATATGAATGTCAAACCTGGCTACTTACTCACATCGTCAAACTGGTATTGCCCTCTGCCGATCCCGTCGGGATCATCATGGCGACATGATTGCTTTAAAGCATAAAGCAGGCCAAAAAATATAATCGTTATATTTCAATTATTTGAAATGATGATGGATGTGCCATGCACCATGATGGCGCAGCCTGGCCACAAACAGGAACGGGATCGCACTTCGGCTGTGCAGCCGCAAACGGGCGCACCAAGATGGGACGGGGTCGCAGAATACGGAGATGCATAGGGTTGGCGGCAGGCGTGGCCGATGCACTGATGTACTTATGTACTTATGTACTTATGTACCGATATATCAGCCAGCCAAGGCATCCTCCGGCCAACCAGGTGTGGCAAACGCAGATGGATGCCCTTCGCTCATAGGGTGAAAGGATGCAAGGTGGGAATGGCGAGATGGGGATGCCGAGCGGCCAGCACCCCTCATGAGGGCGGGCCATATGACGCCAGATGCGGTACGCCAAATGAGGAGAGATAAAGCAGAAAAAGGCCCAACCTGGCTGCTCACCCCACGCCGGACATACCGTCTCGGCACAGTCCCGAGGGCGGGTTTGTGGCGATGTGGCCTCCCAGAGCCATTTACAAAACAAATGGATGAGTGGCTTTTATTAATAAATCAAATGATATGGCGGCCCGGATCCGGGCCACAGTGGGCAGATGGGAAGCTGAAGCGAGCCCGAGGCGCGGATCCCGGCCCTGTACCTGGCCGGATCAGAAAGGAGTCGAAGACAGCGATGCACTACCCACTCCCCCATACGGGCAGGGAGAGGCTGGCGAGCACCAGACAATCCGGGTGATACTGACGGGGCACTCACCCCTTGCACCACCATCACCTGTCCGTCATCGCCAGAGGCCCCCATGACCAATCTCAACATCACCGAAATCAAGGCCTTCGTGCCTGCCCGCGACTACGCCCTGTCCAGGCAGTTCTATCAGGATCTCGGCTTTACCCTGGCCTCGGACGGCGGCGGCGTCGCCTACTTCCACTTCGGGGAGGTGAGCTTCCTGTTGCAGGACTTCTGCCACGAGAACCTGGCCGAGCACTTCATGATGCATATCCTGGTGGAAGACGTGGCGGCCTGGTGGGCCCACGTGAATGAGAGCGGCGTCGCCGCCCGCTACGGCGTCAGGGTCACCGAGCTCATCATCCAGCCGTGGCGAATGAAAGAGTTCTGCCTGTATGACCCGTCCGGCGTGCTGTGGCGTATCGCTCAGAACATCGACTGAGCGACATCGCTGAAAGACAGAAAAACAAAAGGCCATCCGCGAGGATGGCCTTTTGTCACTGAATGAGATGGTGCCCGGGGTCGGACTCGAACCGACACGTCTTGCAACGGCGGATTTTGAATCCGCTGCGTCTACCGATTTCGCCACCCGGGCAACTGCGAGGGATTATACGAATGGCGCTTGGGCATGCAAGGTGTTTTTCTCGCGCCCGCAGCCGTTTGCTCATTTATTCAACGCCTTGCCGATGTCAGGCCAGTTACATAGAATGCCCGCATCATATTAATGGAATAAGCACCATGGCCAAGCGCAAGACTGTCTCCTCCCCCCAGACCCCGCCCCCGCAGCACAAGTACCCGTCAGCCGGCTTGCTGCGCCGCCTGGGAGCCCTGCTCTATGACTATCTGGTGGTCATCGCCCTGCTGATCATCGCGGGCTTCATCGGCATGGGAGTCGCTCACCTGCTGCTGGCCACCGGCATGGCGACCGTGCCGGAGGGCAAGGACGCGTCCTGGCTGCTGACCAGCCCGCTCTACAGCGCCTGGCTCGCCTTCATCATCTGCGGTTTCTACACCTGGTTCTGGACCCGCGCCGGCCAGACCATCGGTATGCGCGCCTGGCGCCTGCGTATCCAGAATGTCGATGGCAGCAATATCCGCATCACCCAGGCCCTGATCCGGCTCGGCACCGCCGCCTTCGGGCTCGGCAACCTGCTGTGCGTGTTCAACCGCGAGCGGCCGCGCGCCTTCCAGGACATCTGGGCAGAGTGCGAGGTGGTGGTGCTCGGCAAGCAAGAGAATCTGGAACAGCTGAGCAAGTGATACAGCACAGCGGAAAAACAAAAAGGGCACCTCAGGGTGCCCTTTTTGTATCCGAGTTCGGTGACGGCTATCGGCTCAGGATATAGAAGGAGATACCGCCGAACAGCAGGCTGGGCGCGATGGCCGCCAGCATAAGATGGCACCACCGCATTCCCCTGCATCAACAACTACTGTTTTCGGCTCAGGATATAGAAGGAGATACCACCGAACAGCAGGCTAGGCGCAATGGCCGCCAGGATGGGTGGTACCGAATAGACCAGACTGACCGGGCCGAACACCCGGTCGCTCACATAGACGGCGAAGCCGGTCATGATCCCCATCAGCATCCGCGCCCCCATGCTCACCGAGCGCAGCGGACCGAAGATGAAGGAGGAGGCCAGCAGTATCATGGCCACCACAGAGAGCGGGGAGAGCAGCTTGCGCCACATCTCCAGCTTGTAGCGGCCGGCATCCTGCTTGTTGGCGTCCAGATAGCCGATATAGTCCCGCAGCCCGGAGATGGGCAGGTTCTCGGGATCGATACTGACCACCCCGAGCTGCTTGGGCGTCAGCTCCGAGCTCCACGCCAGTTCGGCATGCTGCTCATCCAGAATCTGCTTGGGATCGTCGAAACGGGTGATGTGCACCTGTTTGAGCAGCCAGTGGTGCTGCTCGAACACCCCTTCCTGCGCCTGGACCACGTCGATGAGATCGCGGGACGGGGTGAAGCGATACAGGGTGATCCCGGTCAGGGCGCCGTCGTTGCGCACCCCATTGATGTTGACGAAGTTGTTGCCATCCCGGGCCCAGACACCGTAGGCCGAGACGGTCAGCCGCCCTTCCGACATGGCGCCCGCCTTGATGTCATCGGCCATCCGCTTGGCAGCGGGGGCCACGTACTCCCCCATCAGCCCCACCAGCAGCATCAGGGGGATGGCGGTCTTGAGGGCCGCCATGACGATACTTATCTTGGAGCGGCCAGACGCCTGCATCACCACCAGTTCAGAGGTGGTCGCCAGCTGGCCCAGACCGATGAGGCCACCGAGCAGGGCAGCCAGCGGGAAGAACAGTACCGCCTCTTTGGGCATGGAAAGCATCACGAAATAGAGCGCATTGAGCATGTCGTAGTTGCCTTCCCCCACCGCCTTGAGCTGCTCCACATACTTGATGAGCGCCGCCAGCCCGACCAGGGTCAGTTCACACAGCAGGATCGACATGAAGATGACCCGGCCGATATATCTATCGAGGATGCCAAACATCAGCAGAAATTCCTATGTTGCAGCATCATGCTGATTTTCTTTTGAAAAAGTGGCCCTTCACCCCGTTCCACCAGCTGGTGCCCTGCAGGTTCAAGGGCAGGCCGATGAACAGCAGATAGGCCAGGGGGACCAGGAACATGCCTGGCCAATGGGGCAGGCGGCCACTGTCGATGGCCGAACGGGCGGCACTGAGCAGCAGGAAATAGGAAAGATAGAGCAAGATGGCCGGCAGCAGCTTGGCGTAACGCCCCTGACGCGGGTTGACCCGGGCCAGGGGCACCACCAGGAAGGTAAGCACCAGGATGGAGAGCGGCAGCGACAGACGCCACTGCAACTCGGCCATCAGCTGGTTGTCCTGGGTGCCGAGCAGGGCCATGGTCGGCTTGGCGGCCGCCTTGCGGTTGGATCGCTCCATCTCCTGCTGGCGGATCACCAGGCTGTACTCGCTAAAATCAGACACTTGGAACTGCTTGCCGGTGAACTCGCCCTCGTAGCGGGAGCCGTCGATCAGGGTCAGCCACTGCAGGCCATTGCTGTCGGCGGTCACATGACCTTCGCTCGCCACCACCACCGAGGGCGGCGACGTGCCTTCGGCCCGCTGCAGCACGAAGATCTTCTGCAACTCGGAGCCCTTGTCGTTCAGATCCTGGATGTAGGCGACCAGTCGGCCCTTGTCGAGCTCCATGAAGCGGCCCGCCTGCAGGAAGGAGATACCGGGATCGGCCTTGAACTCGTCGATCACCTGATACTCACGTTCCTTGGCCTGGGGGGCGACCCAGCCGGTGTTGAACGCCGCCACCACCGCCGTGAACAGAGCGAGCAGCATGGCGCTGCGCATCACGAAGCGGTGACTGAAACCCACGGCGTGCATCACCGTCATCTCGCTTTCTGCATACAGGCGACCATGAGCAAACAAAATGGCTAAAAACAGACTGATAGGCAGCATCAACAGCGCCATGTTGGGCAGGTTGAGCAGCAAGAGGGTGGAGACCAGGCGCGTCGGCACCTCGCCATCGGCAGCATCGCCGATGATCTGGATAAATTGCTGGCTGACGAAGATAAGCAGCAGTACGAATAACACCGCCAGCTGGGTTTTCAGGGTTTCCCTGAACAAATATCGGAAAACGATCACAGTCATTCCCAAGTAAACTTGTGTTTTTAGTCGAATGCCTGAAAAATAGGGCCCTATATTGGATTTTTACCAGTTTGAACTGCGGAGCCTGTGGCTGTTCGCTCCGCCTCTGATACCCCAACAAGCACCGCATTATTCAATAAAAGGTGCCTTTTGTCTTTAGGATGTAGGAGATTCCATGGAGTTCAGTGTAAAGAGTGGCAGTCCTGAGAAGCAACGCAGTGCCTGCGTCGTGGTCGGCGTGTTTGAACCCCGTCGCCTCTCTCCGGTCGCCGAACAGCTGGACAAGATCAGCGACGGCTACCTCAGCTCGCTGCTGCGCCGCGGCGATCTGGAAGGCAAACCAGGCCAGATGCTGTTGCTGCATCAAGTACCGGGCGTGCTCAGCGAGCGCGTACTGCTGGTCGGTTGCGGCAAGGAGCGGGAACTCGACGAACGCCAGTACAAGCAGATCATCAACAAGACCATCACCACCCTGAACGAGACCGGGTCCATGGAAGCCGTCTGCTTCCTGACCGAGCTGCACGTCAAGGGCCGGGATACCTACTGGAAGGTACGCCAGGCGGTGGAAACCACCAAGGCGGGCCTCTACAGCTTCGATCAGTTCAAGACCAACAAGGCCGAGCCGCGTCGTCCCCTGCGCAAGCTGGTGTTCAACGTGCCGACCCGTCGGGAACTGACCATAGGCGAGCGCGCCATCACCCACGGCCTGGCCGTGGCGAAAGGGGTGCGCATCTGCCGCGACGTGGCGAATATGCCGCCCAACGTCTGCAACCCGGCTTACCTGGCCTCCCAGGCCCGTCGTCTGGCGGATGCCTACGACAACATCAGCACCAAGGTGATCGGTGAGCAGGAGATGGCCGAGCTCGGCATGAACTCCTACCTGGCGGTGGCCCGCGGCTCCGAGAATGAGGCCATGATGGCCATCATAGAGTACAAGGGCAACGGCGATGCCAAGCCCATCGTACTGGTGGGCAAGGGGCTGACCTTCGACTCCGGCGGCATCTCCATCAAGCCGGCCGAAGGCATGGACGAGATGAAGTACGACATGGGTGGCGCCGCCTCCGTGCTCGGCACCATGCACGCCCTGGCCCAGTTGCAGCTGCCCATCAACGTCATCGGTGTGCTGGCGGGTTGCGAGAACATGCCGGGTGGCAACGCTTATCGCCCCGGTGACATCCTCACTACCATGTCCGGCCAGACCGTCGAGGTACTCAACACAGACGCGGAAGGTCGCCTGGTGCTGTGCGATGCCCTCACCTACGTGGACCGTTACGATCCCGAGACCGTGATCGATGTGGCGACCCTGACCGGCGCCTGCATCATAGCCCTGGGACACCACACCTCGGGCCTGCTGGCGAACCACAACCCGCTGGCCCACGAGCTGCTGAACGCCTCCGAGCAGGCCGGCGATCGCGCCTGGCGTCTGCCCCTGTTCGACGAGTACCAGGAGCAGCTGGAGAGCCCGTTCGCCGACATGACCAACCTCGGCGGTCGTCCGGCCGGCACCATCACGGCCGCCGCCTTCCTGTCGCGCTTCACCAAGAAGTACAACTGGGCGCACCTGGATATCGCGGGTACCGCCTGGAAGAGCGGCAAGGACAAGGGCTCCACCGGCCGTCCGGTGCCGCTCCTCACCCAGTTCCTGCTGAACCGGGCCGGCGTGGCAGATGTCGAGGACAAGGAATAAGCCTTCTCTTCTATGCCCGTCAGGAGAGTGGTATCACAAGGAAGAGGCTCGCCTCTTCCTTGTTTCATTGAGACATCCGGGGGATCGCGACTAGCGCGATACTCTCAAGAATCCGTTGATCATCTGTCATTCGGGTTGCCAACAAGGTAGATAGCAGCATATCTACCTTGGTAACGACCTCGCGGCCAGATGATGAACTGGTTCCCAGGCGGCCAATCGCAATCCGTCACAACCAAACGGGACTGACCTGATGAGCCAAGTGACCTTTTACCTGATGTCCGAGCAGGATGACGAGCGCGGCCGCGCCTGTGAGCGCCTCGCCTGTCAGCTGGCAGCCGACAGCTGGAGTTCGGGCCATCTCTATCTGTACTGCGCCGATGAGGCCCAGGCGCTGCGCCTCGACGAGCTGCTGTGGCAACTGCCAGCGGATCGTTTCGTGCCGCACCAGTTGCAGGGGGAAACCGGCCAGGCGCCGGTGGAGATAGGCCATCAGCCACCGAAGCGGCGTTACGCCCGCCTCATCAATCTGACCGAGCAGACACCTTTGTTTGCAGGACACTTCGCTCAAGTGGTAGATTTTGTCCCCACTGACGAAACGCAAAAGCAGCAAGCCCGCGAGCGCTACAAGCACTATCGCCAGGCAGGCCATGCCCTCGAGATGAGGGATCAGCCCGCTGCCGCACCGGATCCGGCGCAGCCCTGACGGCCGCCCCCGCAGATCCCGAATCCATTTACACCAGCATCCATCCAGAATACGGCGAGACCATGGAAAAGACCTTTAATCACAACGCCATCGAACAGGCGCTCTATCAGCACTGGGAATCCCAGGGTTACTTCAAGCCCCACGGTGACACCAGCAAAGACTCCTTCTGCATCATGATCCCGCCGCCGAACGTCACCGGCAGCCTGCACATGGGTCACGCCTTCCAGCAGACCCTGATGGACACCCTGATCCGCTACAACCGCATGCAGGGCAAGAACACCCTGTGGCAGGCGGGCTGTGACCACGCCGGCATCGCCACCCAGATGGTGGTGGAGCGCAAGATCGCCGCCGAAGAGGGCAAGACCCGTCACGACTACGGTCGCGACGCCTTCATCGACAAGATCTGGCAGTGGAAGGAAGAGTCCGGCGGCACCATCACCCGTCAGATGCGCCGTCTCGGTGACTCTGTGGATTGGGAGCGCGAGCGCTTCACCATGGATGAGGGTCTGTCTGAAGCCGTGCAGGAAGTGTTCGTGCGCCTGTACGAAGATGGCCTGATGTACCGTGGCAAGCGTCTGGTGAACTGGGATCCCAAGCTCAACACCGCCATCTCCGATCTGGAAGTGGAAAACCGCGAGATCAAGGGCCACATGTGGCACCTGCGCTACCCGCTGGCGAACGGTGCCAAGACCGCCGAGGGACAGGATCACCTGATCGTCGCCACCACCCGCCCGGAGACCATGCTGGGTGACACCGCCGTCGCCGTGAACCCGGAAGATCCACGCTATAAAGCCCTGATCGGCCAGCACATCCTGCTGCCGCTGACCAACCGTCTGATCCCCATCGTCGCCGACGAGCACGCCGACATGGAGAAGGGCACCGGCTGCGTGAAGATCACCCCGGCCCACGACTTCAACGATAACGAAGTGGGCAAGCGCCACAACCTGCCGATGATCAACATCTTCACCCTGGACGCCCACGTGCGTGCCGAGGCCGAAGTGGTCGACACCAACGGCAACCCGAGCACCGCCTACGATGCGGCCCTGCCGAGCGAATTCGCGGGTCTCGAGCGCTTCGCCGCCCGCAAGGCCATCCTGGCCAAGCTGGACGAGCTGGGCCTCTTGGCCGAAACCAAGGATCACGTGCTGCAACAGCCCTACGGCGATCGTGGCGGCGTGCCCATCGAGCCCATGCTGACCGACCAGTGGTACGTGCGCGTGGCCCCCATGGCCAAGACCGCCATTGAGGCGGTGGAAGATGGCCGTATCCAGTTCGTGCCCAAGCAATACGAGAACATGTACTTCTCCTGGATGCGCGACATTCAGGACTGGTGTGTCTCCCGTCAGCTGTGGTGGGGTCACCGTATCCCGGCCTGGTATGACGAGGCCGGCAAGGTCTACGTCGGTCGCGACGAGGCCGAGGTGCGCGCCAAGCACAATATTCCGTCCGTGACCGTGCTGCGTCAGGACGAAGACGTGCTGGACACCTGGTTCAGCTCTGCCCTGTGGACCTTCTCCACCCTGGGCTGGCCGAACAACACAGAGGCGCTCAAGACCTTCCACCCCACCGACGTGCTGATGAGCGGCTTCGACATCATCTTCTTCTGGATTGCCCGGATGATCATGATGACCATGCACTTCATCAAGGACGAGGATGGCACCCCGCAGGTACCGTTCAAGACCGTCTACATCACAGGCCTGATCCGGGATGAAGAGGGCCAGAAGATGTCCAAGTCCAAGGGCAACGTGCTGGACCCGCTCGACATGATCGACGGCATCTCCCTGCCGGATCTGCTGGAGAAGCGCACCGGCAACATGATGCAGCCGCAGATGGCCGAGAAGATCGGCAAGCGTACCGCCAAGCAGTTCCCGGAAGGGATCGAGGCCCACGGCACCGACGCCCTGCGCTTCACCCTGGCGGCGCTGGCTTCGACCGGTCGTGACATCAACTGGGACATGAAGCGCCTGGATGGCTACAACAACTTCTGCAACAAGCTGTGGAACGCCTCCCGCTACGTGCTGATGAACACCGAGGAGCAGGATTGTGGCCTCAATGGCGGCGAGATGCAGTTCAGCCTAGCGGATCGCTGGATCCAGTCCCAGCTGCAGGTTGCCATCCGTGATTTTCGCACCGCCCTCGACACCTACCGCTTCGACATGGCCGCCGGCATCCTGTACGAATTTATCTGGAACCAGTTCTGTGACTGGTATCTGGAGCTGACCAAGCCGGTGCTGGGCAAGGGTTCTGAAGCCGAACAGCGCGCCACCCGTCACACCCTGGTGAACGTGCTGGAAACCCTGCTGCGCCTGGCGCATCCCATCATTCCGTTCATCACAGAGACCATCTGGAAGTCGGTGGCCCCGCTGGCCGGCGTGCACGCCGATACCATCATGCTGCAAGCCTTCCCGGAGTTCGACGGCGCCAAGCTGGACGAGACCGCCATGGCGGATCAGGAGTGGGTGAAGGAGTTCATCGTCGGCATCCGCAACATCCGCGCCGAGATGAACGTGGCGCCGAGCGTGGGCCTGAACGTGCTGCTCAAATGCGACGCCAAGGACGCCACTCGCGCCCGGGACAACGAGGCCTTCCTCAAGTCACTGGCCCGTCTGGAGTCCATCCGTGTGTTGGCGGACGGTGAAACCGCCCCCCTGTCGGTCAAAAAATTGATCGGCGCTACCGAGCTGATGATCCCCATGGCGGGTCTCATCGACAAGGAGGCCGAGCTGGCCCGTCTGGCGAAAGAGCTCGCCAAGCTCACCGGCGAGTGCGCCCGCATCGAAGGCAAGCTCGGCAATGAGGCCTTCGTGGCCAAGGCGCCGGATGCGGTCATCGCCAAGGAGCGCGAGAAGCTGGAAGACTACCGTCTCCAGCTGGTCAAGCTGGAAGCCCAGCAGGCCGAGATCGCCGCCCTGTAAGCGAGCCTTGCTCACCAAAAAGCCCCCGCCTAGCGGGGGCTTTTTATTTTTCGGCCCCCATGAAATGGCCCTTGCCGAGGGCAGACGACTCGCCTTCCGGGCGCCAGCGGTGCGTTTTCCGGCCAAGAAATTGAAAAATTCACGAACCAAATCACCCGCTTTCACAAGCGCATCGTCTGCAAATTCATTACACTGCCAGCGATCTTTTCTATTTGGAGTGCTGTCGCAGTATGGAAATATTGATCCTGCTTGGATTGATCTTGCTCAATGGCGTGTTCGCCATGTCGGAAATTGCCATCGTCACCGCCCGCAAGGCTCGCCTCAGCAAGATGGCGAGTGAAGGGAGCCGCTCCGCCGCCATTGCGCTCAAGCTGGGCGAGAATCCGACCCATTTCCTCTCTGCCGTCCAGATCGGTATCACCAGCATAGGCCTGCTCAACGGTATCTACGGCGAATCCCTGCTGGCCCAGCCGTTCGCACTCTGGTTGCAGGAGTGGGGGCTCTCCCCCAAGAGCAGCAGCCTGATCGCCACCGTCATCGTGGTGGTGCTGGTGACCTATCTCTCCATCGTCGTCGGTGAACTGGTACCCAAGCGCCTCGGTCAGCTCAACGCCGAGCGCATCGCCTGCCTGGTGGCCCGCCCCATGCTGTGGCTGGCGACCCTGACCCGCCCCTTCGTCTGGCTGCTCTCTGCCTCCACCCATGCCAGCCTGCGCCTGCTGCGGGTCGATCAGAACAACAGCAACAACGTCACCCAGGAGGAGATCCACGCCATGCTGGTGGAGGGCTCCGAGGCCGGCATCATCGAGGACCACGAGCACACTATGCTGCGCAACGTGTTCCGCCTCGACGAACGCAGCCTGGCCTCCCTCATGGTGCCCCGCAGCGACATTCGCTACATCGACCTCTCCCTGCCGCTGGAGGTGAACCTGCAGCGCCTGGTGGAGTATCGCCACGGCTTCTTCCCGGTCTGTGACGGCAGCCTGTCGGATCTGGTGGGCATCCTCAACGTCAGCCGGGTGCTGCACGCCTACATCAAGGGGGAGCCCATCGACCTGGCTGCCCTGACTCAGGATGGCAGCCTGCTGCCGGAGACCCTCAACGGTCTGGAGCTGCTCAATCACTTCCGCACCCACTCGGAGCACATGGTGCTGGTGGTGGACGAATATGGCGAGTTGCAGGGACTGGTCACCCAGCAGGATCTGCTGGAGACACTGGCCGGTGACTTCCAGCAGGAGGGCGCCGAGGACAACTGGGCCTTCCAGCGCGCCGATGGCAGCTGGCTGCTCGATGGCCTGATCCCGCTACCCGAATTGAAGGACTGTCTGGAGCTGGTACGGCTGCCGGAAGAAGAAAAACATCACTATCACACCCTCGGAGGGCTTATCATGCTGCTCCTTGGCCGCCTGCCCCAGACCGGAGACATAGTCACCCTGGAACAGTGGCAACTGGAAATAGTGGATATGGACGGCCTGCGCATCGACAAGGTGCTTGCCATGCCTTTGACCGACCAACCCAGCTAACCTGCGGAGTTTGCTTGTATGGAGCAGTTTTACCACCTGGCTCACGCCTTCATTAATCAGGATCTGGCGGCACTGTCCGATCCCAAGATGGTCTTCATGGTCTATGTCGTCCTGCTGACCTTCCTGGTGCTGGAGAATGGCTTCATTCCGACCGCCTTCCTGCCAGGGGATACCCTGCTGATCCTGACCGGCGTGCTCATCTATCAGGGGGTACTGCCGCTGGCGGTGGTGCCGCTGCTGATCGTGGCCACCTTCGTCGGCACCTGGCTCGGCTACATGCAGGGGCGCTTCCTCGGCCACACCCAGATGTACCACAGGCTGATGTCCCACCTGGATGACAAGCACAAGGAGAAGGTCTACTACCTGCTCAACAAGTACGGCATCATCACCCTCATCACAGCCCGCTACATCGCCTTCGTGCGCACCGCCTACCCCTATATCGTCGGTGCCAGCGAGATCCCCCAGGGTCGCTTCCTCATCGTCAACCTGGTCAGCTCCATCATGTGGATCTGCCCCCTGGTCGGCCTGGGTTACTACCTGAGCCACACCAAGCTGGCCGCACAGTATGAGTCCCAATTCCTCAGCATCATCCTCTGCCTGCCGCTGGTGCTGCTGGTCGGCGGCCTGATCGCCTTGCTCTGGCGCTGGCTGAGCAAGCGCAAGGCCACCGCCACCAAGGAGTGATCTCCTGAGTGAGGCAAAAAACAGGGTCGCCGGCAGGCGGCCCTTTTTTATGGAAAATAATCTCGAATTCCCCTCTGGTGCTCTTGTAAAACGGGGGCAAAAATGAGTGAATCTAGCGCCTTTTTTCGCTGTGGATGGAGTCGGTAGTATGGGGTCTCGGATTCGCGCAATCGCGCTGTTGTGTGGCTTGATAGGAGTGCTCGGATCCCCCGCGATCCTGGCGGCCCCCAACCCGGCCAAGTTGAAGCTGCAGTCGGGCAGCGCCCTGGTGATGGACGTCAACACCGGCAAGACGCTCTATCAAAAGAACCCGACCCAGGTCCGTCCCATCGCCTCCCTCACCAAGCTGATGACAGCCCTGGTGGTACTGGATGCCCGCCAGAGCCTGGGCCAGATGCTGACCATAGATCAGAACGATCGGGACAACATCAAGCACACCTACTCCCGGGTACGCTTTGGCACCAAGGTTACCCGCCGCGATGCCCTGCACCTGGCGCTGATGTCATCAGAGAACCGCATGGCCTCGGCGCTGGCCCGTCACTATCCCGGTGGCCGCGCCGCCTTCATCCGCGCCATGAACAACAAGGCCAAGCAGCTGGGCATGCGCAACAGCCGCTTCTATGACTCCACCGGCCTGTCGACCCGCAACGTCTCCACCGCCCAGGATCTGGCCAAGCTCATCTCGGCGGCCTATCGCCAGCCGCTGATCCGCCAGTTCACCCAGGATCCCAACATGGAGATGCGCTTCGCGGCGCCGGCCTACAGCCTGATGTTCAACAACACCAATCCCCTGGTGAAGAACCCGGATTGGGATGTGCGCCTCTCAAAGACCGGCTACACCGACGAGGCAGGCCGCTGCCTGCTGATGCGCGCCAAACCGGACAACAAGGAACTGGCCATAGTGCTGCTCAACTCGGTGGGCAAGCGCACCCCGGTGGGTGATGCCAACCGCATTCGCAAGTGGCTCAAGAGCTGAGCCCGCGAGCAGAATGACAAAAGGATGCCAAGGCATCCTTTTTTATTGCCCGGCTTTCGCCATTCCCGCCTATCTCGGGCTCACCGAGCCTGTCTGAACCGCCCCAGGGATGCTGGGCCTGCCTGTCATTACCTGCTCACGAGCCTGCCACGCCCGCCAGAGCCATTCCCTAAAGGATGGCCACTACCTGACATGATACGGCTACAGGATGCGCTCATAGACCTGTCACACCCGCTGGAGCCGATATTCAGGCGATGGCAGCTCACGCTGGATGGTACGGGCACAGGATGGGCTCACGGGCCCGCCCTGCCTGCTGGAGCCACTCCTCGGGAACGGCTGGCACAGATAAGGTTTTGGGATAGAAGGCGCTCAGAGCGGCCATAGCGGGGGTTTAATGCGGCATGGAGGAAGTACAGAGACATGTCGACCCATCGACAAAGGTCCCGACAAGGCAGAGAGAAATAGGGTTTAATGTGGAAATAACCGCATATTGGCATGCCGAGAGCGGATTTTGGCACATAAAAAAACAGCCTCGACCTGAGTCGAGGCTGTCTATATGGTGCGCCCGAGAGGATTCGAACCTCTGACCACCTGGTTCGTAGCCAGGTACTCTATCCAGCTGAGCTACGGGCGCTCATCAACTTTTTGACATTGCTTCAATCATGGTGCGCCCGAGAGGATTCGAACCTCTGACCACCTGGTTCGTAGCCAGGTACTCTATCCAGCTGAGCTACGGGCGCTCACAAACTTTTTGACACTGCTTTAAAAATGGTGCGCCCGAGAGGATTCGAACCTCTGACCACCTGGTTCGTAGCCAGGTACTCTATCCAGCTGAGCTACGGGCGCTCATAAATCATTGAATTCACTTTAAATGGTGCGCCCGAGAGGATTCGAACCTCTGACCACCTGGTTCGTAGCCAGGTACTCTATCCAGCTGAGCTACGGGCGCCCTGATTTAAAGCGATAAAAAAAGCTTACTCAACAGTAAGCCTTTTCTAGCGTACCGACTTGCTGAGGGTCGATACATGACTCATCGTGAGTCGAATATGGTGCGCCCGAGAGGATTCGAACCTCTGACCACCTGGTTCGTAGCCAGGTACTCTATCCAGCTGAGCTACGGGCGCAAATGGCGGAGAAGGGGGGATTCGAACCCCCGATGCGGGTATAAGCCGCATACTCCCTTAGCAGGGGAGCGCCTTCAGCCTCTCGGCCACCTCTCCGTTTGCGGGGCTGATAATACTTCACAGGGATTTTTAGTCAAACACTTTTTTGGAGAAAACAGAGCGTTCGCTCAGCATTTGGTCAAAGCGTGGAATATTCAAGCAATATCGACACTTACCCCCTGCTTTCGCGCCCTGCGGCCAACTTGGCAGGGCCCGGAAAAACAAAAGGCGACACAAGAGGTGTCGCCTTATAGCTGCTATTCGCGCGGCTTAGAAACCCGGTTGACCCGGCACTTTCTCGGCCTGTATCCGCATGTAGATCTCTTCGCGGTGAACGGAGACCTCTTTCGGTGCGTTCACACCGATACGAACCTGGTTGCCTTTAACGCCCAGCACGGTGACAGTCACTTCGTCACCAATCATCAGGGTTTCCCCTACACGACGAGTCAAAATAAGCATTCGCTTGCTCCTGTATCCTGTTTTGTATTTATATCGATATGCACCATTATCTTACAAAGATACCGATATGGTAAATGGTTGAAACTAAATCAATCAGGGATTGTTCCCCAAGGGCTGCTCATGAGGCTCATTATCCAGCCCGAACGCGGCGTGCAACGAACGCACGGCCAGCTCCAGGTACTTCTCGTCAATCACCACGGATATCTTGATTTCAGAGGTGGAGATCAACTGCATGTTGATCCCCTCCTCGCCCAATACCTTGAACATGGTGCGCGCGACGCCCGGGTGATTCCACATGCCGACCCCGACGATGGAGACCTTGGCGATCTCCCCGTTGCCCTGCACGCAGGCCGCTCCCAGTTCGGTGGCGGTCTGCTCCAGCAGGGCACGAGCCCGGCGGTAGTCATCGCGGTTCACCGTGAAGGTGAAATCGGCGGTGCCATCCCCCATGGTGTTCTGCACTATCATGTCGACATCTATGTTGGCATCACTGATCGGATTCAGGATCTGCGCCGCCACCGTCGGCCGGTCCGGCACACCCAGAATGGTCAGGCTGGCCTCATTGCGGTTGAACGCAATGCCGGATACCAGGGGTGCTTCCATCCTCTCATCTCCATATGTGATTAAGGTTCCCTCTCCGTCGACAAAACTCGACAGCACCCGCAGCGGTACGCGGTACTTGCCCGCGAATTCCACCGAACGGATCTGCAGCACCTTGGCCCCCAGGCTCGCCATCTCCAGCATCTCCTCGAAGGTGATGGTGGAGAGGCGGCGAGCCTTGGGCTCGATGCGCGGATCCGTGGTATAGACCCCATCCACATCGGTAAAGATCTGGCATTCATCGGCCTTGATGGCCGCCGCCACCGCGACCGCAGTGGTATCCGAACCACCACGGCCCAGGGTGGTGATGGCATTGTGCTCATCACGGCCCTGGAAGCCCGCGATCACCACCACCTTGCCGGCACCGAGCGCAGACTGCACCTGCTCGGTGTCGATGTGGCTGATGCGCGCCTTGCCGTAGGCGGAATCCGTATGAATGCGAACCTGATCACCGGTCATTGAGACCGCAGGACAACCCCGTTTGTTCAACGCGATCGCCAGCAGCGCTATGGTGACCTGCTCACCGGTGGAGACCAGCACATCCATCTCGCGCCGGTTGGCATCAGGATCCAGTTGCTGGGCCATGCCCAGCAGCCGGTTGGTTTCGCCCGACATGGCGGAGACAACCACCACCACGTCATGTCCCTGGGCTCGGGTCAGCTGAACCCTGTCGGCTACCGCCTCGATCCGCTCCAGCGTGCCGACCGAGGTGCCGCCGAATTTCTGTACATAGAGTGCCACAGATCACCTCGCCCGCTTACAGGCGCTCTTCCAGCCAGGAGTGAACGGATTGCAGGGCCGCCGGAACGGCCTCAGGCTGGGTACCACCCGCCTGCGCCATGTCGGGACGACCACCACCCTTGCCACCCACCTGCTGGGCCACCAGGTTGACCAGCTCACCGGCCTTGACCTTGGAGGTCAGGTCGTTGGTGACACCGGCAATCAGGTTGACCTTGTCATCGCTGCTGGTTGCCAGCAGCACGACACCGGACTTCATCTGATTCTTCAGCTCATCCAGCATGCCGCGCAGGGACTTGGGATCGGCCCCTTCCAGCGCCGCGATCAGCACCTTCTGGCCCTTGATCTGAATCACCTGGCTCAGCAGGTCGCTACCGGCCTGGGCCGCCAGCTTGGCTTTGAGCTGTTCCAGCTCGCGCTCCATCAGCTTGGCCTTGTCCATCATCTGGCGCACCTTGTCGGCGATGGAGAACTGATCCCCCTTCACCAGGGCGGCCGCCTCTTCGATCTGCTCGGCCAGCTGGTGCATGAAGTCGATGGCACCCTTGCCGGTCACCGCCTCAATGCGACGCACCCCGGCGGCGATGCCGCTCTCGGCGATGATCTTGAAGAAGCCGATATCACCGGTGCGCTTGGCGTGGGTACCGCCGCACAGCTCGGTGGAGTAATCACCCATGCGCACCACGCGCACGTCGTCTTCGTATTTCTCGCCAAACAGCGCCATGGCACCGGCGGACTTGGCCGCTTCCAGATCCATGACCTGGGTGGTGACGTCGTGGTTGGCGCGGATCTGGGCGTTGACCAGCTCCTCGATGCGGCGAATGGTCGCCATGGTCAGGCCTTCGAAGTGGGAGAAGTCAAAGCGCATGCGCTCTGCACCCACCAGAGAACCCTTCTGGGTCACGTGATCCCCCAGCGCCTGACGCAGGGCTGCATGCAGCAGGTGAGTGACCGAGTGGTTCAGGGCCACGGCCTGACGGCGTTCGCCATCGACCACGGCTTCCACCTCGGCGCCCTTCTCCAGGGTACCCAGCTCCAGATAGCCCTTGTGGATGATGGCCTTGCCCGCTTTCTGGGTATCGGTCACGGCGAAGATGCCGTCGTCCACCTTGAGCACACCGCTGTCACCCACCTGGCCACCGGACTCGGCGTAGAAGGGGGTCTCAGCCAGCACGACTACGGCTTCTTCACCGGCGATGAGGCCACTGACTTCGACGCCATCCTTGTAGATGCCGACGACCGTGGTCTTCTCGCTCAACTGCTGATAACCGATAAATGGGGTTTCGAAGTCGAGTTTCAATACGTCGTTGTAGTTCACGCCGAAGCTGGACGCTTCCTTGGCACGGGCGCGCTGCTTCGCCATCTCGACGTGGAAGCCTTCCTCGTCGATGCCGATCTCGCGCTCACGTACCACGTCGGCGGTGAGATCGGCCGGGAAGCCATAGGTGTCATACAGCTTGAACACCACCTCACCCGGGATCACCTTGGCATCCCCCAGGTTGGCCAGCACATCTTCCAGCAGCAGCAGGCCGCGGTCCAGGGTGCGGACGAACTGCTCTTCCTCGATGCGCAGCACGCGCTCGACCAGGGGCAGCTGGGCGATGAGCTCGGCCGCCACGTCCTTCATCTGCACCGCCAGTTCGGCAGCCAGCTTGTAGAAGAACACCTCGTTGGCGCCCAGCTTGCGACCGTGACGCACGGCGCGGCGAATGATGCGGCGCAGCACATAGCCACGGCCTTCGTTGGACGGCATGACACCGTCGGCCACCAGGAAGGCGCAGGAGCGGATGTGGTCGGCAATGACGCGCAGGGACTGATTGCTCAGATCCTCGGTGCCCACGATCTCGGCGGCCTTCTTGATCAGCGCCTGGAAGATGTCGATCTCGTAGTTGGAGTGCACGCCCTGCATGATGGCGGAGATGCGCTCCAGACCCATGCCGGTATCCACGGACGGACGGGGCAGCGGCTCCATGGTGCCGTCGGACTGACGGTTGAACTGCATGAAGACCACGTTCCAGATCTCGATGAAGCGGTCGCCGTCTTCTTCCGGTGAGCCGGGAGGGCCACCCCAGAGGTGGTCGCCGTGGTCATAGAAGATCTCGGTGCAGGGGCCGCAGGGGCCGGTATCACCCATCTGCCAGAAGTTATCCGAGGCAAAGGCCGCCCCCTTGTTGTCACCGATGCGCACGATGCGATCGGTAGGCACGCCGATTTCGTTGGCCCAGATGTTGAAAGCTTCGTCGTCCGTTTCATAGACGGTTACCAGCAGGCGCTCTTTGGGCAGCTTGAGGGTACCGGTCAGGAATTCCCAGGCAAAACGGATGGCGTCCTGCTTGAAGTAGTCACCGAAGCTGAAGTTGCCCAGCATCTCGAAGAAGGTGTGGTGACGAGCGGTATAGCCGACGTTTTCCAGGTCATTGTGCTTGCCGCCTGCCCGCACACAGCGCTGGGAAGTGGTGGCTCTGTTGTAGGCACGCTTGTCTGCGCCAAGGAACACGTCCTTGAACTGGTTCATCCCTGCGTTGGTGAACAGCAGGGTCGGGTCGTTATGCGGTACCAGCGAGCTGGAGGAGACAACCTGGTGCCCCTGGGAGCGGAAATACTCGAGAAACGCTGCGCGTAACTCTGACGTGGACATATACATGGAAAATCCTGCTTGATTCGAATACGGACTTTTAACCGCATTAATGTAAGTTTTCTGCGGGGTAAAGTAAAACGCGCAGGGCCCTCACGGGCGAAAAACCGCACATCTTTGGCAGGCCGCCAGTAGAACAAGGGGAAGGGATGGCAATGTGGGCGAAACCGCCGAGGTGTGAGAGTGCTTACTTGCGGTGAAACGCTCGCTCAGCAGTAGCTTGGTGAGGTACGAGGCAAAGATGGAGACGCATCAAATCGGGAGCCAGTTCAGACACACGGCACCCTGATTTTTCTCCGAACCGAGTGGCCATGGGGCGGCCCGACTCGGCTGCTTACTCACCCTTCTCCTGCATGGCGGAGATGGCGTAACGGGCCTGATCCTGATTGAAACCACGGCCAAGCAGGTACTTGAGCCACTTCATCCGCAACTTGAAATCCGCAAGGTCGCTCGCTCTGGCACGGCGTTGCAGCAACTCGAAGGCCAGCTCGAACCAGTCCAGCTCAGGTTGGTCGAACGCCGTCTCCAGTTGGACATCGTCAAGCCCCTTGCGGCGCAAGTCGAAGCGGATCTTGATGGGACCCTGCCCCTTGGCCGCGCCGGCTCGCACAGACATGGCGCCATAGCGCTCATCATCGACCCAGCGATGGCCGCGGCAGTATTCCAGCGTCGCCTCGATCACCTCCTCATTGAAGCCCTGCTTGCGCAACCGGCCGGCCAGCTCGGACTCGGCGCTCTCCCGACGCGCCAGGCTGCGCATGGCATAGGCGCGGGCCGCGGCAAACATCTCTGCAAATGACAACTCGGGGGGGATGGGGGTATCGGCGGGTGCTGACATGGATTCATCGACCATAAATGACAAGGCCGGGGGTTAGCCCGGCCTTTTTTTGTTACTCGAATTCTTGTTCGCTTTCAGGCTCGAACTCGTCGGCCTCGTTGGCATCCGGCTTGCCCTCGACGGGGGCGGCACCCGACAGCAGCAGTTCGCGCAGGCGGGCTTCCACTTCGGCGGCCATCGCCTTGTTCTCGGAGAACAGCTTCATCACGTTGGCCTTGCCCTGACCAATCTTCTCGCCGTTGTAGCTGTACCAGGCACCGGCCTTGTCGATCAGCTTGTGCTTGACCCCCAGATCCACCAGCTCGCCTTCCTTGGAGATACCCACGCCGTAGAAGATCTGGAACTCGGCTTGCTTGAAGGGAGGCGCCACCTTGTTCTTGACGACCTTGACGCGGGTCTCGTTACCGACCACTTCGTCCCCTTCCTTGATGGCGCCGATGCGACGGATATCCAGACGCACGGAAGCGTAGAACTTCAGGGCGTTACCACCCGTGGTGGTCTCCGGGCTGCCGAACATGACGCCGATCTTCATCCGGATCTGGTTGATGAAGATGCACAGGCAGTTGGCGTTCTTGATGTTGGCGGTCAGCTTGCGCAGCGCCTGGGACATCAGACGGGCCTGCAGGCCGACGTGGGAATCCCCCATCTCGCCTTCGATTTCCGCTTTCGGGGTCAGGGCGGCCACGGAGTCGACGATGATGACGTCGACGGCGTTGGAGCGCACCAGCATGTCGCAGATCTCCAGAGCCTGTTCACCTGTGTCAGGCTGGGAAATCAGCAGATCATCTACGTTAACCCCGAGCTTGGCAGCATAAATGGGGTCCAGAGCGTGCTCCGCATCGACGAATGCACAGGTCTTGCCCTTCTTCTGGGCTTCCGCGATCACCTGCAGAGTCAGGGTGGTCTTACCGGAAGACTCAGGACCGTAGATCTCGACGATACGACCGCACGGCAGACCGCCGATTCCCAGCGCGACGTCCAGGGAGAGGGAGCCGGTGGAGATGGCTTCGATGTCCATGGTCTTGCTGTCGCCCAGACGCATGATGGAGCCCTTGCCGAACTGCTTTTCGATCTGGCCCAGCGCAGCCGCCAGTGCCTTCTGTTTGTTCTGATCCATGCCAATCTCCGCTGGGAATCGTGATGAAGAAGTGAAGTTGGGCTAAGTATACTGTTTATGCATACAGTATCAAGTCCAATTTATTTGAGGAGTGCCAGCAGCCCGGACAAGGCCTGTCTGACCGCCTGTTGTCGCACCTGTCGCCTGTCCCCGTCGAAGCGGGCCAGCAGGGAGTGCTGACGGCCGCTCTTGTCGGCCCAGGCGAACCAGATGGTACCGACCGGTTTGTCATCGCTGCCGCCGTCGGGGCCTGCGATGCCGCTGATGGCCACGCTGATGCCTGCATCGGAGCGGGCCAGGGCGCCCCTGGCCATCTCCAGCACCACGGCCTCACTGACGGCGCCGTGCCGCAGCAGGTTGTCGATGCTGACCCCCAGCATCTGCTGCTTGGCCTCGTTGGTGTAGGTGACGAATCCCCGATCGAACCAGCCCGAGCTGCCCGCGATGTCGGTGATGGCGGTGGCGACGCCGCCGCCGGTACAGGATTCTGCCGTGGCAGCCAGCCAGCCTCGCGCCAGCAGTGCCTCCCCCAACTCCTGGGATAACCGGGCTATCTCTGCCTCAAGTCCCATCATCATGCCCTCATTGGCCAAGTCTGCGCCCATTATGCAGTTGCCCACCGGCCCGGGCAACCGACCAAGGCGCTGCTGCGCCCGACCAGGACGCAGCGAAACCGGGAGCCCCAGAGCTTGAAACAAGCAGCGCCACATCAACAAGTTGCCGCCCCTTAAGCTCCAGTACATGGCTGCTCTCTATAATCAGCGAGCACCGCCGCACGCGGTTTCTATCCGATGGAACTAGGAGAAAGAGAGATGAAGCATCAATTCAAAGTCGCCATGGCCGCTCTGGCGATGTGTGTTGCTACCAATACCTTCGCCGCCGACAGCGCTCCTGAGCTGCAGACCGAAACCACCCTGGCCCAGGAGCTGAACCTGTCCAGCGCCCAGATCGAGCAGATCAAGGGTCTGCGCGAGCAGGCGGCCAAGGAGCTGGGCTCGGTCAAACTCGACGCCATCGGTCAGGACGTGATCGTCAACATGATCAAGACCGGCAAGTGGGATGAGGCGGCCGCCAAGAAGCAGTTGCAGACCATCAGCGACGTGCAGGCCGAGGCCCGCTACTACCGCGCCCATTACCTGTTCGAGGTGAGCAAGGTGCTGACCGCCGAGCAGAAGACCAAGCTGCATGAGATGCTGAGCGGCAGCGAAGCCATGTACTAAGCGACTCCCGTCGCTGACATCAATCCCCGCGCCACTGCGGGGATTTTGCTTTCTCCCCCTCCGCCAACCGTCTTCGCACTGAACGGACGCAATCCCTCATCTGCCCCCGCCTGCTGACCAGGCTGGCGAGTTCCAAAACGCACCGGCGTCCCCCCAGACGGAGATAAGCGCTCACCATCTGCCCCCGAGCATGTAGAATGGCCTCCAGATTCAGACCCATTACGGCAGACGCTTGCCCGCAAGAGCACCCTCTGGAACAGCACATGACAGCACAATACCAAGCCCCCAGCGCCGCCCTCGGCGCCCACACCCCCATGATGCAGCAGTACCTCGGTCTCAAGGCCGAAAACCCGGAGATCCTGCTGTTCTACCGGATGGGCGACTTCTACGAGCTCTTCTATGACGATGCCCGCAAGGCCTCCCAACTGCTCGATATCTCCCTGACCAAGCGCGGCCAGTCCGCCGGCAGCCCCATCCCCATGGCTGGCGTGCCCTATCACGCCATCGAAGGTTATCTCGCCAAGCTGGTGCAGCTCGGTGAGTCCGCCGCCATCTGCGAGCAGGTGGGGGATCCCGCCACCAGCAAGGGACCGGTGGAGCGCAAGGTGATCCGCATCATCACCCCGGGGACCGTCTCCGACGAGGCATTGCTCAGTGAGCGCCAGGACAACCTGATCGCCGCCGTCTATCACGATGGGCGCCGCTTCGGCTACGGCACCCTGGACATAGGCTCGGGTCGCTTCTTCATCAACCAGTTCGACAAGGAAGAGACGCTGCTGGCCGAGCTGCAGCGCACCAACCCGGCCGAGCTGCTCTATCCGGAATCCTTCGAATTCCTGCGCCACGTGGAGGGTCGCCGCGGCCTGCGCCGTCGCCCCGAGTGGGAGTTCGAACTCGGGACCGCCCGCAAGCTGCTGTGCCAGCAGTTCGGCACCCAGGATCTGGTGGGCTTCGGGGTCGAGCAGAGCGAGACCGCCCTGTGCGCCGCCGGCTGCCTGATGCAGTACGTGAAAGACACCCAGCGCACCGCCCTGCCCCACATCCGTGGCGTGCGGCTGGAGCAGCCGGATCACGCGGTTATCATGGACGCCGCCACCCGCCGCAACCTGGAGCTGACCCAGAACCTGGCGGGCGGCTATGAAAACACCCTGGCCGAGGTGCTGGACCGCACCGCCACCCCCATGGGCAGCCGCCTGCTCAAGCGCTGGATCCATCAGCCGATCCGGGATCGGGTGATCCTCAAGGGGCGCCAGAGCACCATACATACCCTGATCGAGCAAAACCTCTACGACGATCTCGGCAGCCTGCTGCGCCAGGTCGGCGATGTGGAACGGGTGCTGGCGCGCCTCGCCCTGCGCTCTGCCCGCCCCCGCGACCTCACTCGCCTGCGCCAGGCCTTCCAGCAACTGCCCGAACTGCAACAGCTGCTGGCAGACAGCGAACACGAGGCGGTGCAGCAACTGCGCGAGCGGGCCAGCACCTTCCCCGAGCTGCTGAGCCTGCTGGAGCAGGCCGTGATGGAGGTGCCGCCGGTGCTGATCCGCGATGGCGGCGTCATCCGTGACGGCTTCAACCAGGAGCTGGACGAGCTGCGGGACTTGGCCAACGGCGCCACCGCCAGCCTGGCCCGCATCGAGGAGCGCGAGCGCCTGCTGACCGGCATCAATACCCTCAAGGTGGGTTACAACAAGGTACACGGCTTCTATATCGAGGTGAGCCGCGCCAACAGCCAGCTGGTGCCGGCCCACTACATCCGTCGCCAGACCCTCAAGAACAACGAGCGCTACATCATCGACGAGCTGAAGGTGTACGAGGACAAGGTGCTCACCGCCCAGGCCCAGGCGCTGGCGCTGGAGAAGCGCCTCTACGAGGAGCTGCTCGACGCCCTGCTGCCCCACCTGGGTGAGCTGCAGGAATCCGCCGCAGCCCTCGCCGAGCTGGATGTGCTGGCGAACCTGGCCGAGCGGGCCGAGACCCTGGACTACCGTTGCCCCCAGCTCATCGACGAGGATCAGATCCTGATTGAGGCCGGCCGCCACCCGGTAGTGGAGCAGGTGATGACGGCCCCCTTCATCGCCAACCCGATCCGGCTGGCGCGGGAGCGGCGCATGCTGATCATCACGGGCCCGAACATGGGGGGTAAATCCACCTACATGCGTCAGACCGCGCTCATAGTGCTGCTGGCCCATATCGGTGCCTACGTGCCCGCGAGCAGCGCCCGCATCGGCCCCATCGATCGCATCTTCACCCGTATCGGGGCATCGGACGATCTGGCCTCGGGTCGTTCCACCTTCATGGTGGAGATGACAGAGACCGCCAACATCCTCAACAACGCCACCGCCAAGAGCCTAGTGCTGATGGACGAGATAGGTCGCGGCACCAGCACCTATGACGGCCTGTCCCTGGCCTGGGCCTGCGCCGAGCAACTGGCAAGCAAGATAGGTGCCTATACCCTGTTTGCCACCCACTACTTCGAGCTGACCCGGCTGCCGGAGCTGATGGAGGGGCTGGCCAACGTCCACCTGGATGCAGTTGAACACGGCGATACCATCGCCTTCATGCATGCGGTGCAGGAGGGAGCGGCCAGCCGCTCCTACGGCCTGCAGGTCGCGGCCCTGGCCGGGGTGCCGAAAGCGGTGATCCATCAGGCCCGCCACAAGCTGGCAGAGCTGGAGAGCGCAACGCCCGCCCCCGCAGGCGAAACCCGCCCGGCTCTGGTAACGCTGGCACCCCAGACCCACCCCGTGGTGGAGGAGCTGGCGGCGCTGCGTCCGGACGAGCTGAGCCCCCGTCAGGCGCTGGACCTGCTCTATCGCCTCAAGCAGTTGGTGTAACCGGCTCGCGCCGCTGTGCTCAGGATGCAAAAAAGGGGAACCTCACGGTTCCCCTTTTTTATTGCACTTCTGAGCCGGTCCGTCAGGCCGGTCCGATGCGCTCCAGCAGGCTCATGTGGGAGGAGCCGTCGTGGCGCTTGAGGTTCTGCCGGTATTCGAACTGGCGCTGGCTCTCCTGCTTGAGCCCCAGCATCAGCGAATAGCACATGGCCAGCATGATCACCGAGAACGGCAGCGCGGCTATGATGCTGGCCGCCTGCAGGGCCGCCAGTCCGCCGGACACCAGCAGTATGGCCGCCACCAGCCCCTGACCCAGACCCCAGATGGCGCGGTGCAGCACGGGGGGATCCTGATCGCCGATGGAGAGCAGGGTGGTGATGACCAGCGTGCCCGAGTCACTGGAGGTGATGAAGTAGGTGCAGATGAGCAGGGTCAACACTCCCTTGGCAATCCAGCCGAAGGTGTCCCAGTGCAGCAGCTCCACCGTCTTGTAGAGCGCCAGGGTCACGTCCTGATTGACCGCCTCGACCACACCGCCGCCCCCGAACAGTTCGAGGTGCATGGCACTGCCGCCAAACACCGTGAGCCAGAGCATGCCGAGCAGGGAAGGCACCAGCAATACCCCGAGCACGAACTCACGGATGGTACGGCCCTTGGAGATGCGGGCGATGAACATGCCGACAAAGGGCGCCCAGGCTATCCACCAGCCCCAATAGAAGGCGGTCCAGCTCGATTGCCAGGCCGAGGTGCCGTTGGCCTCTGTGTTGGTCCAGAAGCTCAGTTTGACGATGTTCTGCAGGTAGTCACCTATGTTCTGCACATAGGCATTGAGGATGTAGGTGGTCGGGCCCAGCACCAGGAAGAGGGCCAGCACGAAGACGCTGAGCCAGATGTTGAGCTCGGAGAGGATCTTCACCCCGCGCCCCACGCCGGACACCGCCGACAGGGTCGCGATCACACTGATGCCGCCGATGAGCCAGAGCTGATTGGTCTGGGATATCCCCATGCCAAACATCTGGTTGAGGCCAGTGTTCATCTGGGAGACCCCAAGACCGAGCGAGGTGGCCACCCCGAACACGGTACCGAACACCGCCAGTACGTCGGCCGCATGGCCCCAGAAGCCGTAAATGCGCTCACCCAGGATGGGGTAGAGCACGGAGCGGATCGCCAGCGGCAGCTTGCGACGATAGCTGAAAAACGCCAGGGAGAGGCCGACGATCACATAGATGGCCCAGGGATGCAGACCCCAGTGGAAGAAGGTGAGGCGCATGGCAATCTGGGCCGCCTCCGGGGTCATCCCTTCGGTAATGAAAGGGTTGTTCTGCAGGTGATACATGGGCTCGGCGATGCTCCAGAACACCAGGCCAATGCCCATGCCGGCACTGAACAACATGGAGAACCAAGCGAAGTAGCCAAACTCCGGTACCTGGTCGTCGTCGCCCAGCCGGATGCTGCCAAAGCGGCTGAACATCAGGTAGACGGCGAAGAACAGGAACAGGGCGACTACCAGAATATAGTACCACTTGAAGCCTGCAATGATGGTGTCCTTGGCGCCGGTGAACCAGGTGGCCGCCGTATCGGGATCGAACACGCCAAACAGCAGAAACAGGGTCACGACGGTGAGGGCCGTCATGGCCATGGTGGGATTGAGGCCTTTAAACAGCCCTTTGGTTGCTCTCATCTGGCCTCCTTAGTCATGGTTGAAAAAATCTTCGCCCACATGGTCACCCGCACCACCGATGGCGCGATAGACCAGGCGACCGGCCACCTGCTCACGGTGATCCACCAGGCTGACCGAGGGTTGACCGTTCACCGCGTGGCGCTTGCCGAGGAAGATGGCCATGGGCACACCCACATTGGAGATGCCGCTGGTGATCCAGAGCCGGTTGAAGTCGTAGGAGCCACCGATGAACTCGAGCTGGGCCAGGCCGTTGTCGAGGCCCGCCAGGTAGAAGTTCATGGCGCTCTCGTCCGGGAAGAGGTGAACCAGCACATAGGCGTAGCGCAACTCGTTGACCAACTCCTTTAGGCTGAAAGCACCTGTCTCACTGCAGGAGAGGGGCAACTCACCGTCGTAGTGGTGCACCTTGAGGTTATTCGGGTCTTCGTCATAGGCCGGCTGATAGCGCACGAAGGCTGAGGTGTCAGGCAGTTCATAGCGTACCCGCACCACCCGCAGCTCACTTGCCAGAGACTTGATATCCAGGTCGTTCTGCATCATTTCGCTCCTCAAATATCGACTTAAATTTCGAAAACAGCGCGACAACCTAACACAAAATTAATTAGAGCAGAAATGATTACACCAAAAACCATATTGACCTTGTGTAGAATTAGGCGGAAAATTCTGCGCCTCTCAACTACCAGGCCATGAGCCGGATCCCCGTGGAAAAACATGATGAAGTGCTGATCGCACTGCGCCAGATCATCCGAGCCATCGACATGCACTCCAAACGCTTGATCAAGGAAGCCGGGCTGACCTCGCCGCAGCTCTTGCTGCTCAAGGGGATCGACGAGTTGGGGCAGATCTCCATGCGCCAGCTGGCGGATCACACCAACATGAGCCAGGCCACCGCCACCACCATCATGGACCGACTCGAGAGCCGCCAACTGGTGCAGCGCATCCGCAGCAACACCGACAAGCGCAAGGTGCACGCGACACTGACTGACGCAGGCCGTGCCCTGCTGGCACAGGCGCCGACCCCATTGCAGGAGAGTTTCATCCAGCGCTTCCAGGCCCTGGAAACCTGGGAACAGGGTCTGCTGCTCTCATCCCTGCAGCGCATCTCGGCCATGATGAATGCCGATGGCATAGACGCCGCTCCCGTGCTGAGCGTCAGGCCCCTTACCGAAGAGCGGGCATGAGTCAGCAATAGACATAAAAAAAGCTCCCGAATGGGAGCTTTTTTGCAGGGATCCTGAAGCTGGGATCACTCTTCCAGGCTGATGCCTATGTTGGAGACGCCATCCTGGGCCGCAAACGTGCGGATCTCCAGAATACGGTCGCTGTCGCGCTCATGGGCAACCCGCTTGAGCAGCTCGACCTGGAACTCCAGCTCGGCTTCGATGTACTCGTGCTCGTACAGCTCTTCCTCGGTCAGCTCGCGTCCTTCCAGCATGTCGATGAAACCGGCCACGGTTCCCACCGAGGCATGGCTGGCATCTTCGGCCTCTTCACCCACCCGGCAGATCACCGAGTTGTAGGCGCAGCCCAGCGCCACGCAGGCATCCAGCGCAGGATAGGCACCATAGGATTCAAACTTGCCAGGCTCGGGAATATAGACCTCAAACGCCTCCAGAATGGCTCCCAGATTGACGCGGGATCCCTTCACCGTGAGGTAGTTCCACATCTGATCCAGAGCATGGCGAAACGCCTTGGCGTCGCCGAAACCGGCGGCCTGGGTAAACAGCGCATAGTTGGGGTACATGCGCTCCGCCAGCGCCAGGGTGTAGACGGTCTGTTGCCAAGGCTGTAACTCGGCCAGTCGCTTATAAAACTTGTCACCAAACACTGGAGTCGGATCCTTTGCAAAATGTGGGGCAGATTGTAGCCCACGAGGGACCCGGCGAAAACGAAAAAGCACCCTGGTCGGCTATCTTGCCCGATCAACTGGGGTAAGATGAGGACAGAACCTTCCTCCGCCGTGCCGTAAACATGATAAGGAACAAGAGTATGAGTCAACGTACCCTGCTTCTGCTCAGCCAGGACAACACCCATTATGAACGCCTGCTCAAGGCGGCCCATCTCCCCCATCTGCGCATTCTACGGGCCGACAACCAGCAAGAGGCCGAACGGCTGATCGGGGAGGCGCACATCCTGATGGCCGAGCCGGCCCGCGCCAAGCCCCTGCTGCCCAAGGCTGGCAAGCTCGGCTGGCTGCAATCCACCTATGCCGGGGTCGACGTGCTGCTGGACGCCAGCAGCCGCCGCGATTACCTGCTGACCAATGTGCGCGGCATCTTCGGACCGCTGATGAGCGAATACGTGTTTGGCCACCTGCTCAGCCTGACCCGCCAGCTGCCGCTCTATCGCGAACAACAGCAGCTCAAGACCTGGCAGAGCCACCCCTATCAGGGGCTCAGGGGCAAGACACTGCTGCTGCTCGGCACCGGCAGCATAGGCCAGCACATAGCCCACACCGGCAAGCACTTCGGCATGAAGGTGCTTGGCATCAGCCACAGCGGCCGTGAGCGAGCGGGCTTCGATCAGGTATATCAATTACCGGCACTGAACAAGATGCTGGCCAAGGCCGATGTCATCGTCAGCGTGCTGCCGGCGACCCGCGAGACCCGTCACCTGTTCACCTCCGAGCGCTTCAACCATTGCAAGCCGGACGCCATCTTCTTCAACGTCGGCCGGGGCAATGCCGTGCACGAAGGGGATCTGCTGGCGGCACTGCGCACCGGCAAGCTCGGCATGGCGGTACTTGACGTGTTCGAGCAGGAGCCCCTGCCCGCCGACAGCCAACTCTGGCATCAGCCCAATCTCATCATCACACCCCACAACAGCGCCTACAGCTTCCCGGAAGACGTGGCCCAGATCTTCATTCGCAACTACATCCGCTTCATCGACGGCCAGCAGCTCGATGGACGCATCGACTTCGACAAAGGCTACTGAGCCCAAACGGCAACAAAAAGGCCCCGCCAAACTGGCGGGGCCTTTTTCTATCCGGGAAAGAGGGAGGGTCAACCCGCCTCCATCTCCTGGCGATAGCTCTTCACCTTGGCGAGGAACTGGCGCTTGTCCTTGCCGCTCAAGGGCTCGGCCATCGGCAGCTTGACCTTCATGGGGTCCACCGGGCGGTTGTTGATCCGCACCTCATAGTGCAGGTGTGCACCGGTGGAGCGACCCGTGTTGCCGGAGAGCGCAATCTTGTCCCCCATCTTCACCTTCTGGCCTGGTTTCACCAGCAGCTTGCTCAGGTGCAGATAGCGGGTCATCAGGGTGCGGCCATGCTTGATCACCACATAGGTACCGGCCAGCGGGTGGCGGGTGGCCTTGAGCACGACACCGTCACCGGTGGCCATGACAGCTGTGCCCACCGGCAGGGCGAAGTCGGTACCCTCGTGGGGACGAACCTGCCCCGTGATGGGGTGGCGTCGGGCGGGGTTGAAGCTGGAGCTCACCCGATAACGGCTGTGGGTCGGATAACGGCGGAAGCCGCGCTCCAAACTGTTTGCCTCGCCGTCATAATAGTTGCCATCTTCCGACAGCCAGGCAGACACATTCTTGCCCTGGCTGAACACTTCGACTCCCAACAATTGGGTGTTGCCCGTACTCTTGCCCTCGACCGTCTCCTGACGCACCAGGACCTTGAACTTGTCACCCTTTTGCAGATCTTTGGCGAAGTTCATCCGCCACTGGAACAGGTTGGCAATCTTCTGGATGTGGTTCGCCGGGATCCCTGCATTGCGGGCGCTGACGTAGAAGCTGCCATTGATGACACCGTCATAACTCTTCTTCTGCCACACCACCTCTTCATTGAGCATGTTGGCGCTGTAGGTATCGTCGGTACGCTCCAGCACCAGGGTCTGCTTGATGTTCAGGCGGATCTTGAGCTGCTGCAGTATGTTGTCCTGATCGATCAGCAACTCTATGGTCTGGCCGGGCTTGAGGCGCGCCAGATTGTTCTTGGCGTCCGCATCCAGCACCTTGTAGAGGGTGGTGGTGGAGAGCCCAAGGTTGTTGAAGATGGTGGTCAGGTTTTCACCGTTACGCACCCTGTAATCCTGCCACTGGGGGGTGGCATCGGCCGGGATGTCATCTTCCGGGGCCGCGGCCTCCACCAGTTCGTGATCCGGGATGTCGTTGAAGTCGGTGTTGTCTTCATTGGTTGCTGTGCCAGTGGTGGCAATCGGCAACTCCAGACGCAATGGCCGCTCCAGGATGTCACCTGGGGCTGGCAAAACGGCTACCGCTGACAGCGTCATGGCCGTGAGCAATAGCATGGCGTAAAAATGCTTGCGGGGAACCGGGGGTTCCCAGTTGGCAGCCTGTGCTACCAAGGGACGGAGACGTTTCATCCGCTTTCCTGTCATTAGATCTAAGGGTGGTGTTAGTCGGTCTGTCTTTATGATTTTTTATTATTAAAACCAAATGTCTGGGTTTTAGACCTAAATACTTACAAAAAGTTCATAGCAATCTGCATGAACCTCACATTTTATGCATAACCTTCCTTTATGGGCAGAAATGATCGCCTCGATTAACCATTTTTTTCTATTTTTAAGAACCGGGTCCGGTTGTTTCCGGCCTTCAGCCGTCTGATGTTGCAAAAACATTTCCATGGAGTGGGTATGTCATTAGCAAGATTGTTAAATGTAATCATCCTGATCCTGTTCGCCGTCGGCGCCATCCTGCTGTTCATGCTGGAGATCACCACGGTACGGCAATCCATCCTCGATCAGATGTCGGCCAACCTGGAGACAGCCATCACGGCCCTCGGCCTGGTGCTGCAAGGCACCCTGCTCAACGATGACAAGGTGTTGGCAGAGACCATAGTCAACGCCATGTTCGATGGCGGCTTCGTCAGCTCGGTCACCCTGATGGATCCGGACGGACAACTGCTGTTCCAGAAGGCATTCCACACGGCGCAGCAGAACATTCCCGGCTGGCTGCCAACCGTCATCGCCATGCCGCCGGTCAAGGTGGAGCAGGAGCTCACCGATGGCTGGCGCATCCTGGGCACTCTCACCCTGGTGGGGCATGAGGGCTATGCCTACCAGCACCTGTGGAACGCCATCAGCCGCACCGGGATGGCGCTGCTCGGCGGCCTGCTGGTGCTGACCCTGATCATCCAGTGGGTCTGCAACCGCCTGTTGCGCCCCCTCGAGCAGGTCAATCTGCAACTGCTGCAGGTACGCAAACGCCAGTTCAGCGGCAACCTGCCCACCCCCTGGCTGCGGGAGTTGCAGGAAGTCGTGGCTTCCATCAATCAGCTGGTCTCCGAGCGCAAACGGGACCTGCTGCAACAGCGGCTCAAGATCACCCAGCTCGGCAAGCAGCTCGATACCTCCACTAGCCAACCCCTGATGGCATTGGCGGAGACCGCCAGCGGCATGTATCTGCAGCACTTCGTCTCCACTCAGGGGGAGATCCGGCTATACAGCCGGCTGTTGCCCCGCACACCACCGAGCACGGACAGCTCACCGGACGAGATCAAGGTCCTGCTCAACGCCTGGCTTGCCCAGAAGGCAGAGGGGATCCAGCTCCCCCTCAGCCTGCTTTCTCATCCCGATTGGGCGCAATTCGCCTCGTCGTTGACCAGCGGCAAGGGCAAGACCCTGGACTGGCGCTGGGATCTGACCAGCTTCCCGCCCTTGGCCGAGGAGCGGCTGACGGCCCTGCAAGCCCAAGGGGTCGAGATGGCATTTAGCAACGTGCCCATGAGCAACGACAACCTGACCAGACTCGATCCAGTCAAACCTGTCTTCATCAGCTGCCAGCTGACCCAGGCGCCGCTTTACTGGAACCTGCTCTCCCAGTGTCTGCATGCCTCCGGCTATACCCTGCTGGCGGAAGCCAGCGAGGTGAACGACATCGACACCCTGCGCAGCTGGGGCATCGACGGCTATGCCAGCCAGGAGGCATCATGAGACTCCCCTTATTGTTGCTCGCCCTGCTGTGGCAGCCCTTCTCCCAGGCCAATACCGTCGCCATCGGCACTGGGGGTGAACAAGGCATCTACTATCAGGTCATCAAGGAGTTCTGCCGACTGGCCAGCAAGAGTGACCCAGACCTGCAATGCAAACTGCAGGCCAGCTCGGGTTCCATCGAGAATCTGCGCATGCTGCAGGCTGGAGAAATCCCCTACGCTCTGGTGCAATCCGACTGGCTCTATCAGGCCAGCCATGGCAGCGGCCCCTTCACCAAACAACCCCAACCCGAGTTGAGGGCCCTCTTCGCGACCCATGCCGAACCTTTCACCATAGTGGTGCGAGCCGACGGCGACATCACCGGATTGGAGCAACTCAAGCTGGCTCCCATCGACATGGGGCTCAAGAGCTCGGGCACCCGCCAGACTGCCCTTGCACTGTTTTCCATACTGGGGGCCACCGAGCAGGATCTGGATCTGAAGAGCGTGGCCAACCAGGCCGAGGCGCTGTGCAGCAAGCAGATAGATGCCTATGGATTGGTCATGGGGCACCCGAACCGGATCGTGCTGGAGACGGCCAAGCGCTGTGCCATCCGCTTCCTGCCCATTGAGGGAGAAGCGCGGGATAAGCTGTTGCAGGGGGTAAAATTCTATCAACGCAGTCAGGTGCCGGCGCGCATCTATCCCGGCAACCTCAAGGCCACCCCCACCTTCGCCATCGCCGCTACCCTGGTGACCAATGCCAGCACGGCAGATGCCGACGTTTATCGCCTCACCAAAGCCATGCTGAGCCAGCAGACCAGTTTCAACGAGCAGACTTATGGCTACGCCAACCTGTTCCACAAGGCACGCAACAAGATTGGCCCTGTACTGAGCGTCGAGCAGCATCCGGGAGCAGCAAGGTATTTTGAGGAGTTGAAGGCGGCGGGCAAGTTATAGCTGACGGCGGGGGGCGCGCAGGTGTTCGCTGGAGAAACGGGTCTGCATCGAGGTCCACTGGGTCAGGCGATCGGCACTCCCCGCCAGCGTCCCCTCACGCCGTGACTTCATGATCCAGATGCTCTTGGCATCGAAGCTGTACACCGGCTGCAGATCGTTGCGTTTGCTGCCGGGCAGGATCCGGCCGTTGATGTTGTCGAGCACCAGAGGGTCGGACTTGGCGGTGGCGAAGTAGAGTGTCACCATGTGGAACTGGTTATAACGAATGGCCTTTACATAGGCCAGCCGCAGCTTCTTCTCGTCGACCCCCAGCTCCATCAGGGTGTAGTACTTGGAGATGCTGTAGTCCTCGCAGTCCCCGCCCCGGGCGCCGATGAACTCCAACGGATTGGCCCAGTAATCCTCCTCTCCCCACAGCTTGGGATCATCGCTATAGGTCAGGTTGTTGAAGTAGTTGTTCACCAGCTCCAGTTTCTGCTGATCCGTGGTGCCAGCCCTGGGTGTGAGCAGGCGGGAGAACGCCTCGGCACGTTGCAGTGCCCGACCACCGTAGACCTCCTGCAACTTGGCCTTGAGCTCGGGACTGGTGATGTAACTGGCCAGCTGGGAAGCCTGCAAGGGGGCACAGGCAAGTGCCACTATGCAGGCGGGAACAATCCATTTCATACCGGACACTCCATGTCATTCGCTGGAGGTCAGTATAGTCAGCCCTGACGGTCAGAAGACCGCGATCACCACCTTTAACGGCACTCGGCAAAGGCATCGGCCAGTTGCTGCATAAACTGCGGATAACCATCTGGTCCGAGTGGCACCTGTTCACCCACCTCATCCAACAAGAGCACCTTGGCCCCGGTGTTGCGTGCGACCGACTCGATCACCGCCGGGGAGAACTGCGGCTCGGCATAGATGCAGCTCGCCTGCTTCTCTTCCAGCGCCTTGCGGATCTCCACCAACGTCTTGGCGCCGGGGCGACGCTCCGGGCTCACGGTGAAGTGGCCCTTGGAACTCATGCCATAGTGGCGCTCCCAGTAGCCATAAGCCTCGTGGAAGACGAAGTAGCCCTTCTGGTTGACTGCCTTCATCTGCCCGGCGATGACCTTGTCCTTGGCCTCCACCTTGGCCTTGAAGGCCAGCAGATTGGCACGATAACGCTCGGCGTTGGCCGGATCCTGGGCACTCAATGACTCGCTCAGGGCCTGGGCTATTACCAGCGCCTGGGTCGGCCCCAGCCAGATGTGGGGATCGACCCCCTCATGATGATGTCCCTCATGGCCGTCATGATCATGATCCTCGTCGGCGTGCTCCTCATGCCCGGCCTGCTTGCTGTAGTCGAACAGCGGCATGCCCGGGACCTTGGTCAGGGTCAGCACGTGAGGGTGCTGGGCCAGCGGTTTGGCCATGAAGCCTTCCAGCTCGGGACCGACCCAGACCACCAGATCGGCCTCATTGATGCTGCGAATGTCGGAGGGGCGCAGGGCGAAGTCGTGGGGAGAGGCGCCGGTCGGCAGCAACACCTTGGGCTCACTCACCCCGTCGGTGATGGCAGCCGCGATGAAACCCAGGGGTTTGATGGTGGTCAGTACCTCGAGGGCACGAACGGGCAGACTCACCACCAGCAAGGCAGTGATCAGGGTAAGAATTCGCATAGAGATCTCGTCAGGAAGTGAGTGTGTGATAATATAACAAACCAATGCTGTTGTTATATTATAACTCTCACAGGCTGTAAACCCCGGAGCTGTCATGACCCAACTGGTGGAGCTAAAAGATGTCTGTCTCTCGTTTGACGGACGCTCAGTGCTCGACAAGGTCTCCTTTACCCTGAACAAAGGCAAAATCACCACGCTAGTCGGCCCCAACGGGGCGGGCAAGAGCACCCTGAGCAAGCTGGTGCTGGGCCTGCTCAGCCCGGATTCCGGCGAGATCCTGCGCCGGCGGGATCTGAGAGTCGGTTACGTGCCCCAGCGCCTCTATCTGGATCCCACCCTGCCGCTGACGGTGCGCCGCTTCCTGCAGCTCGGCAAGAATGGCCGTCTCTCCATCGAGGAGGCGCTCAATCGGGTCGGCGCCCAGGAGCTGCTGGACAACCGGATGCAGAAGCTCTCCGGTGGCGAGATGCAGCGGGTGCTGCTGGCCCGCGCCCTGCTGGTCAAGCCCGAGCTGCTGGTGCTGGACGAGCCGGTGCAAGGGGTCGACATCAGCGGCCAGATCGAGCTCTATGCCCTCATAGGCCGGCTCGCCGCCGAGCTGCACTGCGCCGTGCTGATGGTTTCCCACGATCTGCACCTGGTGATGGCCAGCACCCACGAGGTGATCTGCCTCAATCGCCATGTCTGCTGTCACGGCGAGCCGGAGAGCGTGGCCCGCCACCCCGAATTTGCCCGCCTGTTCGGGCGCCCGGAGCAGGAGGTGCTGGCGGTCTACACCCACCATCACCACTGCGATGGCGAACATCATCATCATGAACCGCAGGCCCCCGTCATCCGCCTGCCCTCTCGCAAGCAATAGGACATTTCAGTGGACAGCTTTCTGTTATACGCCCTCGCGGCCGGCCTCGGCATCGCCCTGCTGGCCGGCCCCCTCGGCAGCTTCGTGGTGTGGCGCAAGATGGCCTATTTTGGCGACACCCTCTCCCACGCCTGCCTGTTCGGGATCGCCCTCGGCATACTGCTGCAGGTGGATTTGACCCTGGCGGTGGTGGTCTGCTGCCTCGCCATGGCCATGCTGCTGGTGGTCATGAGCCGCAACCAGCAGGTGGCGACCGACACCCTGCTCGGCATCCTGGCTCACAGCGCCCTGTCCCTCGGTCTGGTGACCTTGAGTTTCATGGACAACGTGCGGGTGGATCTGATGGCCTACCTGTTCGGCGACCTGCTCTCGGTGCAACCCATGGATCTGCTCTGGATCTACGGCGGCGGCGCCCTGGTGCTGCTCACCCTGTGGCGGCTGTGGGACCCCCTGCTCTCCATGACCATCTCCGAGGAGCTGGCACGGGTGGAAGGGGTGCGGGTCGACGTGCTGCGCTGCGTGCTCATGCTGCTGATTGGCCTGGTGATCGCGGTGGCGATGAAGTTCGTCGGGGCGCTGATCATCACCTCACTGCTGATCATCCCTGCCGCCACCGCCCGGCGCTTCAGCCAGACGCCGGAGCAGATGGCGGGCCTAGCGGCACTGATCGGCTGCCTGGCGGTGCTGGGAGGGCTCAGCCTCTCCTGGTATCAAGATACCCCGGCGGGCCCTTCCGTCGTGGTCTGCGCCACTAGCCTGTTTGTGCTGAGCCAGTTCAAGAAAGCCTGAATCTCGGGTGGCCTGATCGTTGCTATCAGGCCACTCCAAATCTCGACCCCCCCCGTCGTGGTCTGTACAACGAGCCTGTTTGTACTGAGCCAGTTCAAGCGAGCCTAGATAGCAAAGGACCGGATAGGGGTAATCACCATCCCTATCCGGCCCTATAGCCATATTGCGCAACCATCCCACCTAAGGCAGTCGATTCGAACTGTTTTTCTGCAACCATGCAGTGTAACTCTCTCATCAAGCCTGACTGATGCTTTGCCTCGTCTCCATCATCAGCCATTGCCGCAAGCGGCTGATGGCGGGCTCGTGGGCCCGCGAGCGCTTGCAGGTGAAATAGAAGGCATCTCCCGTCACCAGCTGATGCACCGGCAGGGCCACCAGCTGGGGGTCGTCCGGTCGCAGCATGTAGTCGTTCACGAACGCCACCCCCTGATCCCAGGCCGCCGCCTCCATGGCCAGCAGCACGTGGCTGAAGTGGTGCATGCGCGCCTTCTCCGGGATCACCAGATCCCCCGCCTTGGCCCAGCGCTGCCAATCCTCCCCCCGCGCCTTGTAGATGGATTGCACCGACAGGAGCGGCAACTGCCAGATGGCCTCTGGCCACTCCCCTTCCACCTGCTGCAGTAGACGGCGGCTGCAGACCGGGAATAGCCGCTCCAGATAGATGAGATCGTGGCTGTAGCCACGGCCATGGGGGGCCACGGTAATAAAGCAATCCGCCACCCGATCGGAGAGCTCGGGATCCTCCGCCACCATCTCAAGGCTGAGATCCAGCTCGGGATAGAGCTGGCGCAACCCCGCCAGACGCGGGATCAGCCACTTGACCGCGAACGAGCTGTAGACCGCGAGCCGCAGCCGCATCTCGCCGCCCCCGCGCAGTTGCTCGCTGCTCTGGGCTATCTGGCCGAGGCCGGCCGCTATTCCCTCGAAGTAGATCTCCCCCTGCTGGGTCAGTGACAACAACCGGCCCTGACGCAGCAGCAGCCGCTCACCGAGGAAGTCTTCCAGCAATCGGATCTGGTGGCTGACCGCGCTCTGGCTGACGTTCAGCTCAAGGGCGGCGCGGGAGAAGCTGAGCAGGCGCGCGACCGCCTCGAAGTATTGAACGGCGCGTAAGGGGGGGAGCTTCATTATCTAAAATTCTCATAGATGATGATTTTTTATCATTTTACTGGATAACTAAGCCAGGGCTACCCTTCCTTCATCTAATGTGGGAGGTGGTATGAATGCAGTTGGGATCGGCATCCTCTATCTGGTGCTGGGTAACATGGTGGCGGTCTTCTCCGATGCCCTGGTGAAGGTGCTGGAGCCGGATCAGCCCGTGTTCCAGTTCGTCTTCTTTCGCCAGCTCTCCGCCGCCCTGTTACTGATGCCCTGGCTGCTCTGGTCCTGGCGCCGCAATCCGCCGGTCGCCATCAAGTGGCACCTGCTGCGGGCCCATATCTGGGCCATCGGCGTCTGCCTGATGGTGGTCGCCCTCACCCGCCTGCCCCTCGCCACCGCCAACGCCCTCTTCTACGCGGCGCCGCTCTTGATGGTGCCGCTCGCGGTCTGGCTGGCAGGAGAGGCGCTGTCACGCCAGAAGGTGTTGACGGCGCTGCTCGGCTTCATCGGGGTGCTGATCGTGCTGCGCCCGACCGAGGTGAACTGGGCGGCCCTCGCGGCCCTTGGGGTGGCCCTCTCCATGGCAGTCAACAACCTGCTGATCAAGCGCATTCCGCTCAAGCAGCCCATAGCCCAGACCCTGTTTTTCACCAATGTCCTGAGCATGCCCATCATATTGGCGCTAGCCTGGTGGGAGGGGGGCGCCTGGCAGTGGCAGATGTGGTGGCCCGCCTTCGGTTCGTCGGCACTGATCATGGTCTACGCCGGGCTCTGCGTGGTGGCCTATCGCAAGGCGGAGGCGAGCAAAATAGCCTCTGCGGAGTACACAGGGCTCTTGATGGCGGTCGTCATCGGGGTCTGGCTGTTCGACGAGCAGCCCGGTCTGCCGCTGCTGCTGGGGTGCCTGTGCATAGTGCTGCCCCTGGTCGCCATGGCCCGCAACAAGTCCAAACCGGTGGCCGAGCCCGCGACCTGAGTTTAATGACCAGAGGGTCACCCCAGCAGTGGGGTGACCCTTTGTTTAAGGTGCAGGATCACATCCTGCTCGAACCAGGGGTTCTTCTTGAGCCAGAGGGTATTGCGCGGCGAGGGGTGCGGCAGCGGCAGCCAGGCCGGGCCATAATCGGCCCAGTGTCTGACCGTCTCGGTGAGGGTGCCTTTAGCTGCCTTGCCCAGATAGTGATGCTGGGCGTACTGGCCGATAAGCAGGGTCAGCTCGATATTGGGCAGCAGCATCAGCACCTTGTCGTGCCAGGTGGGCGCGCACTCGGGACGGGGCGGCAGATCCCCGGACTTGCCCCGGCCCGGATAGCAGAGCCCCATGGGCATGATGGCGATGCGTGACTCGTCGTAGAAGGTCTCCTTGTCCACCCCGAGCCAGCGCCGCAATCGATCGCCGGACGGGTCGTCCCAGGGGATGCCGCTGGCATGAACCCGGGTGCCCGGCGCCTGGCCGATGATAAGCAGGCGGGCGCTCTCGGCCCCACGGATCACGGGTCTGGGGCCGAGCGGCAAATGGGCCTCGCACAGGCGGCAGCCCCGGATCTGTTCAAACAGGACGTCGAGTCGATTCATAGGGGCTATGGTAGCAGAGTTTTCACCCCGATCCCGCTTGTGAAACCGCCACCGGATACTTATCATGCGCGCACATTTGTTTAATTTAATAAACGGAATCTGATGAAGAACTGGATGGGCCCAGGCAGCGCCGCCCTCTCCTTCGTGCTCTGGGGCATGCTGCCGCTCTATTACCAGTTCATGCCCGAGGTCAGCATGTGGGAGCTGCTCTCCCACCGGGTGCTCTGGTCGGTCGTCCTGCTCGGCGGACTCTTCCTGCTGCTCGGCACGTCTGTGCCCTGGGCGCGCCTTCGCAGCGAGCCGCGCCAGCTCGGCCTCATCCTGCTGGCGGGCCCCGTCATGTCCATCAGCTGGTGCATGTTCACCTGGTGCCTGACCACGGGCCAGGTGCTGGCCACCAGCCTCGCCTTCTTCATGACGCCCCTGTTCAACATCGTGTTCGCCGTCCTCTTCCTCAAAGAAAGGCTCACCCCCCAGAAACACCTGGCGGTGGCCCTGGCGCTGGCCGGGCTCGCCTACATGCTGTTCTCCTACGGCGAGCTGCCCTGGTTCTCCCTCATCATGGGGGCCAACTTTGCCTTCTACGGCCTCATCAAGAAGAAGGTACGCTACGACGCCGGGGTCAGCCTCTATCTCGAGTCCCTGGTGCAGCTCCCCATCGCCCTGCTGGTCATCGGCTATCTGACCCTGCAGGGAACCAGCCTGTTCGCGGCCGGCGACTGGAGCGAGCGCCTGCTGTTGATGGGCAGTGCCCCCGCCACCCTGCTGCCGGTGGGGCTGTTCTGCTACGCGGTGGCCCGCACCCGCATGAGCACGGTCGGGCTCTTGCAATACATAGAGCCGAGCCTCGCCTTCCTGCTCGCCATCTTCTGGTTCGGGGAGACGCCGGATCCGGTGAAATCCGTGGGCTTCGCCTTCGTCTGGGCGGGCCTTCTGGTCAGCCTGCTGCCCCTTCATCGGCTCAGGCGCAGTCAGGTGCAGTGGAAAGAGTCATGACGACGGACGTTTGTACCGATAAACCTGCAAATAACTGGTTTATCTATCTGGTACGCACCCATAGTGGCGCACTTTACGCTGGCATCAGCACGGATCCGGACAGGCGTCTGCGCCAGCATCAGAGCGGCAAGGGGGCTCGCGCCCTGCGAGGCAAAGGACCCCTGGCCCTGGTGTGGCGCCAGCAAGTCGACGACAAGGGCCAGGCCCTGCGCCTCGAATATCGCCTCAAGCTGCAGAGCAAGGCCTTCAAGGAGCGGCTGGTACAAGACCCGGCCCTGTGGGATGAGTGGCAGAGATCCTGGCTGGCCAGCCTCCCCCAATCCGGCTCAGCCAGCCCGGCGCCATAAAAAAGGCCACCGCGAAGGTGGCCGGAAACGTGCCAGGGAGGCCTAACGATAGGGATTGGAGTGCCTGCGCCGGTTGCTGAGCAACCAGCACACCACCAGCAGCAACAGCAACCAGGGCGCCAGCTTGATGATGAGGGCAAACATGCCAGCCAGGGCGCCAAACAGCACGAAGACCCCGCTCACCAGCAGCATGGCCAACACTGTGAATCCGGTCAGCGCCATGGTCACCAGCACCAGCATTAAAACGATAAATTCCAGCATGTTATGCTCCTCACGCATCTCACTTGTTGGCGGGAAGACCCAAGGTCAATCCAGCCAGCGCTTCAACTCACGGCGCGGCGGCATGATGAGCACCGCCAGCAGATAGGCCGCCAGGGCCAGGGGCGGCACCAGGATCAGGGCGAGCAGCGCCACCACCCGCACCGTCACCCTGGAAAGCCCAAACCCGTTGGCAAGGCCGGCGCAGACGCCGGTCAGCTTGCGGTGGGCCAGGTCTTTCGACCAGGGGGTCATGATCACACCTCCACTTTCTGGCCCTTCAGACGGGCCAGTTCGCGTTCGATCTCGTCATTGAGTTCCAGCTCGCGGAACTGGGCCTCGAGGGAGGGGTTCTGCCCCAGGGTCGCCGCCTCCAGCTGGGCTTCCAGCTGATCCACCCGGCCCTGGAAGCCATCGAAACGAGCCATCAGCTCGTGCATGCGCTGGTTGTCCACCTGGGCACGGGCCCGGATCCGGCTGTGGGCGGTCTGCTCGCGCAGGGTCAGCATCTTCTGCTTCTCCCGCGCCTCGGTCAGCTTGGCCGCCAAGCGCTCGCTGTCGGCGGTCAGCTGTGCCAGCACCTCGGCCACTCTGGCCTTGTCCTGCTCCAGCTGTTCGCATTTCTTGACCTCTGCCAGCTTCTCGGTGAGGGCGGCGCGGGCCAGATCTTCGCGCCCCTTCTGGATGGCGAGCTCGGCCTTGGCGGACCACTCCTGGATCTGGTGGCGCAGCGCCTGTTGATGGCGCTCCAGCTGTTTCTGCTCGGCGATGACGCGGGCGGCCTGGGTTCTCATCTCGACCTGTACCTGCTCCATCTCCTCTATCATCAGCCGCAGCATCTTCTCCGGCTCTTCACTCTTGTCGAGCAGGCTGTGCAGGTTGGCGTTGATCACGTCGGTCAGGCGGCTAAATACGCTCATGGTCTGGCTCCTTGTTGATGGGATGTCACTCTCTCCCCATACCATTACAAGAGCCATGCCAAGATGATTTATCCTTTCTTTACAACTAGATGGGGATTATTGGTAGGAATTCAACAAGCAGATGATGGTGAAAAAAACCAATGAAGTGGTGATTTTCACCAATAAAAAAGGGAGCCTGCGGCTCCCTTTCTCTCTTCTCAGGCTCAGGCGGCCTTGTGATGACCGAGCCTGGCGTCCAGCTCCGCCAGCTTGGCCTCCATCCGGGCCCGGCAGTTGTCGGACAGCTCGCGAATGCCGGCGGCGCCATGCTCCTTGCTGCACACGGGGGGCAGCATCTCCAGCAGCACCTCGCCGTTGTCCCAACGGTTCAGATCCACCTGACCGAAGTAGCTGGAGCAGACGATGGGCACCACGGGCACCTCGGCCTGCACGGCGGTATGGAAGGCGCCGGCCTTGAACGGCAGCAGGCCGCGGCCCTGGGAGCGGGTCCCCTCCGGGAACATCCAGATGGAGGTACCACGGCTCTTGATGCGATCCACCACCTGGCCTATGGTGCCGATGGCGCGGGAGCGGTTGGATCTGTCGATCAGCACGTTGCCGGAGAGCCAGAAGATGAGGCCGAAGAAGGGCAGCCACAGCAGGCTCTTCTTGCCTACCGCCACCACGCCGGGCACCACGGCGCCGGTCACGGTGAAGATGTCGAAGTTGCTCTGGTGGTTGCAGACATAGACAGCCGGACCGACCGACTTGATCTCGTCCGGAATGGTGACCCTGACCTTGAGCCCGATCAGCGGGCAGACCGCATGATACATGCGGGCGAAGACATAGACGTTGTTGGGGTGGCGCGGGCGCACCAGACAGAGCAGCAGACCAAACACGAACCAGAAGACGAGCAGCAGGGTTAGCAGCAGCACACGGGCAAGTTTGAGCATCGAACACCTCGGAATTTAACTCGGCGCAGTATACTGGTCCCCCTTTTAGCGAACAAGCGTTCGCCAAACAGAACTGACCACCCCGGCCTCTCTCATCGGACGGGGAATGTCCCCCGGCTTGCCCCACCCGCCATTGGCCGTTAGGATGTGCCCATCGAGATGAATGAGGCGAGCATGATTCACCAACAACGCGTGGCGAAACGACTCCTGCTGCTGGTCTGCCTGCTGGTGCTCAATTGTGCGGCCCAGCCGCTGGCCCGGCTGGCCATGCTCGATCACGCCCTCAGCTGTCAGGCACTTCCCCCCCTTGGGGATGCCGAGGATCAGAATAGCGCCAAGTCCGGCAGCCCGCAGCCAAACAGCTGCCAGCTCAATGGCAAGTGGCTGAGCGCCGCTACCCTGCTCTGCGTCGAGCAGTTGTTCTTCGCCATCGCCCTGGTGATAGCCCTGTTGGCCCCGCTCTGGCGCCACACGCCCCCCTTGCCGCCCCCGAGGGTCATCTCGCCGCCCGAGCGGCGCCTGCACCTTCGTCTCTGCGTCTGGCGAGAATGAGTTCGACTGCTAGCCATTAGCCGTCATTCATTTTTGCGAGAGACTATCGATGTCAAATTTCTTCAAGGCAACCCTGTTACTGGGCTGCTTGCTGTGGCAATCCTCAGGGTTGGCCAGCGACACGGGCTGGCTCATCAGCCCCCAGAACGATCACGCCAAGGTCAGGCTGCAAGCCGATCGCAGCGACCCACAGCAGACCCGCGTTCTGCTCGACATAGCCCTGGAGTCGGGCTGGAAAACCTACTGGCACAGCCCGGGTGAAGGGGGCATAGCGCCCCAGATCCTGTGGGACGAGCCGGTCACGGACTTCCAGTGGCACTGGCCCGTGCCCCGCCACTTCGAGGTGGCCGGGCTCAGCACCCAGGGCTACCAGCGAAGCGTCAGCTTCCCCCTCAGCCTACGCCATCCGGCTGATGAGCAGCTCAGGGGCACACTGCGCCTCTCTACCTGCAGCAACGTCTGCATCCTGACCGATTACCCCTTCACCCTCGATGTGGATGGGAAGGCGCCCGCCGGTTTCGACTTCGCCTGGGCCAAGGCCATGAGCGCCCTGCCCCAATCCCTGCCAAGGGATATGGACGTCAGGCTCGGCTATCAGCACAACCAGCTGCAGATCCTGGCGGAGCGGGCGGATGGCTGGCAGGCTCCGGCCCTCTTTATCGATGCGCTGGAGGGAGCCGAATTCGGCAAGCCTGAGCTGGAGGTGCAGGGCAATACCCTGATAGCCCGGGTGCCGGTCAGCGATGGCTGGCAGGGGGATGCGCCGGATCTGCGTGGCAAGACGCTCGGCCTGCTGCTCACCAGTGGGGATCAGGCCTGGCAGGGCTCGGCCCCCATCGGCGCTCCCCTCCCCCTGCCCAGCCAGAGCAACTCGCTGATCTGGCTGCTGGGGGTGGCGCTGCTCGGCGGCCTCATCCTCAACCTGATGCCCTGCGTGCTGCCTGTGCTGGCCCTCAAGCTCGGCTCGGTGCTGCAACAGCAAGACCGGCAGCGAGGCGAGGTGCGCAAGCAGTTCCTCGCCGCCAGCGCCGGCATCCTCGCCTCCTTCTGGCTGCTGGCTGCCATGAGCACACTGTTGCGCGCCACCCAGGGCGCCGTCGGCTGGGGCATCCAGTTCCAGAGCGCCGGTTTCATCGGCTTCATGGTGGCGGTGACGGCGCTGTTTTGCGCCAACCTGCTGGGCCTGTTCGAGATCCGCCTGCCAAGCAGCCTCAGCACCCGGCTCGCCACCAGCGGCGGCAACGGCCTCGGCGGTCACTTCCTGCAGGGCAGCTTCGCCACCCTGCTGGCGACCCCCTGCTCTGCCCCCTTCCTCGGCACCGCCGTTGCCTTCGCTTTGGTGGCCCCGCTCGGGGAGCTCTGGCTCATCTTCACGGCGCTGGGGCTTGGCATGAGCCTGCCCTGGCTGCTGGTGGCGGCCCTGCCGCGCCTGGCGCTCTTGCTGCCAAAACCGGGGCGCTGGATGGGGCGACTGCGCATCCTGCTCGGCCTGATGATGCTGGGCTCCAGCCTCTGGCTGCTGAGCCTGCTCGGCAACCATCTGGGCACCATGGCCAGCCGCTGGCTGATGGCGGGCCTGCTGCTGGTCCTGCTGGTTGGCATCCTCTGGCGCTATGGCGTTCGCGGCGTCACGCTGGCACTGTCACTCTCGGCCCTGATCGGCGGCGCCCTGCTGCTGGGCAGCGCCTTCACGGTCACCGGCAGTGGCAACAGTGACAAGGTGGCCTGGCAACCCCTGTCGGAGGCTGCCATCCTGCAGGCATTGGCCCAGAACAAGCGGGTCTTCGTGGATGTCACCGCCGACTGGTGCGTGACCTGCAAGGCCAACAAATACAACGTGTTGCTGCGTGATGAGGTGCAAGAGGCCCTCTCGGCACCGGACCTGGTAGCCCTGCGCGGTGACTGGAGCAGACCCGACGACACCATAGCCGCCTTCCTGCGCAAGCGCGGAGCGGCCGCCGTGCCCTTCAACCAGATCTACGGCCCGGGTCTGCCGGCGGGAGAGACCCTCTCCCCCCTGCTCGACAAGGCCGACCTGCTCATCGTCTTGAAAAAAGCCGGCCTGGCGCCGGACAACGACCGAATCCAAGGAGAACAACCATGAAGCTGCGTACCCTGACCCTGATCGCCTCTCTCTCTGCCACCTTGCTGGCTCCGGCCCTGCATGCCGCCCCCTTCACCCCCGAGCAGGAGGCGCGCATCAAGGAGCTGATCCGCGAGACCCTGGTACAGAATCCCAAGATCCTCGACGAGGCGGCCGAATCCTGGGAGAAGCAGAATGCCGCAGCCCAGGAGGCCCAGCTCGGTGACTTTATCAAGGGTAACAAGGACGTGCTGTTCAACAGCGCCACCAGCCCGCGTCTGGGTGCCAAGAACCCCAAGCTGACCCTGGTGCTGTTCACCGACTACAACTGCCCCTATTGCAAGCAGTTCGATCCCCAGGTGACCAAGCTGCTCAAGGCCTATCCAAACGATCTGGGGCTGGTGATCAAGCTGTTGCCGTTCAAGGGGCAGACCTCCGCCAAGGCGGCTCAGTACAGCCTGACCCTGTGGCAACAGGATCCGGCCCGCTTCCTCACCCTGCACGACAAGCTGATGAGCAAGCAGGGCATACTGACCGAGGCGGACATCAACAAGGCCCTGGCCGCCACCGGCAATGTGGCCCTCAAGCCCGATGCCAAGGCCACCGAGGAGCTGCGCAACAGCCTGCGCATCGGCACACTCCTGGGCGTACAAGGCACCCCGGCGACGCTTATCGGCAACCAGCTGGTACCGGGTGCCCTCTCCTATGAGCAGCTGGATCAGCTGGTGAAAACCGAACTGGCCAAGTTGGGATAACCCATGACAGAGGCTGTTGTATCCAAGGCGCCCCGCTGGAAACGCTGGGGCAAGGAGGCGCTCTGGCTGCTGTTGATGGCGCTGGTCGTCTCCACCCTGCTGGATCTGTGGCGCGGCCCGACCTTGCCCGCCGGGGCCATGGAAGCCCCCTTCACCCTGCAAGATGACACGCGCACCAGTCTCGCCGAGCTGAGTCGGGACCAGCCGCTCTTGGTCTACTACTGGGCCAGCTGGTGCGGTGTGTGCCGCTTCACCACGCCAACGGTGGAGCAGCTATGGCAAGAGGGGGAAAACGTGCTGACGGTGGCGCTGCGCTCCGGCAACAACGCCCAGTTGCAGTTAGGCATGAGCAAGAAGGGCTTGAGCTTTCCCACCCACAACGATGAGCAGGGCAATCTCGCCGCCCGGTGGCAGGTCGGCGTCACCCCGACCTTCCTCATCATCAAGGATGGCAAGCTGACAAGCAGCACTACCGGCTGGAGCAGCCGCTGGGGACTGAAACTCAGGCTGCTGTGGGCGAGCTGGTAATGCGCCCGCAGATCCCGCAATGACAAGAGCCCGGTCACAAGACCGGGCTCTTTTTTATGGCATGGAATGGGCGGCACAAACGCCGTCTATTGCGTGGACTCCATCACCCGCTTCTCCAGATTGGCCTTGATGTCAGCCCGCTCGCTCTCGCCAATCACCCCATCCCCGTTCTTGTCCAGCCGCTCGAAGATCTTCTCCTGGCGCGCCATGAACTGCGCCTTGGTGGTATCCCCTCTCGGCTTGAGGTGACTCATCCGCTCGGGCACAGGCTTGCCCGCCTGCTTGATCACCTCTTCCACCTTGGCCAGGGTTGCCTCCTTCTCGGCGACCGAGAGCACACCATCCCCGTTCTTGTCCTGCATGGCGAAGCGTTGCTCGGCCCGCTCCATGAACTGCCCCTTGGTGATGTCGCCTATCATGGGGACGACCGGCAGCGAATCGACGGCGAAGGCGACACTGCTCACGAGCGCGAGGGAGAGAAGACAAGGTTTGAACATGCTGATGATTCCTTATGCTGACCCGTTCTGACGGTGCCTGATGGATGCCGATCGAGCCGTGACGCCGGCCGATCCCTGCGGTTGGGCAACGTGGTGGCGAAAGAGTTCCAGCCCGTCACCCCTTCTGCCAGTGTAGCTCCGCTGGCGGGCACGGCGCCGGATCCCGCGCCAACTCCCGTTTGGCTTCTTTTCGCGCAAGGTGGCGGCACTTTCATGGCGGCGGCGCTTTGTTTCCGTTAAAATGACGGGTTTTTACCGTGCCTGGTTCCCCAAGCCCTCCGGCGCCAGCATTGTGACTCTGATGATGCCAGTGATGCAGGATCTGCCATGAACAACTACTTTCGGGTGCTGGGCGTCAAGTCCAACGCCAGCGAAAACGACATCAAGAAAGCCTATCGACGGCTCTCCAACCAGTACCACCCCGACAAGCTGATCGGGGCGAGTGAAGAACAACAAGAGCAGGCAGCCATCCGGCTGCATCAGGTGAAGAAGGCCTATGAAGTGCTTTCCGATCCCAAGGCGCGCGCCGCTTTTATCAAAGATTTCAACAACGTCATCGTGACCGATCCCGCTGCTGCCATGCAGGAGATGTGGGACCAATTCTACCCCTGAGGCTGATATGCAAAAAAAATGGGACCAGGCGCGGCTCAAGGCGCTGCAAAGCGATGCCGGCGAAAACATCGAATCCTACCGGGATCAGGATCAGCCCAAGGCGCTGGAACAGTTCACCGGCAAGATGAAGGCCCTGCTGCTGGCGGATATCAGCATGCTGGAGTTCATGCCCGAATACCTGCCGCTGGCCCTCTATGGCCGGGTGCAGTTTCCCCCCAAGGCCAAGGCGCTGTGGAGCGGCTGGCTCGGTAGCGGCCTCCAGCCCTCCTGGGACGAGTTCAAGGTGTCAGTGGCGTTCAACAATGCCGACCTGCCCCTGGTCAAGGCGGTGCGGGCCCAGAGCGAGGAGCAGCTCATCGAGGCCTGCGCCGTGGTCTATCTGCTGGACAACCCCATGCCCCGCGGCGGCCGTCATGCCGATGATGACTATGAGCTGCGCGACGAGGATGACGAGGACGGGGAAGATGCCGACGCCGACTACCATGGTGGTGATGGAGAGGAAGACGATCGGGACATGTACGACGAAGTGCGTTTCTAATTGGGGCCAGCAGTGGATAAGAGCATGAGCAATAGTCTGATAGAAATTACCGCCATCGAGATCAAAGAGCTGGCGGTGATCGAGCCGAAACAGGCCAGCGAGAAGTTCGAGCTGATCGCCAAGACCATGTCCGACGAGCAGTTGGCCGAAGTCATTGAAAACATTGATATCGTCACCCTGACCCAGATCAATGGCCAGCACGACATCTCTTTCCCGTCCATCATCTCCGAGCTGATGACCCCGGAGCGGATCCGCGACATCGTCTGCCAGCAGCCCCTCTACTGGGAAGAGGCTATCAAGAACAACGCCGACGAGCTGCAGCAGCACACCTTCGATTTCCTCAACTACCTGATCCGCACCCAGGACAGCGAGGCCAAGCAGCGGGAGATCCTGGAGTGCATCGCCGAGGATCCGGCCGGTCTTTTCTACCTCGCCATCCCCTTCATCGAGTTCTATCGCGGCGATCGCTACGAGGATGACGAAGGCTATCGCGACGTGCTGCACGCCGAGGAGGAAGATCTCGAGGAGTCCCTGCGCTACAGCGAGCGCCAGCAGGCCGAGGGCACCCACGACTACTCCCTGGATGACCCGCGCAGCCTGTTGATGCTCATTCGCGAGCAGGCCCCCGAGGTGGAGAAAGCCATCAAGTCCCTGCTGCGCAATGAGCACTCCTCCTGGGATGGCATCATCAACAAGTTCGCCGCCGAACTGGTGATGCAGGCCAAGGAGAAGAACAAGGTCGAGGAAGACGAGTACGGCGACGTCGACGACATGTTCAGCTTCCTGGATTGAGGTAGAGAGTCATGCAACTAGTCATCCGCGAGGCCAATGAAGGCCCCTTCCTCAGCCAGGTGTTGCGCTTCGGTCGCGACAACGAACGCCTGAGCTCCCAACAGCTTGCCGCCATCAAGGGCAAGGCTGTGCTGATGAGCCTGAAATTCGCCGACAAGTACTACAACAAGTACAAGATGCACCTGCTGGAGCAGGCCGCCCACGACGTCATCGGCGTGGTCAGCCTGGGGCTGCAGGAGCTCTCCCAGCGGGATACCGCCAAGGCGCTGGCCCTGTTGCAGGCGCCGGAAGGGCCCATCAAGCCGTTCCAGAAGGGCTGGTCCATGCTCATCTCCGTCAGCCCCAAGCAGACGGGCAACAGCCTCTACGGCGACGTGGACGCGCGGCTCCTGGACAAGATCTCCAGCCCGCCGGACGTGGAGGAGTGGCAAGGTTGGCAGGAGTATGAAAAAGCGCTGACCGAGCACAACAAGACCCGGCTGATGGGTCTGCTGGACAGCCACTTCTTCGCCTATGACAACGATCACCCCACCATGGAGGACAAGCTGGCGGAGGCCCTGCTCTATCGCATCCTGTGCGGCGCCGGTTTGAAGGTGAAACAGGATCTAAAACGTCGTCTTTCACGGGATGTCGTGCTGCAAGATGCCTGGTTTGACAAGGATCATATCGCCGTCCAGCTCGAACACCTGCTCGGTGAGCTGCCCGCCGACATGGCGACCGCCCTGCGCCAGGAGTTGAGCCCGGGTTTCGTGCCCAACCTGCTGCATACCCTGAGCTTTGTGCGCCAGTACCAGCAGTTACAGCAAGAGAACGCCTCGCCGGAGAAGCTCGACAACATGGAGATGCGCGCCGGTCTCAAGCACCCACTGCTCGGCTGGCCCCTCTACCACGACTTCTGATCCCGTCTGTGGTTCGCACTCCTTATCCAACGCCCGGTTCGCCGGGCGTTCTGTTATCCGCGCCTGGGCCACGGCAAAGCGGCACCATTATTCAGACAGTGATATTCGGATAGTTATGCACTCCGGCGGGTAAAACGCCCGGACAGCGCACTCCCCTTTCCCCCGCATCCCTGACAGCAATACTATGGCGAGGGTGACAGGGATCTCGCCTTCCTGAGTCAACGGGTGCCGAACAGCCATCAATTGAGTCGAGCTGGCACCATCCTCACCCACCAGAGCGTTACCAACACGCAACAACAAGCAGAATAGATAGTCAGATTAAGTTAATAAAAATAAATTAATTGCGCTCGATTAAATTTTGGGTCTGGCTATTTGCCCGGACTGGTCGCTAAATGGCCGACCAGCCTTGCAAGCCGCATGGACGCGCGACAGGCTGGCCGGCAACAGACCGGTACGCTCTCAGGATGAGTTGTGACTTTCCCTCTCACAGGAGACAAACCGTGAGCGCTTCGATTCCAGCTTCTCATCACGCCAGCGTCCCCCCGGGCTCGGGTGCCCTGTTCTTTATCCAGACCTTCGCCACCTTGGGCTTTGCCGTGCTCTACTCCACCCTGGTGCTCTACGCCACCAAGCGGCTCGGCTTCAGCGAATCCCAGGCCAACGCCATGATGGGGATCTTCGGCGCCTTCAACTACGGGTTGCACCTGTTTGGCGGCTACCTCGGCGGGCGCTACCTCAGCAACCGCAACCTGTTCGTCATGGGCATGGTGTTGCAGGTCATCGGCTGCTACCTCATCGCCGAGATGGGGGTCGATGGCCTCTACTGGGGGCTCGCCATGTTCCTCACCGGCAGCGGCCTCAACGTCACCTGTCTCAACATGATGCTGACCCAGCGCTTCGCCCCGGACGATCACCACCGCGAGAGCGCCTTCCTCTGGAACTACGCCGGCATGAACCTGGGCTTCTTCATCGGCTTCTCGGTGGCGGGCTACTTCCAGCTGACCGAGGACTACCGCACCCTGTTCCTGTTCGCCACCCTAGGCAACGTGCTGGCCATCATAGCCACCCTCTGCTTCTGGCCCATTCTGGCGGATATCAACACGCCGTTGCGCCACATCAAGGGGCGCGGCTTCTACCTGCGCATGCTCGGCGGCCTCGCCATCCTGGCCTTGCTGGTGCCAGCCCTGCGCCTGCTGCTGACCCACGCCAGCTTCAGCGGCAGCTTCGTGCTGCTGCTCGGCGCCCTGGTGCTGGTGCTGCTCTGCGTGATGACGGCGCGCCATCGGGATCCGGCCGAGCGCAGCCGCATGGTGGCCTACCTTATCCTGGCCCTCGGCTCCCTCATCTTCTGGTCCCTCTACCAGCTGGCGCCCATGGGGCTGATGCTCTTCTCCGAGCACAACATCAACCTCAATGTGTTCGGCTGGCAAGTGGCCCCCCAGTGGATCCAGAACATCAACACCCTGGTCATCGTCATCGGCGGCCCCCTGATGGCCCTGCTGTTCAAACGCCTGCGCGAGCAGGGCTGGCGCATCGACATCCCCTCCCAGTTTGCCGCCTCCCTGTTCTGCATGGGGCTGGGGATGCTGGTGCTGCCGGTGGGCATCCATCTGGCGGGAGCCGACGGCCTGGTCGCCTTCAAATGGATTGCCATCAGCTATGTGCTGCAGAGCTTAGGTGAACTGCTTATCTCCCCCATCGGCTACGCCATGATAGGCAAGCTGGCCCCCGCCAGATTGCAGGGGCTGATGATGGGCTGCTGGATGATGGTGACCGGCGTCGCCTCCGTGCTGGCGGGCTATGTCTCCGCAGCCATGCCGCAAAACAGCGGCAGCACCCCGGTCGCCACCAACCCGGGCTACGGCGCCGTGTTCAATATGCTGGGTTGGGGATCCTTGGCGGGCGGGCTTGTCCTGCTGTTGCTGGTGCCGCGCCTGCGCCTGCTGATCGCCGCCAGGCTCACCCCCTCGGCCGTGCCCGTCGCCGCCTGACGGGGATTGGCGTCGCCATCGGCGACCCTAGGCAGCCACTGCGTCATGCAGAAGCCATGCCGCAGTAATGTCAAAATAATGCAGAGGCCCCCGCAACCTTGGGTTGCGGGGGCCTCTCGTTTATTGCTCACTCGCTTGCCGTGCTCTCACTGCGGGATGGGATGGCACCCTGTCATTCACGCAGCGCCATGCTCGGTCAATCTGAGCGCGGCCCGAGCGTCCTTATAAGGCAAAGCAGCCCGCCGCAGACGCTCAGCGGGTAATAGTCCACATGGCGCTTTCCAGCCCGGTCTCGCGAAAATCGATCACCACGGGATACTCGGCGCCGCAGCCGATCACGGTCCAGCGCTCCTGCCAGTAACGGCTACCGGGTTCACCCCGTGAGGGCTCCAACACCACGGGCACGAAGCGCTCCGGCGCCTGACAGCCCTTGGTGGCGACCCAGGCCGCCACGCCCACCATGGCATCCTGGATCAACTTCTGGTTGGCCAGGGTGCCTTCTTGTACCGGCGCTGCCGGCTCTGGCGCCTCGGCCTGCGCGCACCAGATCCAGCCGCACAGCAAGAGGGGGGCATATCTTCTCATCGCATCTCCCGGGGTTGAGACTATCAAAAATGATTCGATTGGGGCTTTCATCATGCCCCGAAACCGTGCCAGAGAGAAGCCACCATGCTCTCGCCCTCCCACCTGGCCAGGATCTGTGCCCTCTCCCTCCCTTTACAGAAAAAGGGAGGGAGAGCTGGGGATCAGGGGGAAGAAGAAAAGAGGAAAGGGGTCGATCCCCCATGCAGTCGTTACGGCACTACCCCCTAAGCGTCATAGGCCTGTTATTTGTCAGGGTTATAATGGCGCCTTTCCACCAGCAGCAGGGGCCAGCCATGAGCAGAAAACCCGACCGTATCACCGCCATGCAGCAGATCATCGACGCCGTGAAGCAAGAATTCCCGCTCTACCAGCCGGACACCTTCAAATGCGGCCCCGACAACACCTGCATCGGCTGCCCCAAGAAGCTGATGGAGCTGGTGGATACGGATCTTTGCTACTGGCAATATCAGATAGCTCGCGGCATACCGCCGACCTTCGACCAGCTCTACCGCTTCGGCAAGCTGTGCAGAAACATCCGCCGGGCCCTGGTGCGCAATGGCCGTATCCCAGCCTGATGTTTTATAAACAGCTGCCTTATGGTGATTTTACAGATCGTTTCAGCTATCAGGGCGAGGAATACCCTGATGGGATAAGGCAGAGTCGATAGTTTGCAATAAAACAGGCCGATCTCGGGTCCAGTATCAAGGGCCTCCAAAGCGGCTCACGCTATTCTCATATCTCAATTAAGGAGGACACCCCATGACTCAGGAAAGGATCCAGACCCGCTACCCCTTGGGCGGCCCCTTCGCCAGCCAGAGTGAGCTCAAGCAGGCCATCGCCCAAGCCATAGAGGCTCACAAGCAGGACTTCTTCCCCCTGCTGGAGCGGCTGGTGGATGTGGGAGATACCCGGGTAAACCTCAGCCAGGAGAACCCGCTGCGGGTGCTCAGCATCGAACTCGCTGACGACCGCGAGGGAGTGGCCCAGATCAACTACGAGTCCAACTTCGCCGAGAGCTGTCTGATCATCAATGAGTACGACCAACACCAGACCAGCCTGCCCTTTAATCTCGACGGGGATGCGCTTGTCTTCGACGTCGAGCTGCCGATTGCCTGGAATTTCAATAACTGAGATTCAGCGGTGTCATGCCGCCTGGTTGCTACACCCGACCAACCAATTCCCCTCACCCTGGCCCTCTCCCAAGGGAGAGGGGACCAGCCCGTGCCAGCCTCCATTCGTGGTAGTCACTCCATACATAAGTGGTTATTCCAGACTGTCAGACTCCTCCCCCATCTCGCCCTCGTCCAAATAGCAACGTCCAGCCACGCCACCACCATCACCCTGATTAGCTGAGGTCTGAGCCCCCTTCTCCCCTTGCGGGAGAAGGGTCGGGGATGAGGGGGAGCAAACCATCACAGCAGCCATCGACCAGCAGGGAGCTGAATCAAGTAGGGTCGATTAGCATAATCAGCCACTCTATTGATCTATGTAATTGGAAAGCGGTTGACAGAAAAGCTGCAACCACTTTTCACGGATGCCTTATTACGCCATGCTAATAAAGTTTACTGTCCTGCTTATATCGATGACATAAAAATGATTTCATATCATCAACGCGAGTTGAACTATGCCACATAAATAACATAACTATAAAATGTCGCTGAAAAATATATTTATAAATACCAAAAACAGTTAAGGCACAACACAAGGAACAGTTGTATAGTTAGAACAAACTATATTTACCTAGGTGTTTACTATGCAGTTGTTTTTTCATGATGTTGGATTAAAAGGTGCAACCGCTGACTTCCCAAAGACTATTTATAGTGACATAGCCATATCAGACATAGTCGCGCAATGCCCAATAGAACTAAGAGCATCAATTAGTGAATCCTTATTAAATGAATTCCCAGATGGATGGTGTAACGTATGGGGCGTACCATTAGGGGCAAAGAGTGTCATAAACCAGCTAACTTATAATGACGTTATGCTTCTTATAAAAAGCACCGGTGGTTTAGAGGAAATACCGGTTCTTTGCCATGTAAAACTTTTCCCAAAAGAACAGCTACTTGAACTATCCAAGTTTTTATGGGGAAGCACACATTTTCCTTATATATTTTTCTTCAAGACACAGGATATCGATTTAAATTGGACGCAATTTAAATCAGATGTAGATTATTTACCTAAATTTAGACCAAGTGGGAATGTTTACAGGGTAAAAAGTGAACGGTTACTACGTTTTGGTGGAGCCTCAGGATATGTAAAAACCTTAATAAAAAAAGAACCTATATCCTTACCACCACTGCCATTGAGTTTGAAGGAGTCAGAGATAGACGAAGAATATAATGAAGGAAGTAGAGAGACACGTGAGGCTACTTTCTTCAAAAGAAATAGAAAACTAGTTTTAGATGCAAAGAAAACCTATGGGTATAACTGTCAGATATGTGATTTTAACTTTGAAGAGACATATGGTGAACTAGGATTTGAATTTATTGAGTGTCATCATATTAATCCTCTGTCAGAAAGAGACTTTGACCTCCCAACCACAATAGAAGATGTTCTGGTAGTTTGCTCTAATTGCCATAAAATGTTGCACAAAACTAGGCCTGCATTACATCCATTACAATTAAAATCTTTGCTATTCAAAAAGTAATATAACCATCTTTCTAAGATGAGTTAGTTTGCTAAAAGGGCGCTTTCGCGCCCTTTTCTATTTTCTTACCCTTCCTGATTTTCCCCTACTACTGTCTCACCAGCAGTGGGTTCGATCTCTATCCTGTCCACCCGCTGCAAGCCTCTTGGCAACTTGGCTCCACGGCGGCCGCGCTCGCCGCGGTAGTAGTCAAGGTCGGACGGTTTCAGCGTCAGCTTGCGCTTGCCGGCGAACAGGGTCACCGACTGGCCTTGCGGGATGACAGCCGCCATCACCACGAACTCCTCCCGCGCCTTGACGCGAGCTGACGGAATGCTGATGAGCTTGTTACCCTTGCCCTTGCCGAGCACCGGCAAGGTATTGAGCGGGAACAACAGCATGCGACCCTCGTTGGAGATGGCCATGCAGAGATCGCTCTCCGGTGAGCCAATCTTCTGGGGCGCCATCACCAGGCCCCCTTCCGGCACGGTCAGCAGCGCCTTGCCATTCTTGTTCTTGCCGATGAGGTCGTCGTAGTTGCACACGAACCCATAACCGGCGTCGGAACAAATCAGGTAAGGCTCACCCTCGTTGCCCATCACCAGATGACGCACCTCTTCACCTGCGCCAAGCGCAAAGCGGCCGGTGAGCGGCTCCCCCTGGCTGCGGGCGGAAGGCAGGGTATGGGCCTCCAGGGCATAGGTTCTTCCCAAGGTCGAGAGGAACACAGCCTGCTGGTTGCTGCGGCCAAAGGCGTGGGCGAGATAGCTGTCCCCCGCCTTGTAGGAGAGCCCCTCCACGTCCACGTCGTGGCCCTTGGCGGCGCGCACCCAGCCCTTGTCGGACAGGATCACGGTGACCGGCTCGCTCGGGGTCAGCTCTTTTTCGGTCAGCGCGACTGCGGTGGCGCGCTCCACCAGCGGGGTGCGGCGCTCGTCGCCGTACTTCTCGGCATCCGCCAGCAGCTCTTTCTTGAGCAGGGTATTGAGGCGACGCTCGGAGCCCAGGATGAGTTCCAGCTTGTCACGCTCCTCGGCCAGCTCGCTTTGCTCGGCACGCAGCTTGAACTCTTCGAGTTTCGCCAGATGGCGCAGTTTGAGCTCGAGAATGGCCTCGGCCTGGGTCTCGCTGATGTTGAAGCGCTCCACCATCACCTTGCCCGGCTCATCCTCGGTGCGGATGATCTCGATCACCTCGTCGATGTTGAGGTAGGCGATCAGCAAGCCTTCCAAGATGTGCAGGCGGGCCAGCACCTTGTCCAGGCGGAACTGCAGGCGGCGACGCACCGTCTCACGGCGAAAGCTGATCCACTCGGAGAGGATCATCTTGAGATCTTTCACCTGGGGCCTGTTGTCCAGACCCAGGATATTGAGGTTGACCCGATAGTTCTTCTCCAGATCCGTGGTGGCGAACAGGTGGGCCATCAGCCCCTCCACGTCCACCCGGTTGGAGCGGGGGATGATCACCAGACGGGTCGGGTTCTCATGGTCCGATTCGTCCCGCAGATCCGTGACCATGGGCAGCTTCTTGGCCACCATCTGGGCGGCGATCTGCTCCATGATCTTGGCGCCGGACGCCTGATGGGGCAGCGCCGTGATGACGATGTCACCATCCTCCTCGCTCCACACCGCCCGCTGCTTGATGGAGCCCTTGCCGGTCTCGTAGATTTTGCGGATGTCGTCGCGAGGGGTGATGATCTCGGCGTTGGTTGGGTAGTCTGGCCCTTGAATATGCTGCATCAGCACATCCAGACCGGCGTTTGGGTTGTCCAGCAGCTCGGCGCAAGCATAAGCCACCTCCCGAGCGTTATGGGGCGGGATATCTGTCGCCATACCGACCGCGATACCGGTCACCCCGTTGAGCAATATGTGCGGCAGACGGGCCGGCAACACCACGGGTTCCTTCATGGTGCCGTCGAAGTTCGGGGTCCACTCCACAGTCCCCTGGCCGAGCTCGGAGAGCAGCAGCTCGGAGAAGCGGGACAGCCGCGCCTCGGTATAACGCATGGCGGCGAAGGATTTGGGATCGTCCGGCGCCCCCCAGTTGCCCTGACCGTCCACCAGCGGGTAGCGGTAGGAGAAGGGCTGGGCCATCAGCACCATGGCTTCATAGCAGGCGCTGTCGCCATGGGGATGGTACTTACCCAGCACGTCACCCACAGTACGGGCGGACTTCTTGTGCTTGGAGAGGGCCGACAGCCCCAGCTCGCTCATGGCGTAGATGATGCGCCGCTGCACAGGTTTGAGGCCATCGCCGATGTGCGGCAAGGCCCGATCCATGATGACGTACATGGAGTAGTTCAAGTAAGCCTGTTCGGTAAAGGTGCGCATCGGCTGACGCTCTACCCCATCCAGACTGAGCTCGATAGCATCACTCATGTGATAATTCTCTTCCGGTTCTGGAGCCGCCTGCTGGCGACTCCGGCTGATGCTTCTGGCCCAGAGGGGCCAGTTGACGGCCATCAGAGGATGGCCTGGTTACCCTTGCCGCCACGCGCGACAAGGGTGGCTGACCTAGATGATCGCCAGGTTGCCCTTCTCTTCCAGCCACTCGCGGCGATCGGAGGCGCGCTTCTTGGCCAGCAGCATGTCCATCAGCGCCAGGGTCTCGTCCCCTTCTTCTCCCGCGTCGTCCATGGTGAGCTGCACCAGGCGGCGGGTGTTGGGGTCCATGGTGGTTTCGCGAAGCTGCTTGGGGTTCATCTCACCCAGGCCCTTGAATCGGGTCACCATCACCTTGCCCTTCTTCTTCTCCGCCTCGACTCGCTGCAACACGCCGTTCTTCTCATCCTCGTCGAGGGCATAGAAGACCTCCTTGCCGATGTCGATGCGGTAGAGCGGCGGCATGGCCACGTAGACGTGACCCTGCTTGACCAAGGTTCTGAAATGCTTAACAAAGAGTGCGCACAGCAGGGTGGCGATGTGCAGACCATCCGAGTCCGCATCCGCGAGTATGCACACCTTGCCGTAGCGCAGTCCGGAGAGATCCTCGGAGTCCGGATCCAGACCGATGGCGACCGAGATGTCGTGCACTTCCTGGGAGGCGAGCACCTGACCGGCTTCGACCTCCCAGGTGTTCAGGATCTTGCCGCGCAGGGGCATGATGGCCTGGAATTCACGATCCCGCGCCTGCTTGGCGCTGCCGCCCGCGGAGTCACCCTCCACCAGGAACAATTCGCCTTGCATGGGGTCGGCGCAGTTGCAGTCGGTGAGCTTGCCGGGCAGGGCTGGGCCCTGGGTGATTTTCTTGCGCACCACCGTCTTGGCGGCGCGCATCCGGCGCTGGGCGCTGCTGATACAGATCTCGGCGATCTGCTCCGCCAGCTCGGTGTTGCTGTTGAGGTAGAGGCTGAAGGCATCCTTCACCACCCCGGACACAAAGGCCGAGCTCTGGCGGGATGAGAGCCGCTCCTTGGTCTGACCGGCGAACTGGGGATCCTGCATCTTGACCGAGAGGATGTAGGCGCAGCGATCCCAGATGTCTTCCGGCGTGAGTTTGACTCCGCGCGGCAGCAGGTTGCGGAACTCGCAGAACTCGCGCATGGCGTCGAGCAAGCCCTGGCGCAGGCCGTTGACGTGAGTGCCGCCAAGGGCGGTAGGAATGAGGTTCACATAGGATTCGGCAAGGCACTCGCCTCCTTCCGGCAACCAGCAGAGGGCCCAGTCCACCGCGGACTGCTCTGTGCTGAAGGTGCCGACGAAGGGTTGCTCCGGCAGGCAGGTGAACTGCTTGACCGCATCGATGAGGTAATCCTTGAGGCCATCCTCGTAGCACCACTCAAGCTTGATGCCGGTGTTCTTGTCCAGGAACTTGATGGTGAGGCCGGGGCAGAGCACGGCCTTGGCTTTGAGCAGGTGCTCGAGCTTGGAGACCGAGAAGCGGGGCGAGTCGAAATAGCTCGCCTGGGGCCAGAAGCGCACTCGGGTACCCGTGTTGCGGCGACCGCAGGTGCCCGTGATGGTCAGCTCCTGCACCTTGTCACCGCGCTCGAAGGCGATGTCATAGATCTGGCCATCCCGGCGCACCGTCACCTCGACCCGATCGGACAGCGCATTCACCACAGAGATGCCCACCCCGTGCAGACCGCCGGAGAACTGGTAATTCTTATTGGAGAACTTGCCCCCCGCGTGCAGCTTGCAGAGGATCAGCTCCACACCGGAGACGCCCTCTTCCGGGTGAATGTCGACCGGCATGCCGCGACCGTCATCGATCACCTCGAGGGACTGATCCTCGTGCAGGATCACCTCCAGGGTACGGGCATGGCCCGCCAGCGCCTCATCGACGCTGTTATCTATGACTTCCTGGCCGAGGTGATTGGGCCGGGTGGTGTCCGTGTACATGCCGGGGCGGCGACGCACCGGCTCGAGGCCATTGAGGACCTCAATGGCATCCGCATTGTATTGAGTAGACATGGAGGGCCTTGCGAATTGACGTTTGGGGAGGATCTTACTCGCTGGGACGGCGTTGGACAAACCCGTCGGTGGCAAAGGGTGATCCAGAGGGGCCAAGCCGCCCCTCCAGACCCGGATCAGCGGGTGTCGGCCGAACCGGGTAGCGCCAATTGCAGCTGGGAAAGCGAGCATTGCAGCCGCCACACCAGTCCCGCCAGGGTCTGGGCCGCCGGCTCGGGATTGGCGGCCAGTCCTTGGCTGATGCGCCCCAACTCGGCCAGGGTGCGGCCGAGGGAGTCATGCTGCACCCCGCCTGCGGTCAGTATCCCCTTGAGGGAGCGGATGCAGCCATCCCGCACCAGGTAGAGCGCCGGATCCTTGCCCCGCCACTGGCGCAGCTGCCAGACGATGTGGCTGCAGTTAAGCAGCACCACGCCCCAACGCAACCCCCAGCGCCGGGCGCTCTGATCCGTCCCCTGACCGAGCTGGCCGATGAGGTGATAGACCCTGGACTCGAACTCCGGCTCGCTCTGGTGGGGACGAGGGGCCAGTTGATCCATGAAGTCGAGCCGCAGGCGGCGAATGAGGCGCCGACTCTTGCGACCGTCCGAGCTGGGTCTGAGGATCTGGAACGCCAGCCCGGCCACCATGACCCCCAGCACCTTGGCGATGCTGTCGTTGACGAAGCCCTGATAGTCGTAGCTCGGCGGATTGGTGATGGCGAGGAAGGAGCCACAAAGCACTATGAGCTGCCCCCAGAGCGCCGCCGAGGCGGGTCTCTGCAGCTTGAACATCTGCATGGTCACCATGGCCGGGAACAGCAGGGCGCAGAAGACCCAGAAGTCATCTATCTGGATCATCAAACCGAACTTGATGGCGAAGCAGGCGAGGCTCAGCAGCAAGATGGCGTTCTGCATGTTGCCTATCCCCTTCAGGGGCGCCGTCCCCGACGAGTAGAGCACGCAGCAGATGGAGAGCATGGTGAGCGCCGCCGACCCCGAATCCCACTGGGTGTTGATCCAGAAGGCGCAGCCCAGCACCACGCTGGCGAAGGTGCGAAGGCCGTTGTAGGCCGCCTCCAGGCTGTCGGTGTGGCTGGTGAGCGAGCTGTGGCGCGGCGGAGTTGGCCACTCCTGCCCCTCATAGCGAGCCAGCCGGCTGAGCCAGCGCTGGCACTCCAGATAGGTCCAGCAGAAGGCTCTGAGCCGCCGCCAGAAGGTCTGTAGCCGATAGTCATCGGAGCCCACAGCCAGGGGGGCCAGCAGGCGGGCGATGCGCACCTTGTCGCAATCGGGATCGCTCAAGGCATTGAGCACCTCGGTGAGCAGGGGTTGCAGCCGTGCCTCCTGCCCCGGCAGGTTGTGCAGCATGCGGCGCTGGCCCGACAGCAGGCTGACCATGCGCAGCTGACGGTGCAGCAGGAAGTTGAGCAGCTTGTTGTGGCGCCTGAGCCTGTGGTGGCTCCAGACCGCCTGGATGCGCAGCAGGTTCAGGGTGAGGATCTGACCTATCACCCCCTCGTGGGCGGCGCGTACATCGGCACTCGCCTCCCCCAGCCAGAGCAGCCGCGCGTGTTCCAGCAGCCGGGCCTGGCTGCGGTGCAGGGAGGCGAGCAGTGTCTCCCCGTCCGAGGTGCTCGGCAGGATCATCATCATCAGGCCGCCGCAGAGGATGCCGGTGATCACCTCGCTCACCCGGGCCTGGGCGATGTCGAAGATGTGGCGGGGATCGTCCACGTTGACACAGGCGAAAGCGATGATGGCCGCGGTGTACCCCGCCAGGGCGAAGGCGTAGGAGACGTTGTTCTGATAGTGGTTCGAGATGTAAGTACAGAGCCCGAGCCAGAGCGCGATGAGAAAGGTGAAGAGCCAGGGATCGGCGAGGCCGAGACCCGCCAGCATCACGGCGGCCATGGCGCCGATGAGGCTGCCCACCACTCGTCCCAGGCTCTTGCTGATGACGCCGCCGACGGTGGGGAAGCTCACCACGGCGGCCGAGGTCATGGCCCAGTAGGGAGAGTCCAGTTGCAACACGAACGCCAGCCAGAGCGACAGGCACATGGCCAGACTGTTGCGCAGGGCATAGCGCCACTGGCCCCCGTTGGCCTGACCCCAGGGCGTGCGCCGCCAGAGGGATGCCCCGGCGGCCATCTTATTGACCTATGGTGATGGTGCAGGTGGTGCCCGCGATGAGCGCCAGCTCGGGTGGTACCTCCAGCAGGCGGATCCGCACCGGCACCCGCTGGGCCAGTCGCACCCAGGGTACGTTCGGCTTGACGTCCAGCAGCAGGCTGTCGCTCCCCTCCAGACTCTGGTCGTGAATGGCGCGGCCTATGCTCTCCACCTCCCCTTTCAGCACCTGCTCACCGCTGTAGAGCACCATGGTGGCCGGTTTACCCACCTGGATGTGGCCGAGCTTGGTCTCCTCGAAGTAGCCCTGCACGTAGAAGGAGTGAATGTCCACCAATGCCACCAGAGGCACACCGGCGCTGGCGTAGTTGCCGACCCGGGCCTGCAGATTGGTGATGTAGCCGTCGCTCGAGGCCTTGACTGTCGTCTTGGTGAGCGACCATTTGGCCTGCTCCAGGTTCGCCTCGGCGACCTGATAGGCGGCCTTCATGGCCTGGGCATTGAGCCGCGCCTCGTCCACCGCCTCGGCGGAGATGACGGTGCGGGAGAGGTGCTGGCGACGGCTCGCCTCATGCTCCGCCTTGTCCAGATCCGATTTGGCCTTGGCGAGCGCCGCACTGGCGTTGTCCAGGGCGATGCGATAGGGCACGGGATCCAGGTTGAACAGCACCTCCCCTGTCTTCACCAGCTGGTTGTCCCGCACCGGGATGGCCACTATCTTGCCCGATACCTCGGGGGTGATGCTGACCAACTCGGCCCGCACCTTGCCATCCCGGGTCCAGGGCCCCTGCATGTAGTAGTTCCACAGCCACCAGCCCGCCGCCAGCGCCAGGGCGCATACCAGCAGAGTGGAGAAGTATTTGAGGGTAGCCAGGGGTGATTTAGCCATGAAGCAGGATCCAGAAAGCGCCGCTGACGGCGAGGATGAAGAGGGAGAGATCCATCAGCAAGGGGTGCCAGACATCCCCGCTGTAGAGCCAGTCCCGCAGCAGATGGTGCACCGGCAGCCAGCCCAGCAGACCGAGCAGCACCGCCTTGAACAGGGGCGGGAAGTAGAGCGTGGCGCCAAGGATGAGATCGGGCAGAGCAGAAGCGGTCGGCAATGGCATGCTCCCTATGGGCAGAGGAAGACCGGAAAGCCCACCAGAGCGGGCCTGCCAAGGGTACCACAGCCACCCTGGGTGCTACAGAAGCAGATGAGCCCCTTTGTGGTCAGACCAGACGATCCGCCGGGTGGTTGATGCCATCCCGCAAGGGCACCTCACCGAGCTCGAACGGATTGACCCCCTCGAGGCAGGCGAGGTTGTAGCCGTACTCGGCCGGGTTGGAGCGGCGCTGGTGATGGGTGTAGATGCCGCAGACGGAGCAGAAGTAGTGCTTGGCGGTGCGGGTGTTGAACTGATAGCAGCGCAGCACAGCCTCCCCCTGCAGGATGCGGATACCGGCAAGCGGCACGGACGCAACTATGGCGCCCCGTCGCCGGCACAGAGAGCAGTCGCAGCGGCGCGGATCCACCACCCCATCCGGCAGGCTTAGCTCCAGCACCACAGCCCCGCAGTGGCAGCTGGCCCTGTGTTTCTCCAAGATGGGAGTATTGCCGATCCGCTTGATCATCTGGCCTCCTTGCCAAGCGCTGGTTGTACAGTGTCAGTCGAACAAGGTGTCGGCTCGCCCCTGCAGCACATGCTCATGCAGGGTGCGCAGCTGGCTCTCCACCACCCGATGACGAGAAAGTTCAGGCAATTTGTCTATGGGGAAGTAGGCGGCGCCCCGGGTCTCGTCGGTCTGGGTCAGCAGCTCGCCCCCCGTCACCTCGCACAGGAAGAAGGCCTTGTGGGCATGGGGCAGTTGGGGCGGGTGAGGATGCTTGTGCTTGTCGAACAGGGCCAACAACTGCACGGCGCGGCACTCAAGGCCCGTCTCCTCCACCAGTTCCCGCTCCACCGCCTGCGAGGGTGAATCGCCGATGTCGCACCAACCCCCCGGCAGGGTCCAGCAGCCATCGCTGCGCTCCTGCACCAGCAGCAGCCTACCCGCGTCATCCAGGATCAGCGCCCGCACATCCAGCTTGGGGGTGGGATAACCGCTATCCAGGGCAATCCAGTGGCCGATGGCCTCTGGATCCAGCTCGCTCTGGCTGGCGATAAGCGTGGCAGTCGCGTTTCGCAGCGCCTCGAAGCGGCCGATATCGAAGGGATCCTTGGAGTAGGTGAGCCCGGCCTGGGCCGTGGCCAGTACCTGTTCGAGGAAAGCGGCCAACGGCGGTTGCATGACTAGAGCCCCAAGAAGCGCACTATCTGGGCGGGATAGCGCTCGAATCCCACGAAGGCGTGGTTGCCACCGCACTCCAGGGAGAGGCGGGCGAAGCGATATTCATCCAGCGCCTTGCGATAGTCGAGCACCTCATCCTCCTGCTGTTGCAGGATCCAGAGCCGCTCGGGCGCCGTCACCGGCACCGCCAGCGCCCGCAGCTCATCCATGTGCGCGGGCAGCAGCTCGTAGCGCTCGTCGGTATAGGGGTTGGTCTGGGGGCCGAGGTAGTCTTGCAACAGCTCATGGGGACGCACCGCCGGATTGATCAGCGCGGCGCGGCAGCCATGATGCTCAGCCACCCGGGTCGCCATAAAGCCACCGAGGGAGCTGCCCACGGCGCCGAGTCTGAGCTGGGCGCCATAACGCCCCCTGGCTGCCTCGATGCTGTGTGCGATGGCGGCCCAGGCCGCCGCCGGGGTATTGGGCTGGGCCGGTATGATCATCTCGATATCGGGCCTGTGCTCCGACACCCAGGCTGCCATCTGCTGCGCCTTGGCAGATCCCGGTGACGAATTGAAGCCGTGCAGATAGAGCAGAACGGATGTCATGCAGGCCTCCTCAATAGCCGGTGGCATTGGGGTCGGGCACGAACTGCCCCACCGGCAGGCGCCACACCTGGCTCGCGATCCGGCCATCCGGATGCAGGGTCAGGTAACGCCAGCCCGGGCCTGACTCGTCCAGGGCGAAACCATCACACAGGGGCTTGAACTGGATGCAGGTAGAGGGGCTCGCGATGAGCCGCACGCCCTGGTGCACCTCGTCAAATTCCTGATGGACATGACCGAACAGGATGGTCTTCTGCTGCGGGTGGCGGGCCAGCACGGCAAACAAGTCGTCGGCATTCTTGAGGTTGTGCTGATCCAGCCAGGCGCAACCCACAGGCACCGCCTGATGGTGCAGGGCGATGAGGGCATGGCGCTCAGGGTGCTGGCGCAGTGCGCTGTCCAGCGCCGCCAGCTGGTGATCCCCGAGCAGACCGTGGGGTTTGCCGCGCACCTGAGTGTCGAGCAGTATGATCTGCCAGTGATCCCCCACCAGCTGCTTGGCTTCGCTGATCCCGGCCGCATGCAGGTATTCGGTCATCAGGGGGGCATCGTCATGGTTGCCTGGCAGCCAGTAGATGGGGCGGGCCAGGGGCGCCATCATGGACGCAAAGCGCTGATAGGATTCCGGGCTGTGGTCCTGGGAGAGATCCCCGGTCGCCAGGATCAGATCGAACGGATGCGTGTTGGCCTGCACCTGTGCCAGTACGGCGTCCAGGCTCTCGGCGGTACGCACGGCCAGCAATCTCCCCTCGGCACTGGCGAAGAGATGGGTATCGGTAATCTGTAACAGGCGCACACTGCCGTCCGGCGCCTGGGGTAGCTCTGTTTCCAAAATCACGCTTCTTTTTATGAGTTCAACTAGAGAATGTTTATCAGGCTGGTGCCATGTTTGAGACAAAATTTTAGCCATTCGGCCAGAAACAGATTTACCTGCTCTTTTTCATCCCTGTGGTGCATTTTTTTATTGGGATAATCATAACGTGGTTGCAACATCGAAATCTGTTGCGCGGCACACACTTCCGCCATCCGCACATCATGATACAAACGAATCTCTATTCGAGCCTGCAAGTAGCTCGGCAACTCGGGATTGCGCTGGGCCAGGATCACCTGGCTGGTGAAGCGGCTCTCCTCACTGACGGTCAGTTGGAACTGCAAGCCATTGCCGACCTGATAGCTGCGTTCGGCCCCCACGCTGCCTCCCGGTGGCAGCAGCTTCATCAGGGCCATGTAGTTGACCTCGCAGGTCCGCTGCAAGGATTTCAGATCCGGGACATGACGCTTGGCCAAGAGTACGGACATCTCAGACCTCCCCTCGCCCATAGTCATGCCAACTCGCCGCGCAGGCACTCGGCTGGCACATCAGAGCAGGTGCACCGCCCTTGAGTTGTTGTCGGAAGAGAACCACCTCAGCGCCCCGCCAGCCAGCGAGTTTGCAGCTCGCCGTGGTTGAGGGCCAGCCACTGCAGGGCGATGACGGAGGCCGCGTTGTCGATGCGGCCCTCTTTCAGCCAGGCATACGCCTGCTCGCGGCTCACCACGTGCACCCGGATGTCTTCCCCTTCTTCCGCCAGCCCGTGGATCCCCTCGGCCTTGCTGGCATCCACCTCGCCCACATAGACCTCGATCCGCTCGGTGCTGCCGCCCGGGCTCACCAGGTAGCTGATGGCATGTTCGCAGCGACCGACCGCGAGACCGGCCTCTTCCACCGCCTCGCGCCGCACCACGGCTTCGGCGGTCTCCCCTTCGTCTATGATGCCGGCCACCAACTCCAGCAGCCAGGGCGTAGCGCTGGTCTCCATGGCACCGATCCGGAACTGCTCCACCAGCACTATCTGGTCGCGCACCGGATCATAGGGCAGCAGGGCGGCGGCATGACCCCGCTCGAACAGCTCTCGGACGATGGGCTCATTCCAGCCACCGGCAAACAGCTTGTGCTGCAACCGGTAGACATTTACTTTGAAAAAACCGTTGTATCCTGATGATTTATCTATGATTTTTACATCATCACCGGAATAGTGACTGGTTTGAGGCAAGGCTTGCTGAGACATACGACACTCCTGCCAGCTTGACTTGGCTAGGTTTGACCATAATATTCGGGAACATGAATGAACATTCATTCACTCGTTCTCGCTGAAGATGAGGGATGGATTTTAGCAGCCACGGGGCATTTGGCTAGGCGCAGCGCCGAGAAAACTCGCCCTGAGCCTTGACGTTCCTGTCGCTGGAAAAGAGACAGTTCGCATTGAATTTTGCTTATAGTAGAGTGGTTAAGCTGAAATCAAGCTTGGTCGGTGACAATCCCCCCTTCTTCATCCAGCGGACAGCTTTGGGTTGATACATAAGGTTAAAACTATCATATGAAAAGAACACTCTTGTCAGTCATGGTGATGCTGGGTGTGAGCACTGCTGCTCATGCCGAAAACCTGCTCGAGATTTACCAACAGGCCCAGGTCAAGGATACCCAGCTGCTGGAGTCCAAAGCGAGACGGGATCAAGCCTTCGAAAAAATCAATGAATCACGCGCCGCTCTGCTGCCACAGATCAATCTGGGTGCCGGCCTGAACTATCTGCAAAACAAGAATGACACCATGACCAACACGGGTGCCACCGGCTCCGTCACCCTGGATCAATCCGTCTATCGTCGCAGCAACTGGGTCAACCTGGACCTGACCGAGAAGAGTGCCACCCAGTCCAACGTCAGCTACAACCTCGAAATCCAAAACCTGATGCTGCGTACAGCCCAGGCCTATTTCAATGTACTCAAGGCGATGGACACCCTGGAATTCGTGCGCGCCAACAAGGTCGCGGTAGAGCGTCAGCTCGAGCAGACCCAGCAGCGATTCGAAGTGGGCCTGACCGCCATCACAGACGTTCACGAGGCCGAGGCCGAGCGCGATCAGGCGCTGGCAGACGAGATCAATGCCGAGAACTCCCTGGACAACAGCTATGAGAGCCTGCGCGAGCTGACCGGGATTGATCACCGTCAGCTGGACGTGCTCAACACAGAGCGCTTCGCTCCGCAGAAGACCCCGTTCAACTCCGACAAGTGGCTGGAACTGGCCCTGGACAAGAACCTGGAGCTGCACAGCGCCCGCATCGGCAAGGACATCGCCAAAGAGCAGATCGATCTCGCCAAGACAGGTCATGAACCGACCCTGGATCTCGGCGCCGGCCTCACCGCCGGCTATAACGACTACAAGGACGAGATCCGCAACCCGGACAGCAACAGCAACCAGGGCAACATAGGTCTGAACTTCAACCTGCCGCTCTACACCGGCGGTGCGACCACCTCACAGGTCAAGCAGGCTCAGTTCAACTACGTAGCCGCCAGCGAGCAGCTGGAGCGCAGCTTCCGCTCGGTGCAGAGCACGGTACGTTCTTCCTACAACAACGTGAACGCCAGCATCGGCTCGGTGCGTGCCTACGGTCAGTCCGTCATCTCCGCCGACAGCGCCCTGAAGGCGACCGAGGCCGGTTACGAGGTGGGTACCCGTACCATAGTCGACGTGCTGGACTCCACTCGCAAGCTGTACGAAGCCAAGCAGAAGCTCTCCGAGGCGCGTTACAACTACATCCTCAGCATCCTCTCCCTCAAGCAGGCCGCCGGCACGCTGGAGCAGAAGGATCTGGAAGACGTGAACCAGGGGCTGATGCCAGCGCCTCAGGTCACCAAGAAGTCCTGAGTCAAATTGACTCCATGAAAAAGGCGACCTCAGGGTCGCCTTTTCGTTGTCTGCTACCCGCCTGATGAACGCGGGCAGGGGCTATCAAAAAACCCGGCCAAGGCCGGGTTTTTCATCACTTACATACTCGCTTAGCCACGCTCGCGAATGGTCTTGATGATGTCGCTGGTGGAGCAGCCATCTTCGAAGTTCAGCACGCGCACTTCACCGCCGTTGGCGGTCACCTCGGCATAGCCGGCAATCTCTTCCGGCTTGTAGTCACCGCCCTTGACCAGCAGGTCAGGCAGCACTTCGGCGATCAGGCGCTGGGGGGTGTCTTCCGAGAAGGGCACCACCCAGTCCACGGCGCCCAGGGCAGCCAGTACCGTCATGCGGCGCTCGGTCGGGTTGACCGGACGACCCGGGCCCTTCAGGCGACGCACGGATTCGTCGGTGTTGACCGCCACGATCAGCCGATCCCCCAGCTTGCCGGCATTGGCCAGGTAGGAGACATGGCCGGCGTGCAATATGTCGAAGCAGCCGTTGGTCATCACCACCTTCTCGCCGCGCAGGCGAGCGGCCTGGACGGCCACCTTCAGCTGGGCCTCGGACATGACGCCAAAGCCGGTCTCCTGCTCGGTGTAGAGCGCGTTGGCGAGCTCCACCGGGCTGACGGTGGAGGTACCCAGCTTGCCGACGACGATACCGGCGGCGGTATTGGCCAGGGCGCAAGCCTCGTCCAGGCTCATTCCGGCAGCCAGGGAGGTAGCCAGGGTGGAGATGACGGTATCACCGGCACCGGTCACGTCGTAGACCTCGTGGGCCTGGGCTGGCAGGTGCAGTTCGGGCTGGCCTTCGCGGATAAGCGTCATGCCGTTCTCGGAACGAGTCACCAGCAGGGCGTCCAGCTCGAAGCGCTTGACCAGCTCCAAGCCCTTGGCCACCAGCTCGCCCTCGCTCTTCACCTTGCCCACCACGGCCTCGAACTCGGACATGTTGGGGGTCAGCAGGGTGGCGCCACGGTACTTCTCGAAATCGGTGCCCTTGGGATCCACCAGTACCGGGATGCCGGCGGAGCGGGCTCGCTGGATCATGCCAGGCACGTCGTTCAGGGCACCCTTGCCGTAGTCGGATAGGATCATCACGTCTGCCTTGGGCAGGGCCTGCTCGACCTTGCCCATCAGCAGGCTGGCGTCGACGTCGTGGAAGGCTTCTTCGAAGTCCAGACGCAGCAACTGCTGGTTGCGCGACAGCACCCGCAGCTTGGTGATGGTGGGGTAATCGGCCAGACGCACGAAATCACAGGCGACCTTGACCCCTGCCATCTGGCCGGCCAGGGCCTCGGCGGCCTCGTCCTGACCTGTCAGTCCCAGCAGCACGGCATGAGCACCGAGCGCGGCCGAGTTCAGGGCCACGTTGGCGGCGCCACCCGGGCGCTCCTCGATGTGTTCGACCTTGACCACGGGCACCGGCGCCTCGGGGGAGATCCGGCCGGTGGGGCCGTGCCAGTAGCGGTCCAACATGACATCGCCAACGACCAGGACGCGGGCTTTTTCAAACTCGGGCAGGGTGATCTTCATCTGTATCGGCTCTCAAAACCTGAAAAATTCAGTCCCGGATTTTATCACACTCTTTTCCAAGGCGTGAAAAAAGCGCTGCGGCCCCAGCCATGGCGGCCCTCCCCCCTCTTATGACCCCTCTGACCAGATGAGGCAATTCGCACCCGCCCCCCCTTTTCGGATAGAATCCTCGGATTGCGCGTCAAGTTATCCGAACGGGACATCCATCTGCCTTTGCCTTTCCCCGTTTGACTTGGCACCCTGCTGATTTGCGATTGAGAACAAGAGACGCTTCATGGCCCAAGCACATGCTCCGCAACTAGAACCCCATATGTTCCACCCCCGTTACTGGGGCAGCTGGCTTGGCCTGTCCCTGCTCTGGCTGCTGGTGCTGCTGCCCTGGCGCAGCCAGATGTGGCTCGGCCGCCAGCTCGGCACCCTGGCTCGCAAGCTGCTCAAATCCCGCGTCAAGATAGCGCGCCGCAACCTGGAACTGGCGATGCCCGAACTCAGCCGGGATCAGCGCGAGGCCCTGCTGGTGCAGAATTTCGAGAGCGTGGGGTGCGCCATCTTCGAGGTGGGCATGGCCTGGTTCTGGCCGGATTGGCGGATGCGCCGCCTGATGAAGGTGGAAGGGGAAGAGCACGTCATTGCGGCCATCGAAAACGGTCAGGGCATGCTGCTGCTCTCCTGCCACTTCCTGACCCTGGAACTCAATGCCCGCTGCTTCGGCCTGGTGCGGCCCGGGGTCGGCGTCTATCGCCCCAACACCAACCCAGTGCTGGAGTATGCCCAGTACCACGGTCGCTGCGCCTCCAACAAATACCTGGTGGATCGCATGGACGTGAAGGGGATGATCAAGGCGCTGCGTAACGGTGATGCGCTCTGGTACGCGCCGGATCACGACTATGGCAGCCATGCCAGCGTGTTCGTGCCCTACTTCGCGGTGGAGCAGGCCGCCACCATCACGGGTACCGCCACTCTGGCCCGGGTCAAGAATACCGTCACCCTGCCCTGCTACAACATCCGCACCGCCACCGGTTATACCCTGCACATAGGGGCGCCGCTGGAAGACTACCCGAGCGGCGATGATCTGGCCGATGCCAGCCGCGCCAACCGGGAGATAGAGGCCGCGGTACGCCGTGCACCGGAGCAGTACATGTGGCTGCACCGCCGCTTCAAGACCCGCCCCAACCCGGACGATGCGGGTTTCTACTAACCCCCCCCATAAAAAAGCCCTCGCACTGCGAGGGCTTTTTGTTATCGGCTTTGAGCGTCGCTATCAGCGCACCAGGCGGAAGATGGCGTAGCCTGGGTGCTTGACATCGTCCATCGGCAGGGTGGCCTGGTAGGCCAGATCCGCCCCCGCCAGGGCTTTCGCCTGGTCGGTCGGCGAGGAGTAGAGCCGCACGTCCACGCCCGCTGGCAGTGCCTTCATGTGCCAGTTGTTGTTGGCCGCCGGGCTGAAACCGGACGGATTGGCGGCAGACTGGGACTTCAGGTACTGGGCGATGATCTCCCGCGTCTCGAAGGGATCTTCGTGGACTATGTTGCTGCCATCGACGCCCGGGAAGTGGCCACCGCCGCTGGCGCGGTAGTTGTTGGTCACCACGTAGAACTTCTGGGCCGGGTCGATGGGCTGGCCGTTGAAGGTCAGGCCGCTGATGCGCTGGCCGTCGCTCACCTTGGTGCCTTCCTTGCTGTAGCGGGCCGGCTGGGTGATGTCCACCTCGTAGCTGACCCCGTCGATGACGTCGAAGTTGTAGGTGGGGAAGTTCTCGTTCACCAGCCACTGCACCCCGGTCTGACTCGCGTCGATTTTGTTGAACTGACCGGCGCTCATCTCCAGCCACTCCTTGACGGTGGCGCCGTTCACCTCGACCACCTGCAAGGTGTTCGGGTAGATGTAGAGGTCTGACACGTTGCGCAGGGAGATGTCGCCCTGGGCCACATAGGTGAAGTCATTGATGCCGTTGCGACCGCCACGGAACGGCGCCGCGACGGACAGGATAGGGTAAGGCTGCTTGAGCAGGCCATCCCGTTGCAGTTGCTCGGCGTGCTGGCGCTGGGCGTCGCTCACCAACTGGACGGAGGGATCGTCCTGCACCAGGGCGAAGAAGCTGTGGATGGGGGAGGTGATCTTGCCAAGGGGCTCGTCCAGCCATTGGTTGGTGGCGTCGTGATCCGCCTGCACCAGGTCCACCACCCGCTGATCCACGGCGCTGCCTTCGCTCGAGTCGATCTTGCGCAGGCTGGCCTGGCTCTGCTTCACCTGCCACTTGCCATCCACCTGTTCCAGCTTGAGATCTATGATGCCGAGGTGATTGCCCCAGTAGCCTGGCATCACGGTGGGGATGCCGCTCAGGGTACCGGCCTTGTTGTCCACCTCTGGCAGGTCCGGGAAGTCGCCGGGGAAGTTCTTGTGGGCATGGCCCAGCATCAGGGCATCGATTCCCTTCACCTTGGCCAGGTGCCAAGCGGAGTTCTCCATCATGGCTTCGTAGCTGTTGGCGTTGATGCCGGTGTGAGCGACCACCACCACCAGATCGGCGCCCTTGGCGCGCAGCTCGGGCACGTAGTGGGTGGCGGTTTCCACCATGTCGGCCACCACCACCTTGCCTTCCAGGTGGCGCTTGTCCCACTGCAGCACCTGGGGCGGGGTCAGGCCCAGGATGCCGACCCTGACGGTCTGCGTCTGGCCCTTGTCATCCGTCACCTGGCGCTCCAGCAGCAGGTAGGGGGTGAACTTGTTGCCGCTCCAGTCGATCTGACCCTTCGCATCGCGCTTGAAGGCCCCCGCCTCGAACACGTTGGCGTTCACATAGGGGAACTTGGCCCCCGTCAGCACCTTGCCGAGGTAATCCAGCCCGTAGTTGAACTCGTGGTTGCCGAGGTTGCCGGCGTCATAGCCGAGCTCGTTCATGGCCTTGAACACCGGATGGGCCTGCTTGTCGAGGTAGCCGGCGCCGGATTGCTCGAAGATGTAGTCCGCGAGCGGCGTGCCCTGGATCAGGTCGCCGTTGTCGAGCAGCAGGTTGTTGGGGTTTTCGGCGCGGGCCGCCCGGATCAACAGGGCGGTGCGGGAGAGGCCAAACTTGCGGTCCTCCTTGTTCTGGTAGTAGTCATAGCCCAGCACGTTGGAGTGGATATCAGAGGTCTGGATCAGGCGCAGGGAGACGGTCCCCGGCTGCGCCTTGCTGTCGTTTTCGTTGCTACAGGCAGACAACAGCACAATGGCTGCAATAGCACCCAGTTTCATAGTTTTATTCACTGTCTTTTCCCTTTTATTATGAGTAACGCTTTACCAGCGCCGGGAATTTAACAGACGAATATGTCAGCACATGAAACCGGGACTCAGTTTTATGAAGCCCGGCACAAAAATAGCCTTATGAGGCCAGCAAGGCACCGATCGCCAGCTTGGCCGCCAACCCCAGCATGATGATACCGACAACCATATCAATGGCTTGCTGCACTTTCCCTCGGGCAAGCCAGGGCGAGAGCGCCGCCGCACCGAACGCCAGGCTGTAGAACCAGACCAGGGAGGCCAGCATGGCCCCGGCGGCGAAGGCGGGGCGGAGATCCTCGGCAAACTGGCTGCCGAAGGAGCCGAGCAGCATCAGGGTATCCAGATAGACGTGGGGGTTGAGCAGGGTCACGCCTAGGGTCATGGCCAGTACGCTCTTGACCCCCATGATCTGCGGTGAATCCGCCAGCGCCCCGCCCTGCCCCTGCCAGGCGCTGCGCAGGGATCTCAGACCAAACCAGCCGAGGAAGAGCACACCGCCCCAGGTCAGCAACGCCAGCCCGATGGGGCTGGCCGCCAGCAGATTGGCCCCGCCGAACACCCCGATCCCGATCAGCACGAGATCGCACAGGCAGCACAGCGTGGCCGTCAGCAGATGGTGGTTGCGGTGAATGCCCCGGCTCAGCACGAAGGCATTCTGGGCACCGATGGGAATGATCATGGCGAGGCCGAGGGTAAAGCCTTGCAACGTGGTGGCGAACATGGAGGAAACGTCCCTGTGGAGATGATGGCGGCACTATAAGGGAGGCGGGGCAATCAGAGAAATTCATTCATTTGCTGATGCATTAGCAATTCTGATAGCTCAATACCTGACCGCCATTCCGACCGGGCTGTCAATTGCAGGATCTGACAATTGTGAGCCCCTCCTCCCGACCCGAGAATCAGCAGGGTTATTACGTCGGCGCGGGAAACGCGGGCGTAAACGGACCCCAATAACGCGCCGAGCGGCCACGGGCTGCACGACAAGGCGCCGCCACTCGACCTCAGGGTCGCCCCAGTTGGAAAGAGAGATGATGAGCCCGGATGACGGACCGAGCAGCGCCATGGCGCCGCTCAGCCGGCAGCGATCACTGCAGCAGTCTGGGGAAGTTGGTAACCACCACCTGTTCCAGGTTGGGCAGCAGGATCCCGCTGCTCACTCCCTTGGCGATGGCCTGATAACGGTTCATGGAGCCGGTCTTGCGGGTCACCTGATTGAGGTGATAGTTCACGGTGCGCTCCGTGATGCCGAGGATGCAGGCGATCTCGCTCGAGGTCTTGCCCTCGCTGGCCCAGAACAGGCACTCGGTCTCCCGATCCGTCAGGGGCTCCGGCACCCCCTCTTCCCGCATGCTGAGCCGCACGATCCGGATCGCCGCCTCGAAGATGTAGTTGGACATCCAGGAGAGGATGGGCGAGGACTCCAGCAGCAGATCGCTCGAGGCCCGCTCGGCCGTGATGAACGACAGTATGCCGTTCTCCCCCGCCGCCCCGTGCAGCGGGAAGGAGATGCCGTTGCGCAGCCCGAACTCAGCCGCCAACCCCATCACATCCATGCTGCCCTCTTGCAGGAAGCGCGCCTTCTCGTCCAGCCGGTTCCAGTAAATAGGCAGGGTCTGCTGGCGGGCGAGCCGGATGATGGGATCGCAGGCCAGCATGTTGTTCGCCGTGTAGGCCTGCACCCAGGAGTCTGGGCATTGATTGAACAACACCACCTTGGGCCTTTGCATCGACATGGGCAGGATGAGCGCAAAACGGTAGTAGTCGTAGCCCATTCCCAGGGTGAAGCGGCCGATCAATTCGGCCAGCCGATTACCATCGGTCACCAGTGTGAAATGTTCCAGATACTCAAGCAGTTGGTCGCGTGTCATTAGGCTAGCCCCCCTGGCCAAGGCTTTGGATTATAGCGCCGAAACATGAAATGGAGAGACATGAATGCTTGTTTTCAAAGGAAAAATGAAAGAACACCCCAGATGGGAGGTCGAAAACGAGCTTTATCGCTTTCGCAAGCGAGTCTTCTCCGATCGGCTCGGCTGGGACGTGGAGGCCCATCGGGGGCTGGAGCGGGACAGTTTTGACAAACCCGACACCCACTGGGTGCTGATCGAAGACGAACAAGGGCTGTGCGGTTGCATCCGTCTGCTCAGTTGCGCCCAGGACTACATGCTGCCCAGCATCTTCCCCTGCGCCCTCGCGGGGGAGATGGCCCCCCGTAGCCCCCAAGTGTGGGAGCTGACCCGGCTCGCCATCGACGCCAGCCGCGCCCCGGCGCTTGGCAACGGCATCAGCGAGCTGACCTGCGTCATCTTCCGCGAGGTCTATGCCTTCGCCAGAGAGCAGGGGATCCGCGAGCTGGTCGCCGTGGTCAGCCTGCCGGTGGAGCGCATCTTCCGTCGCCTCGGCCTGCCCATCGAGCGGCTCGGCCACCGCCAGGCGGTGGATCTGGGGGCTGTGCGCGGGGTCGGCATCCGCTTCCTGCTGGACGAGCGCTTCGAGCGCGCCGTCAACCGGCCCCTGCAGGGCCATTACGAGGCCGCGGGCGAGCTGCTCGGCACGCCCTGAGGCCGATGGACAACCCCTCCCCATAGCGAGAATCGTCCCATAAAAAAGTCCCGGGCATGCCCGGGACCAAAACTCTCGCTATGGCCCGTTTCCACCCCATGCAAAAACGGACCTAATGAGTATCCAATGAATCTCATTTCGCCGCTACTGTCACTTATCACAGTGGCCGACCCTCTCGCTCCCCCAACCCACTCCATCACCCGGTCCCGCCCCAGGCTTGTTGCGAACCCGCCGATTCAGTAGCATATTTTCTATATCGAGAAGTTGATAAGGAAATCTAATGAAAACCCTGGACTACAAGCTGCTGCTGGCGCTGGACGCCGTGATGGAGGAGCAGAATTTCGAGCGGGCCGCCCAGCGTCTGCACCTCACCCAGTCCGCCATCTCCCAGCGCATCAAGCAGCTGGAGCAGCAATTTGCCGAGCCGCTGATCATCCGCAGCCAGCCCCTGCGGGCCACCGAGCTCGGCCAGAAGCTGCTGGCCCACTATCGCCAGGTGCGCCAGCTGGAGCTGGAGCTGGCCGGCGAGCTCTCCCCGGACGAGCCCCAGGCGCCGGTGCGGGTCAGCATCGCCATCAACGCCGACAGCCTGGCTACCTGGTTCCTGCCGGCCCTCGGCCCCTTGCTTGAGCAATACCCCATAGAGCTGAACCTGCTGGTGGACGACGAGAGCCGCACCCTCGACAAGGTGCGCGAGGGCCAGGCGTTCGGCGCCGTCAGCCTGCAGCCCCAGCCGCTGGCCGGTTGCTGCGTCGACGAGCTCGGCGAGATGCGCTACCTGCTGACCGCCAGCCCAGCCTTCGTCGCCCGCCACTTCCCGCACGGCCTCACGCCTGCAGCGCTCGCCAAGGCACCGGCGGTGGCGTTCGATCAGCGCGACGACATGCACGTGAGCTTCATGGCCCGCCACTTCGGGCTGGAACCCGGCGGCTACCCCTGCCACACGGTGCGATCCTCCGAGGCCTTCGTCGCCATGGCCGAGCAGGGATTTGCCTGCTGTCTCATCCCGGAACTGCAGATCCGCCGCCAGCTGGAGGAGGGGAGTCTGCTCGATCTCTGCCCGAACCATCACCTGGTGGAGCGACTCTATTGGCACCGCTGGGTGCTGGAGCGGGGGCTGCACAAGCGGATCTCCTCGCGCCTGATCCAGCAGGGTCGCCGGGCACTGCAACCCCGCTGAACGGGCCATTCACCTTGGCTTTGGAGGGGTAAAAACGTATAGTGCTGGGCGATTCTTCATCGGTTTCCACTCAGGTTCCTCACTTATGTTTCAAGACAATCCGCTGCTGGCCCAGCTCAAGCAACAAATCCGCGAGAACATCCCCAAGAAAGAGGGTGTGATCCGCGCCTCCGATCGGGGCTTCGGCTTCCTGGAGGTCGATGAGAAGACCAGCTATTTCGTGCCGCCTCCCTACATGAAGAAGGTGATGCACGGTGACCGGGTGAGCGCCCTGATCCGGACCGAGAAAGAGAAGGAAGTGGCCGAGCCGGATGCCCTGCTGGAGCAGGCGGTGACCCGCTTCGTCGGCCGCGTGAAGATGTTCCGCGATCGCCTCAACGTGGTACCGGATCACCCCCTCATCAAGGACGCCATCAAGGCCCGCGCCAAGAAGGGTCTGGACGAGAAATCCTTCAAGGAAGGGGACTGGGTGGTCGCGACCCTCAAGCGCCACGCCCTGGTGGACGGCAACTTCTCCGCCGAGATCACCCAGCTCATCGCCGACAAGGACGATCACAACGTGCCCTGGTGGGTGGTGCTGGCGCGCCATAACCTGGCCCAGATCGAGCCGGCCGACCTGCCGGAGTGGAAGGTGATCGAGGAAGAGGAGCTGCCCCGCACCGACCTGACCTCCACCCCCTTCTTCACCATCGACGGCGCCAAGACCAAGGACATGGATGATGCCCTGGCCATCCGCAAGCTGGACAACGGCTGGGAGCTGCTGGTGGCCATCGCAGATCCGACCGCCTACGTTGCCGAGGGCAGCGAGCTGGACCAGGAAGCCGCCAAGCGCGCCTTCACCGTCTACATGCCGGGCCGCAACGTGCCCATGATCCCGCGCACCCTCTCAGACGAGCTCTGCTCCCTGAAGGAAGGGGAGGAGCGCAACACCCTGTGCGCCCGTCTGCTGGTGGCCGAGGATGGCCTGCTGCTGGAGGAGACCGAGTTCTTCGCCGCCCGCATCGTCTCCCACGCCCGTCTCTCCTATGACGACGTCTCCGACTGGGCCGAGCACGGCAAGGAGCTCAGCATAGACGCGGGCGTCCTGGCCCAGCTGCCGCTGATGAAGGCCATGACGGAGGCGCGCATCAAGTGGCGCACCGAGCACGCCCTGGTATTCCCGGACCGCCCCGACTACGACTTCGAACTCGGTGAGAATGGTGAAGTGCTGGCGATCCACGTCGAGCCGCGCCGCATCGCCAACCGCATGGTGGAAGAGTCGATGATCGCCGCCAACATCTGCGCCGGCCGTGTGCTCGGCAAGCAGGTGGGTTACGGCATCTTCAACGTCCACACCGGCTTTGACGAGGAGTCGCTGGATGGTGCCATCGAGCTGCTCAAGACAGCCGAGGCCCCGTTCGAGAAGGAAGAGATCGCCAGCCTGTCTGGCTTCTGCGCCCTGCGCCGCTGGATAGACAACCTGGATACCCGCTGGCTGGACGGCAAGATCCGCCGCTTCCAGAGCTATGCGCTCATGTCCTCCGAGCCGGGTGCCCACTACGGCCTGGGCCTGGATGCCTATGCCACCTGGACCTCTCCCATCCGTAAGTACGGCGACATGGTCAACCATCGTCTGCTCAAAGCCGTCATCGCCGGCAAGACTCCGGGCCCGCGCCCGAGCACAGAGCTGACCGAGCACCTGACCGCTTGCCGCCGCCTGCACCGCATGGTGGAGCGTGACATCGGCGACTGGCTCTATGTCCGTTACCTGATGTCTGCCGCCGGCACCGATCAGGTGTTCAACGCCGAGATCATCGATGTGATGCGCGCCGGTCTCAAGCTGCGTCTGCGGGAGAATGGCGCCGTGGTGTTCATGCCCGCCCGCCACATCCTGGACAACAAGGACAGGCTGGAGTGCAACTGGGACAACGGCCGCGTCTACCTGGACAAGACAGAGGTGGTCTATGAGCTCGGCCAGGTCATCGAGGTCAAGCTGAGCGAGGCGGTGGAAGAGACCCGCTCCCTCATCGCCAAGCCGGCGGTGGCCCTGGTGCCGGGCCCGGCCCCTGTGGCGCCGGCCACCGACGCCGAGGCGCCTGCCGAATCGGCCCCCAAGGCTGAAGATACGGCTCCCAAGGCGGAATAAATCCCCTCCCCTAAAAGGCCCGCCTCCGTGCGGGCCTTTTCTATGGACGCGCCGGGGCATCCCCATGCCCATATTCGCACCCGTCCACCCCTTGCTCCCTTCCCCAACCACATCACCTTGAGACCCCTTTTCGGGCACGGCTGCGCCACCACAATCTGAAAGTGGGTTACAGATAGGGATGATTCATAGGTCAGTTAGCGAAGATGCCCGATCATTCATCGTTGCTCTCCCCGGATCCGGGCTCACGAGCAAAGCTCCAATTGAATTCAAATTCATGATTCGTGATCAGCATCACATTGACAACGTATCTCGCGAGCCATTAAAACGAGAGGTAAATCACGGTAAAACATCGTTCGCAGTAGAAAAGAACGAAAAGTAGCCAAAAAACAGTTTCAAATCGTGATTTGGATCACTCGTCGAGGAGGGGGTAGCCGGGGGTAATTGAGAGGTGCATCACAAGATGCCCCGTTTTCAGCCTAACTTGATCGCAAGCTGGTAGATTGAAGTTGCTTAGACGACTGGGATGGGGGTTCGGCAAAACCCACCATTCCGACTACCACTCTTAATCAAACAGGCTTAAAACGGGGTCCCGACATGTTATCACCGGATACCAAAGTCAAGATACAGAATTTTGGACGCTTCCTGTCCAATATGGTCATGCCCAACATAGGCGCCTTCATCGCCTGGGGCTTCATCACCGCCCTCTTCATTCCCACTGGCTGGCTGCCAAGCGAGACGCTGGCCAAGCTGGTAGGCCCCATGATCACCTATCTGCTGCCGCTGCTGATTGGCTACACAGGCGGCAAGCTGATCGGGGGGGAGCGCGGGGCCGTGGTCGGCGCCATCACCACCATGGGCGTCATCGTCGGTACCGACATCCCCATGTTCATGGGTGCCATGATGGTCGGCCCCCTCGGTGGCTGGGCCATCAAGCGCTTCGACAAGGCGATGGAAGGTCGCGTCAAGAGCGGCTTCGAGATGCTGGTCAACAACTTCTCCGCCGGCATCATCGGCATGCTGCTGGCCATCCTCGCCTTCTTCGTGATCGGCCCCTTCGTCAAGGTGCTCTCCGGCGTGCTGGCCAGTGGTGTGGGCTTCCTGGTGGATAACCACATGCTGCCGCTCACCTCCATCTTCGTCGAACCGGCCAAGATCCTGTTCCTGAACAACGCCATCAACCACGGCATCTTCTCGCCGCTCGGTATCCAGCAGGCCACCGAACAGGGCCGCTCCATCTTCTTCCTGATCGAAGCGAACCCGGGCCCCGGCCTCGGCGTGCTGCTGGCCTACATGGTGTTCGGCCGTGGCGCCGCCAAGCAATCCGCCGCCGGTGCCTCCATCATTCACTTCTTCGGTGGCATCCACGAGATCTACTTCCCCTACGTGCTGATGAACCCGCGCCTCATCCTGGCGGTGATCGCCGGTGGCATGACGGGCGTCTTCACCCTGACCCTGTTCAACGCGGGTCTAGTCTCCCCCGCCTCACCGGGTTCCATCTTCGCCGTGCTGCTGATGACGCCCAAAGCCTCCCTGATCGGGGTTGCCCTCTCCATCATCTGCTCCACCCTGGTCTCCTTCCTGGTCGCCGCCGTGTTCGTCCGTGCCCAGCAGCCGGAAGCCGACGAGGCCGATGCCCTGGGTGAAGCCACCCGCAAGATGAAAGCCATGAAGGCCACCAAGCCGGAAACCAGCGCGGCCAAGAAGCCGGACACCGAGCTGACGGCAGTGCGCAATATCGTGGTCGCCTGCGATGCAGGCATGGGCTCGAGCGCCATGGGCGCCGGCATGCTGCGCAAGCGGGTGCAGGCCGCGGGTCTCGATATCAGCGTCACCAATCGCGCCATCAACAACCTGGACGATCAGGTGGACTTGGTCATCACCCACAAGGATCTGACCGACCGCGCCCGTCGCCATGCGCCGCACGCCCAGCACATCTCCCTGACCAACTTCCTCGACAACGCGCTCTACCAGGATCTGGTGCAGAACCTGACCCTGGCCGGCGCCGCCAACGACGACGTGGCCAACCCGCAGCTGCTGGTTGCCGCCAACGACGACAGTTACGAGCCGCAAGCGAGCGAGGTCTTCACCCTGAGCCTGCAGGACGTGCACCTCGGCCTCAAGGCCGACAACAAGGAGGCCGCCATCCTTGCCGCCGGCAAGCTGCTAGCCGAGCGTGGCTATGTGGCGCCGGACTATGTCAACGCCATGCTGGAGCGCGAGCAGCTGGTCTCCACCTACCTCGGTGAGTCCATTGCCGTGCCCCACGGCACCATAGCCGCCAAGGAATTTGTGAAGCGCACCGGCATCGTCATCTGCCAGTACCCGGCCGGGGTTGCCTTCGGCGAAGCCGCCGACGAGGTAGCACGGCTGGTGATCGGCATCGCCGCCCGCAACGACGAACACATTCAGGTAATAACCAAACTGACCAATGCACTGGATGAACCGGGTCTCATCGACCGGTTGGCCAGCACTCAGGATCCCCAGGAGTTCCTGGACCTGTTGGGTGCCGAACAGGCCGCGTAAGTCATCTTCATCATCTTTGGTTATAGAGGTTAATATCATGAAAACATTGCATTTTGGTGCCGGCAACATAGGCCGCGGCTTCATCGGTAAACTGCTGGCAGATGCCAGCCATCAGGTCACCTTCGCCGACGTCAACGAGACCCTGATCGATCAGCTCAACCATCGTCAGGAGTACAAGGTGCACGTGGTGGGAACGGATCAGAAGCTGGATGTGGTGCGCAACGTGGCCGCCGTCAGCTCAGCCGGCCACGAGGTGATCGCCCGCATCATCACCGCCGATCTGGTGACCACGGCGGTCGGTCCCAACATCCTGGACAAGATTGCCAGCACCCTGGCCAAGGGGCTGCAGGCCCGCTTCGATGCCGGCAACCTGACCCCGCTCAACGTCATCGCCTGCGAGAACATGGTGCGCGGCACCAGCCACCTTAAACAGGAGGTACTCAAGTATCTGCCGGTCGCGTATCATGCCACGCTCGAATCCTGCGTCGGCTTCGTCGACTCGGCGGTGGATCGTATAGTGCCGCCCGCGGCGGCCAACGACGATCCGCTGGAGGTGACGGTGGAGAGTTTCAGCGAGTGGATCGTCGATCAGACCCAGTTCAAGGGGGACTTGCCTCAGGTGGCGGGCATGGAGCCCACCGACAACCTGATGGCCTTCGTCGAGCGCAAGCTGTTCACCCTCAACACCGGCCACATCGTCACCGCCTACCTCGGCAAGCTGAGAGGCTACCAGACGGTGCGGGAAGCCATCGAGGATCCGGTGATCCGCAGCAAGGTGCGCCGCGCCATGGAGGAGAGCGGTGCCGTGCTGGTGAGACGCTACGGCTTCGATCCACGCCTGCACGCCGCCTACATCGAAAAGATCCTGACCCGCTTCGCCAACCCCTATCTGGTGGACGAGATTGACCGGGTCGGCCGTCAGCCGCTGCGCAAGCTGGCGGCGGGAGACAGATTGGTGAAGCCCCTGCTCGGTACCCTGGAGTACGGCCTGCCAAACGATCACCTGCAGGAGGGCATAGCGGCGGCGCTGCACTATCGCAATGCCGACGATCCCCAGGCAGTGGAACTGCAGACCCTGCTGACCGACCTAGGCCCGGCCCAGGCCCTGGCCAGAGTCACAGGCCTGGATGCAGACAGCGAGATCGTTGCCGCCATCGTCGCCCGTTATCACAACTTGCAGTGACCCCATGGGGCGCCCAATGCCACTCGCCGCATCACACGGCAAAATGGCGACTGTGCCCCATACGATAAAAACCGGGAGAGAGGCAGTCTCTCTCCCTGTCAGCTGGACCCAATGCCCTTATGACCACACACCAGGAAGATGAATTACTGGAACGACTGAACGAGCAGGATGGCCCCCGTGGTTTCTTCCTCGAGGTCGTGACCATCCTGGAAGAGGCGGTCGACTCCCTGATGCGGCGCGCGTTTCGCCAGGAAGAGTATGCCGTCAAATACGCCATCGAACCCCTGCTCAACCAGAGCGGCCCCCTCGGCCAACTGGAGGTGCGCCTCAAGCTCATCTTCGCCCTCGGCCTCATCTCCCTCGAGCGTTATCAGGATCTCGAGGCCTACCTGAAGATCCGCGATTTTCTGGTGCGCGACCCCAAGGATTACCGCTTCAGCGACAAACCCGTTCGCGATCTGCTCGATCGTCTGCACGGCCTCAACCAGGGCAGCATGATGCCCCAGGACCCACCAGCCAACGAGGAGGACTGGCCCTTCTACCAGATGCAACTGAACCGGCTCGATCAGGTGGTGCGCTCTGCGCTGGTGCTGGCGGTGGCCGATTGCGTCACCGAGCTCCACAAAGAGAGTCCCATCTAGGCAAGAGAGTATTATCCCTCGGGCTTTTGCCGACGCAGCGCCCTTGCCACCGTGCCCATCGCCATGGCCCCGGCTCCATCCGGGTGTTTATTCGCCCGCCTTCCCCGCTACACTACTCCCAACCCCATCATCTGCCCGAGGTTGGCATGATCGCACTCTCCCTCGCGGGGATCGCCCTGATCTCCCTGTTGGCTCAATGGCTGGCCTGGTCCCTGCGGGTTCCCGCCATCCTGTTCCTGCTGCTGAGCGGTCTGCTGCTCGGCCCAGTGACCGGGGTGCTCGACCCGGATGCCCTGCTCGGTGAGCTGTTGTTCCCCCTGGTCTCCCTGTCGGTGGCCATCATCTTGTTCGAGGGGGCGCTGACCCTGCACCTGACCGAACTCAAGGGCATTGGCAAGGTGGTACGCAACCTCTGCTCCATTGGCATGCTGGTCAGCTTTGTGGTGATAGGCGGTGCCAGCTACTTCCTGCTGGGGCTGGACTGGCGCGTCGCCATGGTGCTCGGCGCCGTGCTGGTGGTGACGGGGCCGACCGTGGTCGCCCCCATGCTCAACGTGATCCGGCCGGTGCGGGAGGTGGACAAGATATTGCGCTGGGAGGGGATCGTCATAGATCCCATAGGTGCGCTGTTCGCGGTGCTGGTATTCGAGGCGGTGCGACTCGGCAGCCAGAGCGATGTACTCAGCCATACCCTGCTGGCGCTGGCCAAGACGGTGGGAGTCGGCACCCTGATCGGGGTGGCGGCCGGCTGGCTGACCACTCTGCTCATCCGCAAGGACTGGCTGCCGGTCAGCTTGCACAAGTTCGGGGTGCTGGCGCTGGTGCTGGTCACCTTCACCCTGTCGGACTGGCTCCGCCATGAGTCCGGCCTGCTGGCGGTCACCGTCTTCGGCATCTGGCTCGCCAATCAGGAGGGGCTGGACCTGGAGGAGGTGTTGGAGTTCAAGGAGGATCTCGCCGTCATCCTCATCTCCTCCCTGTTCATCTTGCTGGCGGCCAGGCTCGATCTGGCGCAGCTGTGGCAACTCGGCCCCATGGTGCTGCTCCTGCTGTGCGTGGTGCAATTCGTGGCACGCCCGCTCTGCATCCTGGTCTCGACCCTGGGCTCGGATCTCCCCTGGCGCGCCCGCGCCCTGCTGAGCTGGATAGCGCCGCGCGGCATAGTCGCGGCCGCGGTGAGCGCCTCGTTTGCCATCAGCATGCACGAAGCCGGAATCGCGGATGCCGACAAGCTGGTGCCCCTGGTGTTCGCCGTCATCATCTTTACTGTGGTGCTGCAGAGCCTCACCTCGGCGCCCTTGGCCAGCCTGCTCGGCATGCGCCAACCGGCCCCCAATGTCTGGCTGCTGATCGGGGCCAACTCGGTGGCTCGCGCCATCGGCAAGGCGCTGGCAGATCAGGGCATTCCGGTTCAGTTGTCCGATCCCGCCTGGGAGCACTGCAAGCTGGCGCGCATGAGCAACCTGCCCTGCTATTTTGGCAATCCACAGTCGGAACACGCCGAGCTCCACCTGCCCCTCACCAGCATCAGCACTGTGCTGGCCCTCTCCCCGAACCGTCACAACAACGCCCTCGGCGTGTTGCACTTCGCTCACCTCTACGGGGAGGAGAAGGTCTACTCCCTGCGTTCCAGCGAGCAACACGGCAAGGCGAACCGAGAGAGTGCCACCTTCCGTGCCCGCCAGAACCTGTTCGGACCCGAGATTAACTTCGCCCGCCTGAGTGGCTTGCTGAGCCGGGGCGGCCAGATCAAGGCCACCCGGCTGCGGGACGCCTTCGACTGGAGCCAATATCAGGAGGCCAATCCCGGTGCCATTCTGTTGTTCGTGCTCGATGGCAAGGGGCACCCCCAGGTGGTCACAGGCCCGGTCACGCCACAGACTGGCGACTTGCTGATCGCCCTGCAGCCGCCGCGAGAGGCACCTGCGCCCTGATGGGATCATCGGACAGGTTCTGGGATTATTTCACCCACCCCGGCCCTGTGCCTGACTGACCGTCTGCGACTAGACTTGATAGTGGCGCCATCGGTCATAGGAGGATGTCATGACGGTCAGCGAATTGCGCACACTGCATCAGCAACACCGCTTCAAGGAAGCGGAGATCCTGCACGACATCATCTCGCCCGGCTGGATCGTGGAGTTCCGTGGTCAGGACGGTCGCCTGTACGAGATGACGGACACCCTGGGTTGCCCGGTGAGCTTCTCCTCCACCGAGGAGGCGCGCGATCACATCCATCTGGTGGCCGACTGTCCGATCCAGGTCGAGCACCTCTACCACTTCTTCGAACGCTGAGTGGCCAACCCGACCAATCACATATGAAAAAGGCTCCCGCGGGAGCCTTTTTCATTCAGGTTGCAGTGGATCTGCCGCCTTGCCCTCCAGTCGCCTGACCGGTTTTTGCAGGATAAGGTTTGCCGGATAGGTCACCAGATCGCCGTTATCATCCCTCACCCTCAGGTAGAAGAGACCGATCTCGGTAATGACACCGGTCACGGAATCATCCTTGTCGAGGATGCGGATCCGGTCACCAATCTTGTAGGGAAAGGCGAAGAAGATGGTGATGCTGGCGGTGATGTTGGAGAGGATCGACCACTGCGCCACCATGGCGACGCCGAGCACGGCGAAGAAGGAGGAGGCGAGCACCACCAGCCGGGAGAAGTCGAGCCCCCACACCCCAGCCAGGATCAGCAGGGTCGCGCAGCCGAGCAAGAAGTGGAACACGTGCTCCACGTAGAGCACCCGGTTTTCGCTCACCTGCTTGGTCTTGGCCAGCGCCAGCAGGCTCTTGTGGATCAGGCCACGGATGAGGGCGTGACTCAGCAGTAAGAGCAGGGTTACGCCAAAAGATTCCCATGTCGTCATCTGTCGTCCTTACCACCAGCGTCTGTGTTTGAGCCAGACCGCCAGCATCACGGCCAGCACCATCAGGGATCCACTAAAGACCCAGAAGGCGACCGGACTCTCAGCCCCCGGCATGCCCCCCAGGTTGATGCCGAACAGGCCGGTCAGGAAGGTGGCCGGCAGGAACAAGAGCGCCATCACCGACATCTGATAGGCACGGCGGTTGGTCGCCTCCGTCATCAGGTTGTTGATCTCGTCCGCCAGCACGGCGGTGCGGGCCACCCCGGCATCCAGATCATCCAGCCAGCGCCGTAGACGGTCGGCGATGTCGAGTAGACGGCGTCTGTCGTCCTCATCTAGCCAACTGATCTTCTCGTTGGCCAGACGGGCCACCAGATCCCGTTGGGGGGAGAGATAACGGCGGATCATGATGAGTTGCTTGCGGATCCGGGCCAGGCGGCCGTTGGGGGGCAAGTCCCGCAGCAGCACCTGCTCCTCCAGCTCCAGGATCTGATCGTGCAGCACTTCCACAAACTCACCGGCCCGGTCGGTCAGGGCATCGCAGATCTCCACCAGCCAGTCGGCAGGGGAATCGGCGCCACCACCCAGTTTCAACTGCTCGAATACGTCCTGCTCCGACAACAAGGGGCGACGACGGCTGCTGATGATGAGGTCCGGCGTGATATAGATGCGCAGGGCCACCATCTCCTCAGGCCTGTGATCCTTGTTGTGGTTGATGCCGCGCAGGATCAGCAGCACGGTTTCTCCCATCCGGACCAGCTTGGGGCGATTGCTCTGACCGAGCAGAGATTCGCGCACCACCCCATTGATGAGGGGAGTCTGCAGCAACCAGCGCGCCGCCTCCGGGTTGCCATAGTCCAGATGCAACCAGCTGGGCTGCGCCGTGGGGATCTCGCTCCCCACAGCCAGCGGCTGCATGCCGCCCTTGCCATCCAGGGTCAGGCCATAAATCACATCACTGGGCACCCGATCCATCCACTCATCCTTCTCGCGTTCGATTCATCGAGCCAGCTTACACTAAAGCTAGGCCGGACTCAGCCCCGGGACAGCCAGTCCCCTGGTGGCCGTGTTAAGATGTGCTCCTCGTTTCAGACACAGGAAGCCATGCCATGCCCATCTGGGTTGATGCCGATGCCTGCCCTCTCCCGGTCAAGGAGATCCTCTACCGCGCCGCCCACCGCACCCAGGTCGTCACTACCCTTGTGGCCAATCAGGGGCTGCGAGTACCACCCTCTCCTTTCATCAAGACCCAGCAGGTGGAGAAAGGGTTCGATGTGGCGGATCACGTGATCGCCCAGCAGGTCAAACCAGGGGATCTGGTCATTACCGGCGATATCCCGCTCGCTTCCTGGGTGATCGATGCCGGTGGTGAGGCGCTCAATCCCCGTGGCGAGATCTACACCCGCGAGACCATACAGGCGCGGCTTGGCATGCGTAACTTCATGGAGGAACTGCGCTCGGCCGGGGTACAGACCGGCGGCCCGGCCCCCTTCAACGCCGCCGACAAGCAGCGCTTCGCCAATGCACTGGATAAATGGTTGCTCAAGGGCAAACTGACATAACGCAGGTCATCAGGAACCTGCCATTGCCGTTCATTGGATAGGAAACTCCTCATCCCACCTCTTCCTTGGCAAGCACTTGCTTGCCCTCCACACCTCCTTCTAAGCCTGACTCATTCCACACCCTCAGACATTAAAAGCTTCAGTCGCAACCATTCTCGCCACCCCACAGGCACCAAGGTCATTGGTGCCTTGATATAACAACTCGCCGCCATTTTGTTACAAAGCAATACTTTTAATTATATCAATAGCGGTTGAAATACCCCATGGACTCACCTAGACATATTAACAAGCCAAAATTAATAATTTTGTTATTAGTAACAAAAGGAAATTCAAGACAAGGAATGAAAGTCCATATGAATAAAGAGATCGCATTTACCAGAAAGCGAATGAGCCTGACTTAACGCCATCTAAATCAATGTATTGAAGAACTAAGCAGCTTAACAAGAACAGAGAAATTATCTCTGCAGGATTCGTTGTCCCTTCATCAGGGTGAATCTCCTCTCACATTAAGCACAGAGATCAAAGGGGAATATTCATGAACAGAACAATGACTGTGTTTCTCTCACTGTTTCTTACCTTCTTCCTGTTTAGTTGTGGCGGAGGGGGCGGAGGGGGAGGCACAAAACCCACGAACCCATCCGCCAAGACATTGACCAAGATCGACATCTCTGCCGACACCGCGGGCACCAAGGCTCGGGCAGAAGCCAATCCCAGCACACCACTCGGTATCAGCACCCAGTATCTGGCCATCGCCACCTATAGCGACAACAGTACAGCCAACATCACGGATGTCGCCAGCTGGAGCAGCGCTGATACCAGCATCGCCACCATAGATGAAAAAGGGCTGGTCAAGACACTCAAGATCAGCAGCACCGGGATCACAGCCAACTATCAGGGGGTGACCAGCAACACTTCCAACCTGACCATCACGGATGCCATTGCCACCAAGATCTCCGTCATCCCTCCAACCACGGCACTGGCCAAGGGGCTGTCACTGCAATTGCAGGCCATCGCCACCTTCTCCGATGACACCACCAAGGATGTGTCGACCCAGGCAAGCTGGCTGAGCAACAACCCAACCGTGCTGAGCGTCGACAACAAGGGCAAGATCACTGCTCTCGATGTCGGTGATGCCACAGTCATTGCCACCATTCAGGGGATTACCGGTCAAACCACTGTCTCGGCCGTCAATCTGGCGGTCAGTCAGATCCAGATCATTCCGGCGACAGTCCAGCTGGCTATCGGTACTACAACAAAGCTGACGGCCATCGCAACCTTCGCCGACCAGAGCACCCAGGATATCTCCACGCAAGCGGCCTGGCTCAGCAGCAACCCAGCCGTCGCAACTGTCGACAACACTGGTCTGGTGACCGGCGTCGCGGCAGGCTCAGTCACGCTGTCAGCGACACTACTGGGCGTCACTGCCACCACCAGCATCCAGGTCAACAACGCCAGCGTCACGGCCTTGCAGGTCATTCCTGCCGTCTCGACCATTGCCCTCGGCACCAAGAGTCAATTGCAGGCCATCGCTACTTTCAGCGACGGATCAACTCAGGATGTGTCGACCCAGGCACAGTGGAGCAGCAGCAATCCCGTCATCGCCAGTGTAGACAGTCAGGGGAAAGTAACGGGTAACGGCATAGGCCAGGCCAGCATCACTGCCACCCTGGGCTCTGTCAGCCGCAGTGTCAGTATCACCATCACCAATGCCATCGCCACCTCACTGCAAGTCATACCGCCAACTGCCTCTCTGCCGGTAGGGACCAAGCTGCAATTCCAGGCTGTCGCCACCTTCAGCGACAACTCCTCGCAGGATGTGACCAGCCAGGTCAGTTGGAATAGCTCGGATGTCAGCGTTGCGACCATAGGCCTGGACGGTGAGGCAACCGCAGTCAATACAGGGGGTGCAAATATCTCGGCCCTCTTCCATGGCGTATCCAGCAATACGGTATTGCTGGTAGTCACCAATGCGACCGTCAGCAGCGTCCAGATCGTCTTGAATAGCGGCAACGGCACCCTGGCCAAAGGTAGTTCGGTCCAATTCAAGGCCCAGGCCGTGTTGAGTGATGGCAGTACCCTGGATGTCTCCAACCAGGCAACCTGGGTCAGCAGCGATCAAACCAAGGTCACCATAGATGCTCAGGGTCTGGCGACCGGGGTTGCGGTGGGTACCAGCACCATCACAGCCAGCATCAATAATGTGACCAGTGCCGGGACTGTGCTGACCGTCACCAATGCGACAGTCAGTCAAATCCAGATCACTCCACCCACCCTGAGCCTCGCCAAGGGCACCAAGGGCAAGCTGACGGCGATCGCCACCTACAGCGATAACACGACCCAGGACATCTCCAATCTAGTGGCCTGGAACAGCTCGGATATCGCAGTTGCCACAGTCAACCTGTCCGGTGAAGTCACCGCCGTCACCATTGGCAGTGCGACCCTGACCGGTAGCGTGGGCAGCGTCACCAGCAATCCAGTCAGCCTGAGCGTCACCAGTGCTACCGTGAACCAGATAGACTTGTCGGCGACGGCATCGACCCTGGCGGCCGGTACCAAGACCCAGCTGACTGCCGTGGCCAACTACTCCGATGGCACCAGCCAGAACATCACGGGTCTGGTCTCATGGAGTAGCAGCGACAGCAACGTTGCCACCGTCAACACCAGCGGTGAGGTCACGGCAGTGGCTCCCGGCACTGCCACCATCACAGGCAGCTTCGGCGGGCAGACCAGTACCCTGACCATCACGGTCACGGCAGCGACAGTGGGTGCCATCCAGATCAGCACTCCCCTGGCTTCACTGGCACTGGGTACCAATGGTCAGCTGAAGGCATTGGCAACCTACTCTGACAATACCGTGGTCGATGTCACCAGCCAGGCCAGTTGGAGCAGCAGTTCACCCACCTTGGTGAGCGTGGATGCCAACGGTCAGATCAAGGCATTGGCCGTGGGTTCTGCCATCATCAGCGGCAGCCTGGGAGGCACTACCTCGACCATCAGCATTGCGGCAACTGCTGCAACTGTGACCGGGCTCAGCATAGACACCATCCCCAATCTGGCGAGCGGAAACCAGGCTCAGTTGAAGGCAACGGCAACCTTCAGCGACCTGACCACCCAGAACGTCAGCGCCCTTGCCCACTGGCAGAGCGATGACACGGGCGTGGTGACTGTCTCCGGTACCGGGGTCGCACACGGGGTGGCAGCAGGGACGGCCAACATCAGTGCCAGCTTCCTGACTGGGGCAGACAGCAAGCCGATCACCATCACGGCGGCGACCCTCAGCAGCTTGGCGGCCAGTTGCACCACACAGGTCCAGCTGGGGCTACTCGGCCTCCCGGTCGCCAATATCGTGACCCGCAAGGCGGTCGCAACCTTCTCCGATGCCAGCACACTGGATGTCAGCAATACCGTCACCTGGAGCAAGAATGGCGTCGTCATCGGGGTCACCCTGAACAACGTCGACATACTGCTGTTGACCCAGCAGGTGAACTACCAGGCCAGCCTCAATGGCGTAAACAGCAACACCATCATCTGCCCTTAATGTGACTCAGTCACCATCGCAGCCGCGATGGTGACCTCCCATAAACCAAGAGGCCGCCAGTATTGGCGGCCTCTTCATTTCATCTCCCGGCATAGCCGGATGGACAGGAGAATCTATCGACTCTTACAGCCACAAAACATAAACCCCTGCCTGGGCAGGGGTTTATCAGCACGATATGGATGTCTATCAGATCATCACACCGGCAATCACGGCGGAGAGCAGGCTCACCAGGGTTGAGCCGTATACCAGCTTCAGACCGAAGCGGGAGACCATGTTGCCCTTCTCTTCGTTCAGCGCCTTCACCGCACCGGCTATGATGCCGATGGAGCTGAAGTTGGCGAACGACACCATGAAGATGGAGAGGATGCCGACGGTACGCGGGGAGAGATCGGCGGCAATCTTGCCCAGATCCATCATGGCCACGAACTCGTTGGTCACCAGCTTGGTTGCCATGATGGAGCCAGCTTGCAGCGCTTCACCACTCGGGATGCCGAGGATCCAGGCAATCGGGTAGAAGATGTAACCCATGACGTGCTGGAAGTTGACGCCAAACGCCATCTCGAACAGGTAGTTGACCAGAGCTATCAGGGCGATGAAGCCGACCAGCATGGCCGCAACGATCACCGCCACGGAGAAACCGGCCATGATGTATTCGCCCAGCATCTCGAAGAAGTTCTCTTTCTTCGGGCTGTGGTGCTCGTCACCTTCCGCCAGGGTCTTGGCGTCGGTCACGGTATTGTCAGGCTCGTAGGGGTTGATCAGGGACAAGACCACGAAGGTGCTGAACATGTTGAGCACCAGGGCCGCCACCACGTAGCGCGGCTCGATCAGCTGCATGTAGGCACCGACGATGGACATGGAGACCGTGGACATGGCGGTCGCGGCCAGGGTGTACATCTGCTTCTCATTGAGGTGCGGCAGTATATTCTTGAGCGCGATGAAGTTTTCGGACTGACCGACGATCATGGAGCTGATGGCGTTGAAGGACTCCAGCTTGCCCATGCCGTTGATCTTGGCCAGCACAGTCCCGATACCACGGATGACGATGGGCAGCAGACGGATGTACTGCAGGATCCCGATCAACACAGAGATGAAGACGATGGGCATCAGTACCATCAGGAAGAAGGAGAAGGCGCCTTCGTTGACCAGGCCACCGAACACGAAGTCGGTCCCCTGCTTGGCAAATTCCATCAGCTTGGTGAAGCCAGCGGCGAAGCCACCCACTACCGCCAGACCCACTTCGGAGTTCAGCATGAACCAGGCCAGCGCCAGTTCCACCACCAGCAGTTGGCCGATGTAACGCAGCTTGATCTGTTTCCAGTTGCGGCGGTTCGCCAGCAACGCCAGAGCGAGGACCATCACCAGTCCGAGCACAAAGTGAACGTATTCCATACCAGTAGCACCTGATTGAGTTGTAATTTTTGACCGGCGCCATCATAGAGAATTGCATATTTAAAAATCAGATGGCCATCACAATCTGCGGTAAAAATATGCACGAGAAATAATACAAACGTTTTTAAATTAATTAATCATCAGCCATGTTTTCTCCAGTATCGTGCAACAAGAAATACTAGATATAAAACATACACTTAGATTTAAACTTGTGCATTTCACACCATATAACCTTATTAATAGTCTGATAATCAAACTGACAGTCGGGCCCGTGATGGGTGATTTGGCTTGAATATATTTAATCGCAAGCCATGAAAAACGTTTATCTCTTTTGCGCATAATTAGTCGGACCGGTAAGCACTCCCTACCCATTGGCAAACCCGACCCCATGCAAGAGCCGTGTGCATCCACTCTTTTCGCGGCAGCTGGCGCAGGCGTTCAAAAATCCGCCAAACTCCATCACAGCGGGCACGACTTCTGGTACAATGCGCGCCCTTAGCGCACCGCGCCTCCCAGTTTTCTTTGAAGTAGAGTCTTTTTGTGAACAACAGCGAATTTAGCAGTCTCAATCTCTCCCCCGCCCTGCTCGACAACCTTGCCAGCCTGGGTTATCTGCAAATGACCCCGATCCAGGCCCAGAGCCTGCCCCTGGTACTCGAAGGCAAGGACCTGATCGCCAAGGCAAAAACCGGCAGTGGCAAGACCGCCGCCTTCGGCCTCGGCCTGCTTTCTCGCCTCAACGTCAACCGTGTCGACGTGCAGGCCCTGGTGCTCTGTCCGACCCGTGAGCTGGCGGATCAGGTGGCTACCGAGATCCGTCGCCTGGCGCGCACCCTGCCCAACGTCAAGCTGGTGACCTTGTGCGGCGGCACCCCGACCGCGCCTCAGTCTGCCACCCTGGGCTTCGGTGCCCACATCGCCGTTGGCACCCCGGGTCGCATCCTCAAGCACCTTGAGCAGGGCACCCTGGAGCTCTCCAGCCTGGAAACCCTGGTGCTGGACGAAGCGGATCGCATGCTGGACATGGGCTTTGGCGAAGACATCAACCGGGTCATCAGCCATGCCCCCGCCCGTCGCCAGACCCTGCTGTTCTCCGCCACCTACCCGGAGGGGATCGCCCAGATGAGCCGCGGCGTGCAGCGCAACCCGGTCGAGGTGAGCGTGGAGTCCCTGCATGAGGGCAGCGCCATCGAGCAGAAGCTGTATGAAGTGCCCGCCGGCCAGCGCCTCGACGCCCTCACCTGGCTGCTGAGCCACTATCAGCCGAGCTCCTGCGTGGTGTTCTGCAACACCAAGCGCGCCTGCAACGACGTGGCCGATCACCTGGCCGCCAAGGGCTTCTCGGCGCTGGCGCTGAACGGCGATCTGGAACAGCGCGAGCGGGATCAGGTGCTGGTGCGCTTCGCCAATGGCAGCGCGACTATCCTGGTCGCCACCGATGTGGCCGCCCGTGGCCTCGACATCAAGGAGCTGGGCGCCGTCATCAACTTTGAGCTGACTTACGATCCGGAAGTACACGTGCACCGCATCGGCCGTACCGGCCGTGCCGGCCAGCAGGGTCTGGCCCTGAGCCTCTATCAGCCGAACGAGGCCCAGCGCGTCAACCTGATCGAGGAGTACCAGCAGGCGCCCATCCCGCAAGGGGATCTGAGCGAGATCGGTCGTGAGATCAAGCCGACCATGCCGCAGATGGTAACCCTCTCCATCGATGCGGGTCGCAAGAGCAAGGTACGCGCCGGCGACATCCTGGGCGCCCTGACCGGGGAAGGCGGCATCGCCGGCAGCGAGGTCGGCAAGATCCAGATCTCCGAACAATACTCCTACGTGGCGGTCAAGCGTCAGGTGGCGAGCGCCGCCCTCAAGCGACTGCAGGAAGGCAAGATCAAGGGGCGCACCTACCGCGCTCGCAAGCTGGGTTAAGGGAATTGAGGGTGGTCAACTGCCCTAGCTTCCCCTGAATGCAGCACGGGCGCCTTCGCAGGCGCCTGTTTTTTATCAGGAATGTGCCATTGTCTGGCACGGACAACACAGATGAACAAAGAAAGCCAAACCGAAGTCAGCTGCCAGAATTGCGAAGCCTGCTGCTGTCGCCTCGAAGTCATGCTGTTTACCGACACCGGCGTGCCGGATCGATACGTGCTCGATCGGGAAGGAGAGATACCCGTCATGCGGCGGCTGGATGATGGCTGGTGCGCGGCCCTGGACCGCAACACCATGATGTGCCGCATCTATGAGGTGCGCCCGCTCATCTGCCGGGAGTTCGAGATGGGCGAACCGGATTGCGTCGACGAGCGGGACAAGTGGTTTATCCAGCTGCAATAAACCCCAACTGGCCCCCGCGACTATGTGTCTCTGCTATAGCTACATCCCCGCTGCGGGATCAGGCCGTCACCAGGTGGCTTGACCTGGCAAGTTGCCCCTGCACCCAGGCGATCGCTTCGCTCTCACTGTCGCAGTAATGCAGGCCCTGGAACGGCAGCCCGCCGAACACCTGATCCGCCAGATACTGTTTGAAATGCCCCTCCATCACCACCGCCAGGAAGGCACAACCATGGGCGGCGCACCAGCCAAACTGGCGGCGAAAACGGGCCAGCACCTCGGGCCCGGCGGCTTCGAACTCGGTCGCCACCTCGACTATGCCCCAGGGAGCGCCGCTCAGTTTTTCGATCAACTGGCCGAATTCAGCCTCATAGGCCATGGCACCCGCCAGATTGAAGGGCCCAATCGGGCGACACAGCAGCACCCGTCCTCTCTGCTGCAGCTCGAATTGACCATGGGGTTGCAAATGCACAACAACTTCCTCCCTGAATGTTTGACTCACGCCCCACCACATCCCTGTGCCTTGGGCTCGCCACAAGGTAATGAGCCATCACCATAAAGTCCACGGCCAGCGTGCAGTTCCCATCATCTTTTGAGCCCCGGATGTGCCCCAATCCAACCCAAGTCACAGAGCTGTGGCCATGCCCCTGGCAAAGCCCATGTTTTATTGCAGTTAACAAAACGTTGCTGCTATCATCCGCGCCATCCAAACATTCCACCAACTGCAACGTTCACCACTGCCGCAAGGATCAGAGATGAAAAATCACGACGCGAATCACTACCAGCGGATCTGGCGCTGGCACTTCTATGCCGGACTCTTCGTCGCCCCCTTCCTGATCCTGCTCTCCCTCACCGGCATCGTGTATCTGTTCAAGCCCCAGCTCGATAATCTCATGTATCCCGAGCTGATAAAGGTGACCCCGGCCAGCCAGACCCTCAGCGCCGATGCCCTGCTGGCCAAGGCGATGATCGCCATGCCGGACGCCAGCCTGCGCAAATTCCTGCCGCCCATCGCCCCCGATCAGAGCGCCCAGCTGATCGTCTCCCAGGGGGGCCGCGAGCTGACCCTGTTCATGGATCCCGCGAGCGGCGCCCTGCTCGGCACCATGGACAACCAGTGGAATCTGCAGGCGGTGGCCCGCACCCTGCATGCGGAGCTGATGATAGGCACCACCGGGGACAGGTTGATCGAGCTGGCCGCCGGCTGGGGCATAGTGCTGCTCATCAGCGGCCTCTACCTGTGGTGGCCGCGCAAGGGGCCCGGGGTCGGTGGCATCCTCTGGCCCAGAATGAACCTGCGTGGACGGCTCTGGTGGCGGGACATGCACGCCGTGGTCGGCTTCTGGGGCGCCGGCTTCCTGCTGCTCCTGCTACTGAGCGGCATGACCTGGACCGGTTTCTGGGGGGATCAGTTCGCCAACGTCTGGAATCGCTTCCCGGCCGCCATGTGGAATGATGTGCCCAAATCCGCACCCCTGGCGCGCAGCCTCAACCAGGCCCATGAGCAGACGGTACCCTGGGCGATGGAGAGCACCCCCATGCCGAGTTCGACGGTACCCGATCAGATGGCCTCCATGGAGATGGATAGCGGTGCCACGGCGCCCGCCAAGGAGCACGATCACAGCGCCATGAACCACGGCAGCGAGCACGAAGGCATGGTGATGGCCAGCCATCGCATCCCCCTGCAACAGGTGGTCGATATCGCCAAGGCGCGGCAGGTCACGCCGGGCTACAGCATCACGCCTCCTGCCGGCAAGAGCGGCGTCTACACCATAGCGATCTTTGCCGACGATCCGCGCAACGACGCCACCCTGCACATAGACCAATACAGCGGCAAGGTGCTGGCCGACGTGCGCTGGCAGGACTACGGCCCGGTCGCCAAGACGGTGGAAACCGGCGTCATGCTGCACATGGGCAAGATGTATGGCTGGCCCCATCAGATCGCCATGTTCCTGATCTGCCTGATGGTGTTGCTGAGCGCGGTGAGCGGGCTCTGGATCTGGTGGAGCCGCCGCCCGCAGGGCCGCCTCGCGGCGCCGCCCCTGCCCGCCAAGCTGCCACCCCTGCGCGGCACCCTGGTGGTGATGGCGTTGCTCGGGATCTGCTTCCCGCTGGTGGGAGCCTCCATGGTCGCCATCTGGCTGCTGGACACCCTGATCTTCTCCCGCCGTACTGCCGCCGCGGTGCAACCGGGTTAATCCGTTCGGGTAAAACGGCCTACAGGGTCATCAGTTTTGGTAATGTAATAAGGGCTCCCATTAGGAGCCCTTATTGTTTGAACCATCCCTAGGGGGTAGCTTCCACCAGCCTGATGATCTTGCTGGCCTTCTCGAAATGGTCGAGTTCATGGGTCTGGATCCACCAGGTGGCGGCCTCCATCAAGAGCGCCGGATCGTCATTGCGGTTGGCAAAGAAGGCGTAGAAGGAGACGCCAACTCCCTCCCCCTTCTGGGCGATCTTCTGGTGGCAGACCCGGATCATCTTCTCTCTCAACGCTGCACGCATGGCGGATAGTCCTCATTCCTGGGTCTGCAGAAAACCGGCTCGCAACTCGTCGACGGGCAGGTAGCGGCCGATGATCACCAGCCGGGACTGAGGGACTTCCTCGCCCCAGGGGGAGCCATAGTCGAAGCCCGCCACCTTGTGCACCCCCTGTACTATCAGCCGGCGCGGCTCCCCGGCGATGGCCAGCACCCCCTTGTAGCGCAGCATGTCGTTGCCGTGCTGTGCGATGCACGACTCCATAAAGGCGCCGATCCTTTTCAAATCCAGCTCACCTCCCTCGAACAGCTGGGCCGCAATGGCGTCGTGCCAGGAGCGAGGCCGGGCCGAGAGCGGCGCGAAGGCCTCAAAGCCCTGCTGGCCGGCCCGCACGATACGCAGACCCGCACTGAGGCTGAGCTCGTCACTCAGGCTGAAGGCATCGAGATCCAGCCAGAGCGCGGCCGGGCACTGCCCCTGCACTATGTCGAGGATCTCGGCCTTGGCATTGATGCCGTGGATGCGCCCGATGGCAGCCTGCTTGGTCCCTTCGTCCACCCGGTCGGTTTTAGTAAGCAGGATGCGATCCGCAAAGCCGAGCTGGGCCGCCGCCACCGGATGCTCGTCCAGCTGGCGGCCTATGTGCTCGCAATCAGCAAGGGTGATGACGGCATCCAGCCGCAGCGCATCCCGCAACCCCTCTTCCACGAAGAAGGTCTGGATGATGGGAGCCGGATCGGCGAGCCCGGTGGTCTCGACGATCAGCCGCTCGAACTGCAGCTCCCCCGCCGCCCGCCGTGCCAGCAGATCGCTCAGGGCGGCGCGAAATTCACCGCGCACGCTGCAACAGACGCAGCCGTTGCTGAGTTCCACCACGTTCACCCCGGAGCCTCCCTCCAGCAGGGTACCGTCGATATTGGCGGCGCCAAACTCGTTCTCGAGGATGGCCACGGAGGCGTCGGCGTGGTGGCGCAGGAAGTGGTTTAGCAGGGTGGTCTTGCCGGAGCCGAGAAAACCGGTCAGCAAGGTGACCGCTACAGCCTGTGTCATGTTGGGAGTCCTGTGGTAATGGAATGAATTGCAGTGCCGCGATATCTAGCTGGCACCGAGAAAATCTCTCAGTAAAGGGTGACCGCTACAGCCTGCATCACGATGGGAGTCCTGTGGTAAGGGAATGAATTGCAGTGCCCGCCATCGCTCACTGGCACCGAGAAAATCGTTCAGTAAAGGGTGACCGCCACAGCCTGCATCAGGGTGAGAGCCCCGTGATGGGAAGTCGTAAAACCTTAGCAGCAGCGCCCGCCATTCTTGCCACCGTAGCGGGCATCCTGGCGTTCGCGAAAGAACTCATCGTGGCTCATGGGGGTCTGCTCGGGGTGAGTCAGCCGCATGTGCTGCACGTAGTTGTCGTAATCGGGCACCCCCACCATCAACCTGGCGGTCTGCCCCAGATACTTGCCCGCCTTGGCCAGGGTATCGAACATCTTGGCTCCTTGTTCGTCGTGGATGAGAGGCCGGCACCCGTGGGTGCCGGCCTGCTGACTTACTTGAGGCTGGGGGCCAGATCGCCGTCGTCGTCAGACTCGGACTGGGCTGTGCCCTTGCCCGCCGGCATCGGCTGATAAGGGGTCTCGTTGGCGGTCGGCTGCGGGTTTTGCAGCGCCTTCATGGCCGTCTTGACCGAGAAGGCGGCGAGCACCACCACCACCCCCATGAAGAAGATGGTCAACCCGGCATCCAGCCGGTTGTTGAACACCAGCTGGGCCAGTTGGGATTCGGTGTACTGGGCCGGGATGGCGCCGCTGTCGATCATCCCCTGGAACTTGTTGGCGATGGCCAGGAAGCCGAGCTTGGGATTATCGCTGAAGGTCTTCTCCCAACCCGCCGTCAGGGTGCAGACCAGCAGCCAGCTGGTGGGCAACAGGGCCACCCAGGCGTAGGCCTGACGCTTCATCTTGAACAGCACCACGGCGCACAGCATCAGCGCCATGCCCGCCAGCATCTGGTTGGCGATGCCAAACAGCGGCCACAGGGTGTTGATGCCACCGAGGGGATCCACCACCCCCTGATGCAGGAAGTAACCCCAGGCCAGCACGCACAGGGCGGTGGCGAGCAGGTTGGCCGGCAGGGAATCGGTGCGCTTGAGGGACGGCGAGATGACCCCCATCAGATCCTGCAGCATGAAGCGCGCGGCGCGGGTGCCGGCATCCACGGCGGTGAGGATGAACAGCGCCTCGAACAGGATGGCGAAGTGATACCAGAAGGCGACGTTCATCAGGCCGCCGAGGGCGCCGTGCAGTATGTAGGCCATGCCGACCGCCAGGGTCGGGGCGCCACCGGCGCGGGAGATGATGCTCTGCTCACCCACCTCGCTGGCGATGCGGGTCAGGGTGTCCGGGGTGATCTGGAAGCCCCAGCTGCTCACCACGGCGGCGGCGGAGACCACCACATCGGCGGTACCCGCCGGTGCCAGCACCGCCATGGGGCTGTTCATGGCGAAGTAGACGCCCGGATCGATGACGCAGGCCGCCACCAGCGCCATGATGGCGACGAAGGATTCCATCAGCATGCCACCGTAACCGATGAAGCAGGCCTGGTTCTCGTTGGCCAGCATCTTGGGAGTGGTACCGGAGGAGATGAGCGCGTGGAAGCCGGAGACGGCGCCGCAGGCGATGGTGATGAACAGGAAGGGGAACAGATCCCCGGCCCAGACCGGGCCTGTGCCGTCGATGAACTGGGTCAGTGCCGGCATCTGCAGGGTCGGCTGGGTCACCAGGATCCCGATGGCCAGACCGATTATGGTGCCGATCTTGAGGAAGGTGGAGAGGTAATCTCGTGGCGCCAGCAGCAGCCAGACCGGCAGCACGGAGGCGACGAAGCCGTAGCCCACCAGCATCCAGGTCAGTTGCACCCCGTCGAAGTCGAAATAGGGCGCCCAGGTTTCACTCTCGGCCACCCAGCCACCGGAGACGATGGCAAAGATGAGGCAGACCAGGCCTATGATGGAGACCTCACCGATGCGCCCCGGCCTCAGGTAGCGGGTGTAGATCCCCATGAAGATGGCGAGCGGTATGGTGAAGGCCACGGTATAGGTGCCCCAGGGGCTGTGGGCCAGCGCCTTGACCACTATCATCGCCAGCACCGCCAGTATGATCACCATGATCATGAAGGTGGCGATGAGGGCGATGACCCCGGCCGTCGGCCCCATCTCCGCTTTCACCAGCTCACCGAGGGAGCGGCCATCGCGGCGGGTGGAGACGAACAGCACCATGAAGTCCTGCACCGCCCCCGCCAGCACCACCCCGGCCAACAGCCAGAGCATGCCGGGCAGGTAGCCCATCTGGGCCGCCAGCACCGGGCCGACCAATGGGCCGGCGCCGGCGATGGCGGCAAAGTGGTGGCCAAACAGCACCTTCTTGTCGGTCGGCACATAGTCCAGACCGTCGTTGTGACGCACCGCCGGCGTCATGCGAGTGCCGTCCACCGCCAGCACGTGCTTGGCGATAAACAGGCCGTAGTAGCGATAGGCGATCAGATAGACGCACACCGCCGCGACCACTATCCAGAGTGCGTTGATCTGTTCGCCCCGATTGAGGGCGATATAACCGAGGGAGCTGGCCCCAACCAGCGCCATCAGCATCCATCCAAGGTGTTTCCCTAACTTGTCCATAAGTGTGTCCCCACCAGAGCTTTTTACATGTGCAACCAATTACGGTTACATCTGTATAGCAATCCCTCGGGCGCCACAATCGGGGTCCGTCACAACTCGCTCCCCTGCTTTGATAATTTATCAATATTGCCGACCGGATCACGGCCATTTGGGCGGGCGTGGCATAGAGGGAACTGAATTGATTGGAAAAAACGCCAGCGACGGCCACAAAAAAGGCCCCTGGTGGGGCCTTCATCACTGACTCTTGGAGACCGAGTTTTAGGAGAGCGCCAGCCCGATGGAGAGCAGCAGGCTGAACAGGAAGGCGCTGATGGCGGTCTTCTTGAGGGCGCCGGTCAGCACCTCGCCATCGAAACTCACCCGCAGGGTGCGAGCGGCATCGGTGAGGGGCTTCATGGCGGGCAGGAAGATCCAGGGCCAGAGCCCGGTTTGCTGCGTCAGCAGGAAGGCGACGGTGGCCAGCAGGGCCGCCCCCAGCAGGGTCCAGTGGTAGGCGATGGCGCGGTTGCGGCCGAGCCGCACCGCCAGGGTGATCTTGCCGCTGGCGGCATCCGTCTCTATGTCCCGCACGTTATTGATGTTGAGCACAGCCGTCGCCAGCAGGCCACAGGCGGTGGCGGGCAGCAGCAGATCCCACTGCAATGTGTGGGTGAACAGATAGTAGGAGCCGAGCACCCCCAGCAGGCCGAAGAACAGGAATACCGAGATGTCGCCGAAACCGCGATAGCCGTAAGGGGTCTTCCCCACCGTGTAGGTGATGGCGGCGACTATGGCGGCGCCGCCCAGCAGGACGAAGGTCAGGATCTGCTGCCAGGCTTCCCCGAAGGCACAGACCAGCAGGGCCAGCCCGCTCACCACGGCGGCCAGGGCGGTCAGCCCCATGGCCACACACATCTGCTTGCGGGTGATGAGGCCGGAGACCACGGCGCGCTGAGGGCCGATGCGCTCGCCGTTGTCGGCGCCGGAGACGGCATCACCATAGTCATTGGCCAGGTTGGAGAGGATCTGCAGCAGGATGGCGGTCAGCAGGGAGAGACCCATGATGGCCCCGTCGAAGGCGCCCCGGCTGGCGGCCAGGCCTGAGCCCAGCAAGATGGAGGAACAGGCAAGCGGCAGTGTTCGCAAACGCGCCGCCAGCAACCAAACAGAGAAGGTATTTGTCATATTGTGATGGCCAAACAATCAGATATTGATCGTGTTAAGGGTTATCGAACCGGATTTAGGTATACTTGGCTCCGTGGGGGCTGGGCTCCCTCGGGCAATTTACATGGAAGAATGGGCAGATAATATATAGGAAATCATCGCCCTTTGGCATCAACCTGCGCCATCCTCCTCCCAGAGCGATCGCCACTATCCGGCTCAGACACGACATCCATGTTGGCTCAGACCCATATCAAGCAACAACTGGACGCCCTGCGTCACAGCACTGTCAGCGGCTTCGTGCGGTTGCGCGTGGCGGTCGAGGTACACTCCTTCCTGGGCTGGCTGGCGGCGCAGACCCTCTATCCCCGCATCTACTGGCAGGCCCGTGGCCCCGCGCGGCCCGAATATGTCGCCCTCGGCCGCATCCATGAGCTGACCCGCCCGCAAGATATACAGCGCGTCTGTGACAACACAGGCGTCGACAGCGAGGACAGCCCCCGCTACTACGGCGGCCTGGCGTTCGATCCGACCCAGCCCGGTTGGCCGGATTTTGGTCCCTGCCGCTTCGTGCTGCCGCGCATCGAGCTGGTACGCAGAGGCGAGTGTGTCAGTCTCTGCCTGAACCTCTGGCTGCCCAAGCGGGAACGGGCGACCGAATTCGAAGCTGAGCTGTTAGCCGCCGAATCTGCCTTGGATCTTCTGCAGCCAGAAGCCCCCCTGCCGCCACTGCACAAGCAGGATTGGCAGCGAGAAGATTGCCCCTCCCACGCCCAGTGGCAGCAGCTGGTGGCCCAGGTCACGGCCCCCGAGTTTCAAGCCCACACCCCAAAGGTGGTGCTGTCACGGGAGAGTCGTCTCGGCGCCGATGATGCGCAGGATGACCAGACCGCCATCTCCCCCTGGTCCCTGCTGGCCCAATGGGCACAGCATGCCCAGGAGTGCTTCCACTTCGGTTTTCAATTCAGCCCACAGCAGAGCTTCATCTCCTGCTCCCCCGAGCGACTCTATCGCCGGGAGGGCCGCCACCTGCAGACGGAAGCGCTGGCCGGCACCATACGCCGCGCCGGGGACGACGCCATCGACCAGGCCCTGGCCGCCGAACTGCTGGCCGACAGCAAGAACCGGCTGGAGAACCGGCTGGTCCATGCGGACATCCTCAGCCGGTTGGCACCGCTCGCCACCCGTACCAGCCTGACCGAGCCGCGCATCCTCAAGCTGCGGCTCTTGCAACACCTCAAGTGCGACATCGAAGCCGATCTCAAGCCCGGTGTGTGCGACTGGCAACTGCTGGACGCCCTGCATCCGACGCCTGCGGTGGGCGGCGCCCCGCGCGAGTCGGCGCTCGCCTTCATCCGCGAGCACGAGCCCTATGACAGAGGCTGGTACGCAGGGGCCTGTGGCATGCTGAGCCGGGAGACCTCGGAGTTCTCCGTCGCCATTCGCAGCGCTTTGATCCAGGACGGGGCCATCCGCCTGTTTGCCGGCGCCGGCATAGTGGCGGGCTCTGAACCAGCCGCCGAGTGGGCCGAACTCGACAACAAGATCGCCAACGTGCTCTCCCTGCTGGGATAGCGTTTTCCATCGTTTCCTCACTGCGAGAGCCTCATGTCCGCGCGCCCAGCCTTTGCCACTTACCATGCCACCTTCAACCACGTTTGGTCTTCGCTGCTGCTGGAGGAGCTCTATCGCCTCGGCGTGCGGGACATAGCGCTGGCCTCCGGCTCTCGCTCGGCGCCCCTCACCATGGCTGCCGCCGTCCACAGCGGCTTTCGCCGCCACCTGCATTTCGACGAGCGAGGCCTCGGCTTCATGGCGCTTGGGCTCGCCAAGGGGACGGGTCGGCCGGTGGCGGTGATCATGACCTCGGGCACGGCGGTGGCGAACCTCTGGCCCGCGGTGGCCGAGGCCCAGCTGACCGGGGTGCCGCTTATCATCCTCTCGGCCGACCGGCCTCCTGAGCTCATCGACAACGGTGCCAACCAGGCCATCAATCAGCAGGGGATCTTCGGCCACTACCCCGTCTATCAACTCAATCTGCCGAGCCCCACCCAGACCATTCCCGCCGCCTTCGTGCTGAGCTCGGTGGATCAGGCCCTGGCCCAGCAGGCGCGCACTCCCGGCCCGGTGCACTTCAACTGCATGTACCCCGAGCCCCTCTATCCAGGCAATGCCTATCTGGATTTCGGCGACTACCTGGCGCCGCTCGGCGACTGGCTGCGCTCGGAGAAGCCCTGGAGCCCCTGGCTCCCGAGCGACCAGGGCTGCCCCATCCAGAGCGACTGGGCTGAGTTGGCGGGCAAGCGCGGCGTCATAGTCGCGGGCCGCATCCAGGATCCGGCGCAAGGCAAGGCGGTGGCCGAGCTGGCAGAGCGTCTCGGCTGGCCACTGCTGGCGGATCTGCAGAGCCAGATCCGCTTCGACAGTCGCAACCTCATCCACATGGATCTGGCGCTGCAAAACAGCTGCTTCGTGAGCGAATTGGCCCGCGCCGAGGTGCTGCTGCAATTTGGCGCCCGCCTCATCTCCAAGCGCCTCGGCCAGTTCATCAAGCAGCACCCCTGGCAGGATTACTGGCTGGTGGACCCCCAGCCCGCGCGCCTCGACCCGGATTACCGGCTACGTCGCCGCCTGCTGTGCGAACCCCTCGCCTTCACCGCCGTCCACCCGGTTGGCGAGCCGCAGCAACCCTGGCACAAGCTGGCGGAGCGCCAACAGCAGGCGACCCGCCAGGTGCGCGCCGCCTGCGATCGCTTCTCCGAGCTCGGGGTCTGTCACCGCTTGAACGAGCTGATTGAAGGTCAGCTGTTCGTCGGTAACAGCATGCCGGCCCGGCTGATGGACATGCTCGGCGAGACCGGCAAGGGCCCGAGCCGGGTGATGACCAACCGCGGCGCCTCCGGCATCGACGGCCTGATCGCCACGGCTTATGGCTTCGCACAATCGGTCGAGCCGGGCAGCGGCGAGCCCACCACCTTGCTGCTCGGGGATCTCAGCGCACTGCACGATCTCAACAGCCTGGCCCTGCTCGGCAAGGCGAGCCGCCCCCTGGTGGTAGTGCTGCTCAACAACGACGGTGGCAGCATCTTTCGCATGTTGCCGGTCCCGACCCAGGATCAGCTGCTGGAGACCTACTACTGCCTGCCCCACGGTCTGCACTTCGAGCACGCCGCCGCCATGTTCGGCCTCGCCTACCGGGCACCGACCACCCTGGCCGAGTTTGAGCAGGCCTATGCCGCCGCCCTGGAAAAGGGTGTAACCCTGATTGAAATCAAGGTACCGAGCAACGAAGTCGCAGAGGATCTGAAGACGCTGGGAGCAGCTATTCGTGGCCACTAATCCAGGCGATCGCGACCTGCCGCTGGTGCTGCTGCACGGCCTGCTCGGCGACGGTCGCGACTGGCAGCCGGTGATTGATGCCCTACCCGGGATCGACTGCCACGCCCTGGATCTGCCGGGCCACGGCCTCAACCAGCCTCTGCGGGTGAGTGGTTTTGACGAGGCCAACGCCTGGCTCTGCGGCGAGCTTGAGGCGCGCGGCATCCACCACTATCTGCTGGCGGGCTATTCCCTCGGTGGGCGTCTGGCGCTCTATCACGCCAGCCACTCCCCTGCCGGGCTGCAGGCCTTGCTGCTGGAGAACTGCCACCCCGGACTGCCCGCAGCAGAGCGCCCTGCCCGCATCAAACACGACGAGGGCTGGGCCCGGCGCTTCGAGGGCGAGCCCTTGGCCAAGGTGTTGGCAGACTGGTATCGCCAGCCGGTATTTGCGGATCTCGACGCCGCCGGGCGGGCGCGCCAGCTGGCCCGCCGCCTCGGCAATCAGGGCCGGGCCGTGGCCGCCATGCTGAGGGCCACCTCCCTTGGCAAACAGCCGGATCTCGCCCCCTGGCTTGCGTCCACCTCCTTGCCGGTGACCTGGATCTCAGGCACAGAGGATCAGAAATTCCACCGGCTGGCTTGCCAGCTGGTAAAGTTGGGCTGCAATATCAATCACTTGACCATGAATGGCGGCCACAATCTGCACGCCAACCAGCCCGAGACTTTTGCCCGACTCCTGCGGGAGTGGGTTAACCAACCAAAAGAGAAGCTCCATGATTGAAGCAATGACCGAAGCCGAACTGTATGCCCCCATCGAGTGGCAGGATTGCTCCGCCGGGTACGAGGACATCCTCTACCACAAGTCCCAGGATGGCATTGCCAAGATCACCATCAACCGTCCCCAGGTGCGCAACGCCTTCCGCCCCCGCACCGTGAAAGAGATGCTGCAGGCCCTGGCCGATGCCCGTTACGACGATCATATCGGCACCATCATCCTCACCGGCTTCGGCGAGAAGGCATTCTGCGCCGGTGGCGACCAGAAGATCCGGGGCGACTACGGTGGATACCGGGATGACGAAGGCACCCATCACCTCAACGTGCTGGACTTCCAACGCGACATCCGCACCTGCCCCAAGCCGGTGGTGGCCATGGTGGCCGGTTACGCGGTCGGTGGCGGCCATGTGCTGCACATGATGTGTGACCTGACCATAGCGGCGGACAACGCCCAGTTCGGCCAAACCGGTCCCAAGGTCGGTTCCTTCGACGGCGGCTGGGGCGCCTCCTACATGGCCCGCATCGTCGGCCAGAAGAAGGCCCGCGAGATCTGGTTCCTGTGCCGCATGTACGACGCCCAACAGGCCCTCGACATGGGTCTGGTCAATACCGTCGTGCCCTTGGCCGAGCTGGAGCGCGAAACCGTGCGCTGGTGCCGCGAGATGCTGCAAAACAGCCCCATGGCGCTGCGCTGCCTGAAGGCGGCCCTGAACGCCGACTGCGACGGCCAGGCCGGCTTGCAGGAGCTGGCGGGCAATGCCACCATGTTGTTCTACATGACCGAAGAGGGTCAGGAAGGGCGTAACGCGTTCAACGAGAAACGCCGTCCCGACTTCTCCAAATACAAGCGGAACCCCTGATGACACTCGCCCTCTATCGCTACCATCTGCCCTTTACCCAGCCTCTGACCTTTCACGGCAAGGTGGAGGTAGCGCGAGAGGGCCTGCTGGTGCGCATCAACGACGGCTGGGGGGAAATCGCCCCCCTGCCCGGTTTCTCCAAAGAAACCCTGGCCGAAGCCCAGGCCGAGGCGCTCGCCTGCCTGGCGCAGCTGGCCAAGGGAGAGACCATCAACCCTCAACTGCCCTCGGTGCAATTTGGCGTCGACTGTGCGCGCCGCCATTGGCCCGAACAGACGGCTTCCCTGCCCGAGCCCTATCCCCTCATTCAGGGCTCTCCCCAGGAGCTGCTCAAGAATTGGAAGATCTGGCTGCACGAGACGCCCCTCAAGGCCAAGCTCAAGGTGGCCCGCTACCCCATGCGTGACGAGCTGGCGCTGATCCGCCTGCTGCTCGACCGGCGCCCGACCCTCAAGCTGGTGCTGGATGCGAACCAGGGCTGGACCCGAGAGGAGGCCTGGGCCTTCTGCGGTCACCTGGATCCGAACCGGATCGAATACCTGGAAGACTTGTGCGCCAGCTTCGACGACATCGCCTTCGTGGCGGCCCGTACCAACATGCCGGTAGCGCTGGATGAGCTGCTGAGCCGGGGTGAACCCTGGCAGCCCATCCCTCAGCTCAAGGCCCTGGTGCTCAAACCCACCCTGCTCGGCAGTCTGGCCAACAGCGAAGCCCTGGTGGCCCGCGCCCGCGAGCTGAAGCTGAAAGTGATCGTCTCCTCCTGCTTCGAGTCCGGCGTCGGCCTCGGCCAGCTCGCCCGCCTCGCCGGCGAATGGGCGCCGGATCAGGCCCCTGGCCTGGACACCAGGCGCTGGCTGGCTGGCGATCTGCTGGACCCCCAGGGTCAGCCCGATATGAGCAAACTCAAACCCCTGTTCCACCGTGATTGAGGCCCAGTTCCCCACAGAGCAGGCCACCGAGCCTTGCCCGGTGCGCCACTGGGCAAGATTGGCCCCGGAGCGGATCGCCATCCACGGCAACGAGCCCCTCAGCTACCGACAACTGGATGCCCGGCTCAACGCCCTGTGCCGGCAGCTTGAATCTGCTGGCTTGAGCACGGGTGACAGGTTGGCCGCCGTGGTCCGCGGTGCGCAGGCAGATGTTTTGATTGCCTGGGCCTGCGTGCGCAGCGGTATCGTCTTCTGCCCGCTCAACCCCGCCTTTCCCCTGCCAAAACAGGCCGAGCTGGCCACCCAGCTGGCGGTTGCCGCCTTCTGGTCAGGGGGAGAGATCCCGGACGGCCCCTGGCAGCCCCTGCGGCTGGATATCGAGGCCGAGCGAGCCGCAAGAGATGAGCCGTTGGCGTTGGACCCCGAGCGGCTGTGCAACATGATCCTCACCTCGGGATCGAGCGGTACCCCCAAGGCGGTGGTGCATCGCCTCGCCAATCATCTCGCCTCGGCCCGGGGCTCGGCCACCCTGATCCCGCTGGATGAGGCCTGTGGCTGGCTGCTCTCTCTCCCGCTGTTTCACGTCGGCGGCTACGCCATCCTGTTCCGGGTCTTCCTGGCGGGCGCCAGCCTGGTGCTGGACGATCGCAGCCAGCCGCTCAAGGCGCGCCTCGAAAGCCAGCCCGTCACCCACCTATCCCTGGTGCCGACCCAGCTCTGGCGCCTGCTGGCCCAGGGCTTCGACCCCGCCAATACCCGGCTGCGCGAATTGCTGCTCGGTGGCGCCGCCATCCCCGAACCGCTGGTGAGCCGCCTCGAGGGACTGGGACTTATCCCCAAGGTGAGCTATGGGCTCTCCGAGATGGGCAGCCAGGTCTGTACCGGCCAGCCCACCGGGGCCGGCGTGGTCGGCAAGCCGCTGCCGGGGCGGGAGCTCTGCATCCGCCAGGGAGAGATCTGCGTGCGCGGCGCCACCCTGTTTGCCGGCTACTTCAAGGCCGGCCAGCTGGAGCGACCCCTCGATGAGGAGGGCTGGTTCCACACCCGGGACAAGGGACACTTCACCGAAAACGGCGAGCTGGTAGTAGAGGGGCGACTCGACAACCTCTTCATCTCCGGCGGCGAGAACATCCAGCCGGAGACCATAGAGCAGCGGCTGGTGGATCACCCGGCCGTGGCCCAGGCACTGGTGGTGCCCATCCCGAGCGACGAGTGGGGCCAGCGCCCCGCCGCCTTTATCGACTGGCACGGCGAGCCCGTCTCCCATGCCGAGCTGACCGCCTGGATCCGCAGCGCCCTGCCCGGCTTCATGGTGCCGGATCGCTGGCTGCCCTGGCCGGATCTCGGCGGCAGCCTCAAGCCTTCCCGCACCAGGCTCGCCACGTTGGCCACCTCGGCCTGAGGCCCGCGAGCTGACATCAGCTACTAGCTGTTACCCACCCAGAGTCTGATGCTTGCCCCCCATATGGGGCTGAGCCCTTGCTATCCATGCAGCCCCTTATGGGGCTGCTTTTGTTTTGTTGCATACCAAGGGGATGATTGCCCCGCCCCATCTGGCTTATTGATATTCCTTTGGAACCCAATACCCTGCCCGGCTCCCCCACGCCAATCCATCCACCAAAGGGATCACAATGAACCACCAGGGTATCAGGCTGCTGTTATTGGCAGCCCCCGGCCTGCTCGCCACCTCGGCGCTGGCCAACTACAGCGCCGACTGGCAGCACTACCGGCTGAATGGCGAATCGAGCCGTCAGCTCGGGGACAGGGTCACCGAAGTCACCTATGAGCTGAGCGCCAGCGATGCCGGTGCCCCCTATCAGCAGCTGAGGGTCTATCGCCGCTTCGACTGGCAGTCCACCAATCTGGACGCTTTGGCCGAGCAGCAGTGTGGCGAGCCGCAGCTCAAGGTCGAGCAGGGCTGGCAGATCCGCTATCTCAGCTGCGAGCAGGTGGTGCCGGTGGGCAAGGCGGTGCCGGCCAGCAGCTATGACTTTGGCTACGGCCTGAGACAGGGGCGCTGGGAGCCGCTGGCGGGCACCCCGACCGCGCCACGCCAGGATACCCTGCCACTTGCCGAGCGTCTGGTGCTCGGCCACAGCGAGCGGGAGCTGGATCGCTGCGAGCTCAATGCCGAGGGTCGCTGCGCCGAGCAGGCGTGGCAGTATCGACCCCAGGACTGGCAGCAGCTGAGCGTGCTGGAGGAGACCCCCAACGAGCGGGATGGCCGGCTCGAGCAGATCTTCTTCCGCCTGCAACCCGTGACGGGCAGCCAGGCCGCCAGCCAGGTGCGCGAGCTGCACGTCTGGCGCCAGTACAGCTGGCTGCTGGACGAGGCGAAGACCCAGCAGGAGTGCGACGAGCCCCAGACGCGTCAGGAGGGCAACAAGATCATCAGCTTCCGGATGTGTCGCCAGACCCTGCCCGCCGGCAGCGAGGTGCAGGTGGTCTTGAAAGACACTGGTTATCAATACCCGGTCGGGGGCAGCGAATGGCAGGCCCTGCCGGAAACCAGCGAATGGCAGGAGAGCCGGGTGCTCAATCGCCCCATCATACTGGCCAACAAGGAGGAGCTGCTCGACTGCCGCCGCAGCGACGGCCGCGCCTGCTCCGAGCCAGACCTGCCTGACACGGATCTGCTGGATGCCGAAGCCGCCAAAATCGTGCAGGACGCCAGTGGTCAGCCCGCCCCCGTGTGGCAGGAGAACTATGGCCACGACGATCACAAGCTGCTGGTGGTCTCCCGCGGCATCCAGCGCCTGCTGGCGGCCAACCAACCCGCCCACCCGGCCATGAAGCAGCTGCTCGAATACGTGCGCGCCCACAACTACTACAACTACGGCAAGCATCAGGAAGATGGCCCGGCCGCCGCCGAGGCACTGGCCGAGGCCCTGACCGCTCTCGGCGCCCATCCCCTGCTCTATCCCGAGCAGGCCACGGACGAAGTGGGGGCCGTCATCGGCGCCTGGAGTATCGCCCTGCATGGCCAGTTCAGGAGCCCGGCGGTGCAGAGCCGGTTCGGTACCCTGCTCGGCCAGTTCAACCAGATGCTGGCCTACAGCACCCAGCATGCCAGCGAGATCAACGGCCGCCATCCCTGGGCCACCGGCCTGTTCGACCTGCTGAACTTCATCGACTTCGCCAGCGACTACGCCACCCCCTTCGCCGCCGATTTCCGCCAGCAGGACGATGAGCTGCGCAAGCAGTTGCACGCTCTCGGCATGAGCGAGCTCGCCTTGTGGCAGGGACGGGACGGAGCGGACTTGTTCCTGCTCAACAACGTGCTGGACGCCTACACCCGCCTCTACCGGGTTGCCCGCTACACCCGCCCGGACGAAGCCGAAGGCTATCGCAAACAGCTGGATGACTCCGTCATCGCCCAGATCCGCCATCACGGCCTGATCCCGGGCGGTGCCCAGAGCCAGACCCTGCTGGACGACATGTCCCTGACCCTCTCCACCTACTACCTGACCTACACGGATCGCACCAGCGAGGCCTGCATCAGCGGCGACTTCGCCGGCCTGTGCACCCCGATCCGGATGGAGGACGTGCTGCCGTTCGAGCACACCTGCTCGCCGACCCTGCGCCTGCGGGCCCAGGAGCTGACCATGAGTCAAGCCGAGGGGATCTGCCGTGAGCTCGGCGCCGAGGAGCAGCAGTTCCACCGCCAGATGGAGACCGGTGGTCAGCCGGTGGCGGACGATCTCAACGAGGCCCTGGAGCTGGTGATCTTCGATTCCTCCGCCGACTGGAAACGCTATGGCAGCGCCCTGTTTGGCGGCGTCTCCACCGACAACGGCGGCATCTACATCGAGGGGGATCCGGCCCGTCCCGGCAACCAGGCCCGCTTCTTCGCCTATGAGGCGGAGTGGAAACGTCCCGCCTTCCAGGTGTGGAACCTGCGCCACGAGTACGTGCACTACCTAGATGGCCGCTTCAACCAGTACGGCAGCTTCGGCCACTACCCCCTCAACCGTACCACCTGGTGGTCCGAGGGGCTGGCGGAGTTCATCGCCCACGGCCAGTGCTTCGCCCGCGGCATGGACAACGTCTCCGCTCACCCGGCCAACGAGCGACCTAGCCTCGCCGAGATACTGCACCTGGATTACGACAAGGGGGGGGAGATGGTCTACTCCTGGTCCTATACGGTGCATCGTTTCCTGAACGAGACTGGTCGTGGCGGCAGCTGGCTGGCCATGGCCCAGGCCCTGCGAGGCCCGGATCAAGAGCAGGCGATGAGTGCCTTCGAGGCCGAGCTGGATCAGCTGATCGCCAGCGACAGCGAGGCCTATCAGGAGTGGCTGGCGGCTGAGTTGCTGCCCTGGTGGGAAGCCAACAAGGACTCGGATGCCTGCAAGGGGAACGACTCCTCCCATTGACCATGGGCATGAACAGACAGGGCAGCCTTGGCTGCCCTGTTTTTTGGATGCTGAGCGTCAGACTCTGCCCAAGGGACGCCACTTGCGGCCATCAAGCCTGACGCGGCGCGCCAACTTGTAATAGAATGGCTCCCTGTCATCCCAACTCAAGACCCGAACCGCACCGCGCATGAAGAAGTTTGCCAAGATCCTGCTCGCCTGCCTCTGCCTGCTGCTGGCCTCTGCTGCGGCGCTGCTGGGATACAGCGAGTGGACCGTTTCGGACGCCCGTCACTACACCTATGACGACGTCAATGCGGTGCCCTACAACCGGGTCGCCCTGGTGCTCGGCACCTCCAAATACCTGATCGGCGGCAGCCCGAATCACTACTTCAAGTACAGAATCAAGGCCGCCGCCGAGCTCTACAACAGCGGCAAGGTGGACTACATACTGGTCTCCGGTGACAACGCTACCGTGCAATACAACGAGCCACGCCAGATGCGGCGGGCCCTGATCCAGGCGGGTATTCCGGCCAACGCCATCTACAGCGACTACGCCGGTTTTCGCACCCTGGATTCCGTGGTGCGCGCCAAGGAGGTGTTCGGCCAGGCCCGCTTCACCGTGGTCTCCCAGGCGTTTCACAACGAGCGCGCCATCTTCATCGCCCGCCACTTCGGCATAGACGCGGTCGGCTTCAATGCCCTGGATCCCAGCGCCTATCAGGGGATCCGCACCCGGGTACGCGAGGTGTTCGCCCGCCTGATGGGACTGCTCGATCTCTACGTGCTGGACAAGGGACCCAAGTTCCTCGGCGAGCCCATCGTCATCGGTGGTCCTATTCCCTGCCAGGCCCTCAGCACGCTGGGCACCCGCCAGCCTTGCCTGCCCATTCCCGCAGCCAAGACGCCAGCCACGCCCGTGAAGCCAGCACAGCCCGCCCCCAGCGCGGCGGTGGCCACCTCGGCCAGTGCAGCTGTCATCACCTTGGCCCCGGCCGCCTCCACCAGCAGTGCTGCGACCGGTACCGCCGAGGCCACCAGTGCAGCCGCCCCCACCAGTGCCGACACGGCGACCGACTGAGTTCGGTGACGAAACAGCAAAAAGAGACCCGCCAACTGGCGGGTCTCTTTTTTATCCGTGATGGTCTGCGCCCTTATGCCAGCGCCTGCTGGTAGCGACGGGCCACTTCCGGCCAGTTGACCACGTTATAGAAGGCGGCGATATAGTCCGGGCGCTTGTTCTGGTACTTGAGGTAGTAGGCGTGTTCCCACACATCCAACCCCAGGATAGGCGTATTGCCCTGCATCAGGGGGCTGTCCTGGTTGGCGCTGCTCTCCACCTGCAACTTGCCCTCCTTGTTCACCGTCAGCCAGGCCCAGCCACTGCCGAAACGGCTCAGGGCCGCCTGGGTGAAGGCCTGCTTGAAGGCCTCCAGGCCCCCCAGATCCCGCGCGATCGCCTCGGCCAGCGCACCGGTCGGCTCGCCGCCCCCTTGCGGGCTCATCACCAGCCAGAACAGGCTGTGGTTGGCGTGGCCGCCGCCGTGGTTGCGCACCGCCCCCTGGATCTTGGCCGGCAGGCTGTCGAAACGGGCAAGCAGCTCGTCTACCGGCAGGGCCGCGAGCTCCGGCGCCCCTTCCAGGGCGACGTTGAGGTTGGTGATATAGGTCTGATGATGACGGCTGTGGTGGATCTCCATGGTCAGGGCATCGATATGGGGTTCCAGCGCATCGTAGGCGTAGGCGAGGGCAGGCAGGGTATGGCTCATGTTCGTCTCTCTTATGGGGGATTAATGCAATCGGGAGGCCGGTTCGGCCTGACACTGGCACTGACCGAGGCAACGTTGAATGCCGGCATGGGTGCCGTGTTTGCGCACGAAGGTCAGCAGCTCGGTCCGGGTATTGTGGCTATGGCGCAGGGCGGAGGCGCGCAGCGGATCCGAGCAGGCCGGTGACTGGCTGGTGGCGATCAGGCAATCGTGGATATGGCACAGCATGTCGGCGGCCCTGTCCGGCAGCGTCATGGCGATCAGCAGATCCGCCAGGTTGTGGTGCGCCACCACCAGCGCCGCCACGGCTTCGTCGGCATCCGGCCAACAGGAGAACTGCTGGCGAGCCAGCCAGAGCGCCTGCTGGTAACAGTCGAGGGCCCTGGCGTACTCGCCCGCATCGAAATGGCGGTTGCCGCACAGGGTCTGCTGCTTCCAGTAGGCCATGCTGTTGTCCGCGTCGGTGGCACCGACCCACCCCTTCACCCAGGTTCCCGTCATGGCTTCAACACTCAAATGATAATAATTATTATTTAACTTATTTGAGGGGGGAACACAAGGGATAGTTCAACGGCGGGTTCCTGCCCATATGGGTAGTGTTTTGGCGCGATGGCCGGTTTAGTGATCGCACCCACAGATACATTCGGGTTCGGATACCATGCTAACGGGACTGGCATGAGGCCGGTGGCTGCCCATCGGCAGCCTTGTTCACAAGGATGATGCAGATGAAAAGATGGCTGTTGCTGTTGTTGTGCGCCCTGCCCATGCTGACCCAGGCGGCAGGCTATACCCAGACCCGTTACCCCATAGTGCTGGTGCACGGGCTGTTCGGCTTCGACAAGTTGCTCGGGGTCGATTACTTCTACGGCATACCCCAGGCCCTGACCCGGGACGGCGCCAAGGTCTACGTGGCTCAGGTCTCCGCCACCCAGAGCTCAGAGCTGCGCGGTGAACAGCTGCTCAAGCAGGTGCAGCAGGTGCTCGCCATCACCGGGGCCGAGAAGGTGAACCTCATAGGCCACTCCCACGGCGGCCCCACCATTCGCTACGTGGCCTCGGTCGCCCCCGAGCTGGTCGCCTCCGCCACCAGCGTGGGCGGGGTCAACCAGGGCTCGGAGATAGCGGATCTGGTGCGCGCCAACGTCAAGCCCGGCTCGGTGACGGAACAGCTCGCCGTGGCGGCGGCCTCGGCGCTGTCCGGCGTCATCTCGCTGCTCTCCGGTGGCGGCAACCTGCCCCAGGATCCCCTCGCCTCCCTCGATGCCCTGACCAGCGCCGGTGCCCAGCGTTTTAACCAGCACTACCCGGAAGGCCTGCCCAGCCGCTACTGCGGCGAGGGGCCGCTGCAGGCCGCCAACGGCGTCTACTACTTCTCCTGGAGCGGGCGCGGCAACATGACCAACATCCTGGATCCGGTGGATCCGGCCCTGGCGCTGACCGGCACCTTCTTCAAGGAGCCCAACGACGGCCTGGTGGGGGTGTGCAGCAGCCACCTCGGCAAGGTGATCGGTACCGGCTACCGGATGAACCACCTGGACGAGGTGAACCAGTCGTTCGGCATCCACCATCTGTTTGAGACAGATCCCGTGACCCTCTACCGTCAACACGCCAACCGCCTGCAGGGGCTGGGGCTATGAAGCGAGCCACCTGGGGGCTGGCGCTGCTGTGCCCCGCTCTGCTGCTGGCAGGTCTGGTGCTGCGCCCGGCAACCGAGCCGCCGCTGACCGTGGCCCCCGAGCTGGGTGCGCTGCGCCACCAGCTGGCCCAGCGCCTCGAGCAGGGGAAGACGGGGGAGAGCGACCCCCTGATGGCCCGCTACCAGCGTTTCCTCGCCGCGGAGGGCAGCCTGACGGTGCCGGCGGATCCCGGGCTTGCCAGCCTGCAACTGCTGTTCGATGAGCGCGAGGAGCTGCGCCAGCAGCGCTTCACCCCGAGCGAGCAGGAGCAGTTGTTCACCGAGGATCGGCTGATGGAGCAGTGGACCCTGCGCCGCAAGGCGCTGGCCGAGGCGAGCGAGGCGGACAAGCCTGGGCTGGCCACAGGGCTCGAGATCTGGTTGGCGGAGCAGCCCCAGTGGTTCAGGGAGGCCGAAGCCAGCAGCCACCTGCTGGGGGAGTTGCAGGCCCTGGAGCCGCTGGCACCGGCCGAGCGTGACGCCGTGCTGCAGGAGACGCTAGGGCAGGAGGCAACGGATCGCCTGCATCAGCTGGATCAGAGCCGACAAGCGTTCGACCAGCAGCTGGCGGGCTATCTAGGGGAACTGACCTCGCTTTCCGTCGGTGACAGGGCTCTGCAGCAGCAGGAGATCCTGTCACATTGGTTTCAACCAGAGCAATGGCGAAGAGTCGAGGCGTTAACCCGCCTAAAACTCGGTGAAAACCCATAAGAAAGGGGCCATGTCGGCCCCTTTTTCCATCTCTCGCCGGCTTATTGCGGCTTGTTGTCGGCGGGCAAGGGCTGCCAGGTGAGGCGGGTCACCTGCGGGCCCTGCACCTCGCACTTGAGGCAGAGATCCTGCCACCCCTTCTCCTGGCGCAATGAGACCTCCCCTTCCAGGCCCTGCTCGCTCACCTTGATCTTCTTCGATTCCACCTGCACCTTGTCACCCTTGGCGAGCGCCATCAGCTTGCCGCTACACAGCCACTGGGTCAGCTCGGCCCCCTTCAGCTTGACGCCACCCTTGGCGGCCTTCTGCTCCGCCTGGCTCGGCACGAACAGCTGGCTCAGCTCGGCGGCCCTCTTGATGAGCCACTCCTGGCGCTGCTGCATGCTCATCTTGCTGACGAACTCCGCTGGCTGCCCCTTCTCATCCAGCCACTGGGTCAGCTTGCCGCTGTCGTCGAAGGCGAACTGGGCCGCAGGTTCCTTCACCCCGAACAACTGGCCGCCCTTGAAGTAGTAGCGGCTCTCCCCCTCCAGCTTGCCCTGCTCGTTCATGATGGGCACGGCTATGATGACGGGCTTGCCGTCGATCCAGGCCTTGATGTCCACCCCGTCGTGGCTGAACAGCCGGGTATCGAGAGCACTCTCGGCCCCCTTCTCCATCAGGGTGAACTGCTCGGTCAGGGTAGCTGCCAGGGCAGGCAGGGAGCTGAGTCCCAGTCCCAAGCCGAGGCTCAGGGCGATCAGGGTATTGCGCATAAGTGTCCTGTGATGGGCCCGAAGGCCTTGGGTTAACGCTCTATCAACCAGACCCCGAGCCCCTCTCTGTGGCGCACGTCGAGCGGCCGGGACTGGCGGGTCTGGTAGTTGAAATGGATCAGGGTCGTCTCGGCGGTGACCGCCAGCTCCCCTCCTTGCCAGGCTTCCTGCCAGAGGGTGAAGGAGCTGGAGCCGATGCGGCTCACCCCTGTCTTGATGGTCACCGGCTGGCCATAGAACAGCTCCCGTTTGAACTGCACCCCATAGCCCGCGATGATCAGATGCCAGTCATGCACATCCAGCTCGGGGGAGAAGAGGCGGAACAGGGGATCCCGGGCCGACTCGAACCAGACCGCCGGCACAGTGTTGTTGATGTGGCCGAGGGCATCTGTCTCTTGAAAACGGGGTTGGATCTGCATTTCCAGCATGACTATTCGACTCCTTGTCGTGGGACCGCGCACAGGCTAGCGCGCCCGCCGTCACGACTCAAGCGTCCCGGTGTGCGGGTGAGAGCGGCCTCAGATTTCCGCCGGCATCTCCCTGTGTACGGGTTTTAACCAGGCGCTGCGAAAATCGAACCAGCCGAGGGCCGTCATGCGCACACCGTGTACGCCGACCCGGCTCTCCAGCTCCAGCCAGTGGTGAAACAGGGGCACGAAGCGGCCCTGTCGTTGCACCTCCGCCAGCAAGGCCCGCGGTCCCGGCTCGGCGCCGCTGGCACGCCACTGCGTCAAGCCCTGCCACAGGCCGGGCTGACGGCCCCACACCCGCTGCAACAAGGGGGTCCCCAGCAGCCAGGCGTAAGGAGCGAAGGCCTGCTCGTGTTCCAGGTTCAGGGTGCCAAGCCAGAGATCCACGTCCTCATCCGCCCCGCTCACCCAGCGGCTGTAATCCAGGGTGCGCACCTCCAGCGCGATTCCTTGCTCCCCGAGCAGGCTGGCCATGGCACCGGCACACTCGTTGAACTCCAGATGCTGGTTGAAACAGGCGAGCACCAGCCGGGTCGGCAGCTGCTGCGGGCTCGGCAGCGGGGCGGCCTGGGCCTCTCGCCAGTGGGGCAGGAGGCCGAGGGCGCTGGTCCAGCCGCGCTGCAACTCGGGGGCGACCCGCGCCATCAGGGCGATGGGGTTGAGCAGGTTGGCCAGCCACTGGCGCAGGGCCGGATCCTGCAGGGCGGGGGATCTGTCGTCCTGCAGCAGGAAGTAGCAGCCGGACTCGAGCTCGGATTCGCCGCGCATGGTGCCGAGCTCAGGGCTGTCGCTGCCCAGTTGCAGGTGGCTCTCCAGCCGCTCAGCCAGCTCGGGCAGCATCCAGATGTCGATCTCGTCGAGCAGGGCGCGCAGGCCGAAGTAGTCGTCAAAGGCGCTGAGGCACAGGTGCAGGGGATCATTGGTGGTCACCCGGTAGGGGCCCGTGCCCACTGGTTGCAGGGCAAAGCCCGGATCCTCCTTGAGCTCCCTCGGCAGCACGGCCGCCACGGGTTCGGCCAGCAGGTGGGGCAGCCAGGGATCCGGGCTGTCCAGATGCAGGTCCAGGGTGCGCGGCCAGGGGGTTTCCAACCGGGCGAGGTGGGCGAACAGGGGGCGATCGCGCAGGGCCAGCAGGCTCTCCATCACATCCTCCACCACCAGCTCGCGGCCATGGTGAAACCGCACCGCAGGGCGCAGATAGAAGCGCCAGTGACAGGGGCCGAGACACTCCCAGTGATGGGCCAGATCCCCCTCGATTTCCCCATTTTCCTCATTTCGCCGGGTCAGGCCGTTGAAGATCTGGCGGCTCAGGTGCACCTCGGAGCGGCGCAGGGGATCCGTGGGTAGCAAGCGGGGCAGCGGCCGATAGTAGGGCACCCGCAGGATCTGGCGCCCCTCCCGGGTGGCCTGGCCGAGCTGCTCGATGAGCAGCGGGGTGAGCAGATCCAGCCTGTCTTCCGCCAGTCGCACCGCCTGGGTCAGCAGCCCCTGTTGCAGCAGCGCCCGCAGCCGGCGCCGGGTCAGGTTCTCCTGATTGTCGAGCAGGGTCAGCCGGGAGCGACGCCCCCGTCCCGCCTCGGCCGACCAGCTGAGCCAGCCCTGTTCCTGCATGCGCTTGAGCAAGAGGCGGGCGTTGCGCGGGGTGCAGCACAGCAGATCCGCCACCTCGGCGAGGCTGAGCTCCCGCTCATCGGCCCCGAGCTGCTGGGCGAGTCGTTGAAATTGCTGGTAGAGGCGGCTGCTGGGCATAAAAGAGGTAATCCTTGGCAGTGAAGTCGTCAGTTTTTACTTCCTCATTTTAGCTCAATACTGATGCCGAACAATGAGCACAACCTCACAGGAGCACCATCATGAGCCAGCCATCCTCCCCCAAACCGAACCGGATCCAGCAAACCCTGCGCCGCTACTTCCAGCGGATCCTGCCCCGCTCGCTGCCGCTGATCGAGGATCCCATGAGCCAGCTCAACCGCCTGATGCAGTGGGACATGACCCAGATCGATGACAGGGAGTATCGCCGCCGTTTCTAAGCCATCACTCAGACAGCTGGCTCGTCAGGGTGCAAGGGGCGGGCCGGGAGCGGCGCAGAAACCTGATCCGGATCAGCGACGAGCCCCATCCTCCGTGGATGAAATAGCTTTGCCGGATCCGCCTGTTTACATCCGGGCGGAGCCTGCTAGATTGGACGTCTATCCATCTAAAAAAACGGCAACGAGCAACATCCAACAAGGAGTGTGTGATGAAAGATGCGACCCTGGCCCTGCACCACGGCTTTTCCAGCGACCCCACCACCAAGGCGGTGGCCGTGCCCATCTACCAGACGGTGGCCTACGAGTTCGACAGCGCCCAGCACGGGGCGGACTTGTTCAACCTGGCGGTGCCGGGCAACATCTACACCCGCATCATGAACCCCACCAACGACGTGCTGGAGCAGCGCCTCGCCGCCCTGGAAGGGGGCATAGCCGGACTGGTGGTGTCGGCGGGCTCCGCCGCCATCACCTACGCCATCCAGGCGCTGACCGCCGCCGGCGACAACATCGTCTCGACCCCCCAACTCTACGGCGGCACCTATACATTGTTCGCCCACATGCTGCCGAGCTTCGGGGTCGAGGTGCGCTTCGCCAGGGATGACAGCGCCGAGGCCATCGCCGCCCTCATCGACGACAAGACCAAGGCGGTCTACTGCGAGAGCATCGGCAACCCGGCGGGCAACATTGTCGATCTGGCCGCCTTCGCCAGAGTGGCACACGCCCGTGGCGTGCCCCTCATCGTCGACAACACGGTCGCCACCCCTGTGCTGTGCAAACCCATAGAGCACGGCGCCGACATAGTGGTGCACAGCCTGACCAAGTACGTGGGGGGCCACGGCAACTCGCTGGGGGGCGTCATCGTCGACTCGGGCAAGTTCCCCTGGGCGGATCACGCCGAGCGCTTCCCTCAGCTCACCCGGCCAGAGCCCTCCTACCATGGGGTGGTCTACACGGAAGCCTTTGGTCCGGCGGCCTTTATCGGCCGGGTACGCACGGTGCCGCTACGCAATACAGGCGCGGCGCTTGCTCCCATGAACGCCTTCTTCCTGCTGCAGGGGCTGGAGACCCTGAGCCTGCGCATGGAGCGCCACGTGGATAACGCCCTGCGGGTCGCCCATCACCTTAAAGCTCACCCCAAGGTGGAATGGGTCAGCTACGCCGGCCTGCCCGATCACCCCCACTACCCGCTGGCGGAGCAGTACATGGGCGGCCGCCCCTCGGCCATCCTCTCGTTTGGCTTGAAGGAAGGGTACGAGGCCGGGGTGCGCTTCTACGACGCCCTCAAGATCTTCAAGCGGCTGGTCAACATAGGGGATGCCAAGTCCCTGGCCTGCCACCCGGCCTCCACTACCCACCGCCAGCTCGGTGAGGCGGAGCAAGCCAAGGCCGGGGTCAAACCCGAGATGATCCGGCTGTCGGTGGGAATCGAAGCCATCGAGGATATCCTGGCGGATCTGGATCAGGCGCTGGAGGCGTGAGTCAGGCGTTGAGCGAGCGGGCATCAAGCCCGCTCTTTTTTTCCGGGTCTGTGAACCCCTGGTCGCGCCGGCGCGTATCATCGCCTCCTGCCATCGAATCGAGGTCCCCATGATAGTTCTGCACCACCTGAACAAGTCCCGTTCCCAACGCATCATCTGGCTGCTCGAAGAGCTGGGGCTGCTTTACGAGATCAAGGCCTACCAGCGCGACGCCACGACTTTTCTGGCGCCCCCCGAGCTCAAGGCCATCCATCCCCTCGGCAAGTCCCCTGTCATCGAATACGAGGGGCGTGTGCTGGCCGAATCCGGCGCCATCACCGAATACCTGATCGCCCGCCACGGCGCCGAGCGGCTGGCCCCGGCCCAGGACTCCCCTGACTATGCCGAGTACCTGCAGTGGCTGCACTTCGCCGAAAGCTCCGGCATCCTGCCGCTGCTGCTGGACATGTTTGTGCGCAAGGACGGCAGCCAGATGCGCTTCCTGCCGGGCTATGCCAAGGCGGAGTGCGCCAAGGTGCTGGGCTATCTGAATGCTGTCTTGAGCACTCGCCACTATCTGGTGGGAGGGCGTCTCTCCGGCGCCGACATCATGAACTCCTTCCTGGTGGATCTGCTGGCCCAGAGCGATCAGCTGGCCCAGTTCCCGCACCTGCTGGCCTACTGGCAGCGGCTCAACACCCATCCAGCCAGGCAGAAGGCGGCCGCACGGGAGCATGAGCTGGATCGGGGCGCCTGATCGGCTGCCCCGAGCCTTCCTCCTGGAATAGAAAACGCCCCGAACTCGGGGCGTTTTCTATTGGGCAGGAGCGATAGATCCGGTAGCGGATCTCGGGATCTTTGCTCGGATCCCGCGACCTAACAGGCGTGGGAGAGGATCCTCGCGACTTTATCTGGATCGATATCCTGGTGCTCCCCGAGCGCGGTCAGGCCGAAGCGCTTGAGGTTGGAGCAGATCGCCGGGATGCAGCGCGCATCCAGCCCATAGTCGGCGAGCCGGGTGCCCACCCCCATCTGCTGGAAGAACTGCTCGGTGCGGATAATAGCCTCCTCGATGCGCAGCGCCTTGTCCTCCCGGCTGGAGTGCCAGACCCGCTCGGCGAACTGGGCCAGCTTCTCCTGCTTCTGGGAGGCCTGCTCGCGCAGCAGAGAGGGCAGCACCACCGCCAGGCTCTGGGCATGATCCAGCCCGTGCAAGGCGGTGAGTTGATGACCGATGGCGTGGGTGGACCAGTCCTGGGGCACACCGCGGCCGATGAGGCCGTTCAGCGCCAGGCTGGCGGCCCACATCAGGTTCGCCCGCACCTGGTAGTTGGTGGGATCCACCAGCGCCCTTGGGCCGTTGTCCACCAGCACCTGCAGCAGGCCTTCCGCCAGCCGATCCTGTACCTCGCCGCCCACCGGGAAGGTGAGGTACTGCTCGGTGATGTGGACGAAGGCATCCACCACGCCGTTGCCAATCTGGCGCACCGGCAGGCTGTAGGTGGTGGTGGGATCCAGCACGGCGAACTGCGGCAGCACTTTCGGGCTCATGAAGGAGAGCTTGGCGTCCCCCCGGCTCACCACGGCGGCGGGATTGCTCTCCGAGCCCGTGGCAGGCAGGGTCAGCACGCAGCCAAGGGGCAGCGCCGCCTCTACCGGCGTCTTGTGCAGCAGCAGGTCCCAGGGATCCTCCCCCTCGAAGCGGGCGGCGGCGGCCACGAACTTGGTGCCATCCACCACAGAGCCGCCACCGACCGCCAGCAGGAAGTCGATGCCCTCGCGCTTCACCAGGGCCACCGCCTCCATCAGCTGATCGTATTGGGGATTGGCGCCGATACCGGAGAACTCCTGCCAGTCCATCCCAACCAGGGCATCGCACAGCTGCTGATAAACCCCGTTCTGCTTGATGCTACCGCCCCCATAGAGCACCAGCAGGCGACTGCCTGCCGGAATGAGCTCGGGCAGGCTGGCTATCTGACCCTCCCCGAAACAGACACGGGTCGGATTGGCATATTGGAAGTTGTACACGGCAAGGCCCTCGGTTGAATGCATGCAGGGGGATTGTGCGCCCAGGCTCGCATCAGGTCAAAAAACGGCGCCATTCGGCCAGCGTGGTGATGGCTCGCCATCTGGTATAAGGTACTCAGGTGCGACTTTGCCATGGTGTCGTCGGGAAAGAGGATCTTCCCTTCCCCATCGTCATGCTGCCACCGCCGTTTCGCCATCAGGGCGCCTCTCGCGAGGTCCCGTTTCCCAACCATAGGGTCTCAATCATGAAACTGAAACACGCTTGGATCGCTGGTTTGCTCACCCTCTCCTCCGCCCCCCTGGTGCACGCCGCCGTGGTCGCCACCAATGTGGCCGTCACCCCGGGCGAAGCCAGTCTGGCAGAAGAGGTCACCGCCAAGGCGACCGTCACCGCCATCGATGTGGCGACCCGCAAGGTCAGCCTGAAGAATGCCGAAGGCGAGACCTTCGATCTGGTCGCCGGGGAAGAGGTCACCAATCTGCAGAACATCAAGGTGGGTGACGTGGTGGCGCTGCGCTACCTGCAGTTGCTGGATCTGGAGCTGCTCAAGGGCACCGCCGGGGTGCGCAAACGCCTGGTGGAGGTAGAGGGCAGCAAGGCCGCCGCGGGAGACAAGCCGGGGGCCGGGGCCGGCATGCAGGTGACCATCTATGCGGATGTCATCGAGGTCGATAAGGCGACCCAGACCATCAAGGTCAAGGGCGTGGACAAGACCCTCACCGTCAAGGTGAATGACCCGGCCCAGTTTGCCCTGATCGCCAAGGGGGATCAGATCAAGGCGGTCCAGACCACGGCCATCGGCATCGGAATTGAGCCGGAGAAAAAATAAGGCGCAGGCGGTTCAACCAAGAGAGGGAGGGGATTACCCTCCCTCTTTCGTCATATCACCTGGTTCAGACGGGCAATCTCTTGCCTCCATGGCACGCCAGATTGCCGTTTGGGTCACAACTTCTAGGCAGTCGTCACTTCCGATTTCTTGCCGGTGAGTTTATCCATGGCGGCCTTGAGCATGGCGTCACGCTGCTCGGTCAGCGCCTTGGTCTGGGTCTCCCGCTCCTCGCTCGACAGCTGCTTGTCGTCGGCCACCTTCTTGAGCTGGCTCTCGAGATCGTCAAATTTCTTGCGATCGAAGCCCAGCGCCTTGTCCACCAGCTGCTGCACCAGCGCATTATTGGCGCCGCCACCCTGGCTCGCGCTCTTGCCGCTTTTTGCCAGATGTTCATAGGTCAGCACCTGTTGCGCCTTGCCGGTCATCACCTGACTGGAGAGGCTGACCTGCTGATCCCAGCCGCTGCTCTGCTGGCTTTCACCGGCGCCGAGGGTGGCCAGGGCGCGCTGCTGTGACGCACTCTGGGCGAGTTGCTGACCATAGGGTTTGATATCCATGAGGGCTCCAAGCTGTCTGCCGGTCTCGCCGGCCTCCGGGGAGGCTTCCCCGTCATGGCCATAGACCAGCAAGGAGCAGGCCAACTTGTTCGAGTCCCCGCCATCTGCCGTTTTCACTCTTGATGAGCTGCTGTTTACACTGCCTTTTCCTGCCAGCACCACAGATGTCACCACTCCCTCCCAGTTTTACCGAAGGAAGTGCAAGAATGAACCGCAGATCACAAAACAAACAACCACAGAGGCATACCATGCCAGCGCACAATACGGTCAGGACGCGGTATTGTGGATGAAGTGTTTGCAATATCAATAAGATGCAGACCAATCTACCGGCATCCCCAGGTTGCCGCCCAAGGCCTGCGGCAAGCCCCATCTCACCACCCAGCCTGACTCACACTCACTATCAGCTTCGGGCACCCCAATGAAAAGACACACTTTGAGTCTCCTCTCCGCCACCCTGTTAAGCCTCATCGGCACCAGCGCCGACGCCTGCACCGGCCTCATCGTCGGCAAGGGCGCCAGCGCCGATGGCAGCATCATGATCGCCAGAAACGAGGACTTCGGCGTCAACAACTGGAACAAGCACCTGGTCTTCCACCCCGCCCAGCAGAACGAGGGCAAGCAGTGGAAACTCGGCAACGGGCTCGAGGTACCCATGCCCAAGGCCTTTCTCGCCTACTCCGCCATCCGTGACTGGGATGCCGCCACCAGCGATCCCGCCGGCAAGTATTACGAGGAGCGCGGCATCAACGAGGCCAACGTCGCCATCTCGGCCACCACCAGCGCCGAGGTCAACGAGCGGGCCCAGAAGGCCGATCCGCTGATCGAGACCGGGGTCATCGAGGCCGTCATCCCCACCCTGATCCTGCCCCAAGCCAGGAGCGCGAAGGAGGGGGTCGAGCTGCTCGGCCGCTATGTGGAGACCCATGGCGCCGGTGAGGGCAACAGCCTCTATCTGGCGGACGTGAACGAGGCCTGGCTGATGGAGATAGGCTCGGGCCACCACTGGATAGCGGTGCGGGTACCGGATGACAGTTATGCCATGGTGGCCAACGGCCTGCGCATCCACGGGGTGAACCTGGACGGCGCCGATGTGCTGCACTCCCCCAAGCTGCTGGAGTTCGTGCGTGAGCACAAGCTGCTGGATAACGCCGACCCGAAAGATTTCAACTTCGCCAAGGCATTCGGGGTCATCGCCGATCCCTACAACGTGGACAGGGAGTGGCTCGGCCAGCAACTGCTGAGCGCCTCCCACAAGCAAGCCACCCGTCAGGCGCAGTACCCGCTGTTCATGAAACCGGACGCCCCCATCGCCGTGCCGGACGTCACCAAACTGCTCAGTGCCACCTATCAAGGCACGCCCCTCGATGGCAAGGCGGAGCGGCCCATTCGCATCGACCGGCAGCTCGAGTCCCACATCATCCAGCTGCGCAAGGAGATGCCAAAAGAGCTGCAGGGCCTCATCTGGCAGAGCTACGGCGTGTTGGCCGAGTCGGTGATGATGCCCATCTACAACACTCTGGAGTCCTATCCCCTGCCCTATCGCAGCGGCAGTGACAGCTACTCCGACGACTCCGCCTACTGGCAGTTCCGCAGCCTGACCGCGCTCGCCAACACCAACCCGGACAAGTACCTGCCGCTGCTGCGCGGGGTCTGGGACAAGGAGAGCCACAAGCTCTATCAGGAGGTGGCCGTGCTGGACAAGACCCTCAAGCAGACCTACGCCAGCGACAAGGCCACGGCGCTGGGGCTGGCATCGGATTACTCCTACGGCCAGCTGGAGCAGAACTATCAGCTGGCCAAAGAGCTGCGCTACAAGCTGATGACGGATCTCACCAAGAGCAGCGAGAAAAAGTACTCGGAGGCGGAATTCAAGAAGATCATGAGCCTGTAGCTCAAAATGTCAGCATAAAAAAGAGGCACCCCAGGGTGCCTCTTTTCATCTCGGTAGTGAACCAGCCCTCAGCGACGGCTGATATGGAGCGGGCCGAAGGTCTGGGCCACCGGCATGATCTCGATGCTGTTGATGTTGACGTGGGCGGGCTGCTGGCTGACCCAGAGCACGGTATTGGCAATGTCCTCCGGCTGGATCGCCTGTACCCCCTGATAGACGGTCGCTGCCTTGGCGTCGTCGCCGTGGAAGCGCACGTTGGAGAACTCGGTGCCGCCGCACAGGCCCGGCTCCACATTGGTGACCCGGATGGCGGTGCCCGCCAGATCCGCGCGCAGGTTCAGGCTGAACTGTTTCACGAACGCCTTGGTGGCGCCGTAGACGTTGCCGCCCGGATAGGGATAGGTGCCGGCGATGGAGCCGATATTCACCACGTGGCCGCGATTGCGTTCGACCATGCCCGGCAGCAGCAGGCGAGTGAGCAGGGTCAGGCCGCTGATATTGGTGGCGATCATCTGCTCCCAATCCTCCAGATCCGCCTTGTGGGCGGGCTCGAGCCCGAGCGCCAGACCGGCGTTGTTGACCAGCAGATCCACCTCGGACCAGGGGGCAGCCAGGCCTGCGATGGCGGCCTTGGTGGCGGCCTTGTCCTGCACGTCGAACACCAGGGGCAGGAACGACCCACCGAGCTCCTCGGCCAGGGCGGCCAGCCGGTCGGCGCGCCGACCCGTGCCGATCACCTTGTAGCCCGAACTCACCAGCAGGCGGCTGATGGCCTCACCAAAACCGGACGAGGCGCCCGTTACCATTGCAATCATCTGAACCTCCATTGTCGTTTATCTTGTTGATAGCCAAACGAATTCATTCATGTTCTCGCGCAGGGTTCGCAACCCTTCGCCAGAGAAAGACCAACAGGTGCAGCCCGAACAGACCGGAACCTGCGAGGGCAAACAGCAGGGCGGTGAGGGCATTGATCGAGGCATCGGCCCCCAACCACCACCAGGCCAGCCAGCCCATCACTCCGATGAGGAGCGTCTGGGCGGCGCACACAGGGCAGCGGCCCAGTTTTGCGCGGATGGCGGTGGCGAGGCAGTCGTCACAGCTCATGCCAGCCTCTCGAAGCCGATATCTCGCAGCTTATTTCCCGGATGGCGGCAAAGCCATCATCGCGGCTCATGCCCGTTCCCGCTTCGCGGGTCGCAGTGACAACACCAGTCGGTGGGCGTGCAGGCCAGGGCCGTAATAATCGAGCAGCCGCAGCCGGGAACGAAATCCCAGCTCGTGGTAGAGGGCACCGGCCTCCGGGTTGGCGTCGGCCACCTCGAGCCGGATGGCGCCCCAGCCGGCGGCCCTGCCCTCGGCGATCACCTGTTCCAGCAGGCGGCGAGCCCAGCCCTGACGACGCACTGTCCAGCGGATGGCGAGGGTCTGAATGGTGAGCCGATCCCAGCCCTTGTGCTCCAGCACGCACAGATACCCCATCAGCTGCTCCTTCTCATCCAGCAGCAGCAGGGTGCGCCCCTTGGCCTGATTGAGCAGATAGTGCCAGCGGCTGCGGCCGAAGGCGACTTCGGGGGGAAAACAGTAGCGTTCCAGCCTGACGATGGCGCCCACATCATCGGCTTTTGCCGCGCGCACGGTCAACACGGGGTCTCCTTGTTCGGTTATTTATCCTCAGCACCAAAAATGCGACTTGTATCACAAGTTACCAAGGCAGATATTAGGCACTGTAACCTCTTGTTTCCCCTCGCGCCATTGTCGTGCTTGTCGGTGCATCGAAGCCCACTGGGGATCCTGCCATTGTGGCAGCCCTCTCTGTGGAGCCGAAAATATGAGTACCTATGTCATCGTCGAGGAGCTCGGCGACTGGCCCTGTCATGCCGATTATCTGCTGACCGCCCGCACCTACCTGCAACATGGCCTGCCCACCACGGGGGGACGGCCCCGCATCATCAACCTGTGCCGCAGCCTTGAGCACCTGAGCGCAGGCTACTACTGCTCCCTGCTGGCCCAGGCGCGCAGCCACCACTGCCTGCCCGGCTTGCAGGCCATCAGCGTACTGCAACCCCAGCAGCCGCCGGCCAAGCTGTGGCGCAAGCTGCAGAGCTGGCTGACCCGCCAGAGCGAGGACAGGATCCGGGTGCGCGCCATCTTCGGCCAGTGCGAGCAGAGCGAACTAGGGGGGCTGGCCCGCTACTACTACGGCCTGAGCCAACTGCCGCTGCAGGAGCTGACCCTCAAGCGCGGCCGCCATGGCTGGTCGGTGCGCCAGCAGCAGAGTCTGTCGCCGCTGGAGCTGAGCCCAAGCGAAAAGGAGCTGATGCTGCAACATGCCCAGGCCCTGGTCGGTGCCGGTGACGAGGAGCAGGCCGCGCCCCTCTATCAGCTCGCCATCCTGGTGGATCCCAACGACGGCCGCGCCAGCAGCGACGAGCTGGCCCTTCGCCGCTTCATCAAGGCCGCCGCCGCCCAGGGGATCCAGGCCGAGATCCTGGCGCCATCGGCCATCGAGCGGCTGCCGGAGTTCGACACCCTCTGGCTGAGATCCGAGACCGCGGTGGGTCACTACACCTTCGAGTTTGCCCGCCGCGCCGAGCAGCTCAAGATGCCGGTGATCGACAGCTCCCGCGCCATCCTCGCCTGCAGCAACAAGCTCTATCTCTATGAGCTGATGGTGCGCAGCGGTGTGCCCATGCCGCCCACCATGGTGGTGACCCGCCGCGGCCGCCACCATGTGGACGAGCTGGTGCAACGGCTCGGCCTGCCGCTGATGGTCAAGGTGCCCGACGGTGCCCAGGGGCGAGATCTTGCCATGGCAAGCGACGAGACCCAGCTCGCCCGTCTGCTGGACGAGGGACTCGGCCGCTCCGCTCTCTTGCTGGTGCAGAGCCGGATCCCCGCCGAATTCGACTGGCGCATCGGCTTTCTCGACGGCTCGCCCCTGTTCGCCTGCCGCCGCTTCCGGCCCGAGCCCGGCAACCGGATCCGCCGCCGCAAGCACCCCCTCGATCTCAGCCGCATCGAGGCGCTGCCCCTGAACGAGGTGCCGGAGCGGGTGCTGCAAACCGCCCGCCGCGCCGTCCATCAGCTCGGCAACGGCCTGTTCGGGGTAGACTTGCGCCAGCAGGGGCAGGGCTGCGTGCTGCTGGAAATCATCGACAATCCCTGGATCCGTGGCGATATTGAAGACAGGGAGGCAAAGGACCTCTACGAGCGCCTGGCCAGGGCCTTCCGGCAACGGCTGGAAAACCGGGGGCAGAGCGCGGCAGGATAACAAGCATCAATAGCAGAGGTGGATATGATGACAACACAGTGGTGGGACATAGCGCCCCTTGGCTGGGAGAACATCCTGGTCTGTCTGATATGTGGCACCCTGGTCGGGTTGGAGCGCCAGCTGCGCGGCAAGCCGGTCGGCATTCGCACCTCCTCCCTCATAGTGCTCGGCACTTACTGCTTCCTCGCCATCGGCGCCGCCGTCAGCCCCCAGAGCGCGGATCAGGCGCGGGTGCTGGGCCAGCTCATCACAGGGGTCGGTTTTCTCGGCGCCGGGGTCATGATGACCCGGGATGGTCATGTGCTGGGGGTCACCTCGGCCGCCACCATCTGGATGCTGGCGGCCCTCGGCGCCCTGATCGGCATGGAGATGCTGCACCAGGCATTGCTGCTCACCGGTGTCACCCTGGCCATCCTGGTGGGGGTGGATTACCTGGAGACCAGCTTCAAGAGCCTGCGCCGCGGCGTGCACAACCGGCTGGAGAGCTGGCGCAGCGGCAATGCCCAGCCCGCAGCCACGCACCGTGATGAACTAGGTGGCAGCATAGAGAAGTAGCGACGCCGCGATGGCGGATCAAAAAGGGCTCCTGCGGGAGCCCTTTTTCGTGCCTGTGCACCCCGTTATTGCAGCAGCAGGAAGCGGCCGCTAAGCGGCGGTAACTCGACCGTCACGCTGCTGCCGCCGATGCTCAGGCTCTCGCCGCTCTGCAAGTCCAGCAGGGCACTGCCACTGCGCAATTTGCCGACCGGCAGGCTGTAGCTCTGGGGCGTGGTGGAGACGTTGAGCAGATAGACGATTTGCTCCGCCGACGTCTGCTTGATGTCCCCATAGACGCTGCCGTCGGCCACCAGCTTGACCCGCTCCCCCTGATAGAGGGCGGGGTGCTGGGCGCGCAGGCCCATCAAGTTGCCAAGCCAAGTCTTGAGATCCGCCTGCTCACTGCTCGGCACAAAGCCGGTGACAGCGGGCACCTTACCATCGCTGCGGGCCACGTGATCGTCGCACAATCCCTGAGCCGCGCAGTTATCGGTCACCTGTTTGGCAAAGCCCGGCACCTCGTCACCGAACTCCTCGCCGTAGTAGAGGGTGATGGGGCCGGAGCGGGCCGCGAGGAAGCTCAGCGCCGCCTTGTGGCGCTGCCAGTAATCCGCCGGATTGAAGTTGCCGCGCTGGACCAGATCGCCGAAGCGCACCAGATCATGGTTGCCCAGCATCAGGTTCGGCATGGCGTGGTTCGGGTAGTTTTCCACCTTGTTCCAGCTGGCATCCAACACGCTGGCCCCCTGCCCGCCCTTGCCGGACTCCTCCACCGCCAGGGCCTGCATCAGGCCGTAGCGCAGGGGGAAGTCGAACGCCGAGGGCAGCGCCGGCTTGTCGCTCGGGCCATAGGCCTCGTTGCGGATCTCGTCCGCCCCCTTCCACACCTCGCCCACCAGGTAGCCAAGAGTCCCCCACTGCTGGCCGGCGGCCTTGCGCGCCGCGCTCGCCTGCTCCACCTCGGTGCGGATGGCGCGCCAGTCGTCGAGACCCAGCTGATAGGCCTGATCGAGACGCCAGCCATCGATGCCGTACTGCTCGACCCAGTGACGGGCCACCTCCTTGAAGTAGGCGAGGCTCTCCGGCTTGCCGTAATCCACCAGCTGGCCCGGATAACCGACGCCACCGCTCTTGAGGGCGGGCAGGCGCCCCTCTGGGGAGGGTTTGCTCACCCCCACCTTGTTGACGTGGCCGAACACTCCGTCGAGGAACACATAGAGACCGCGCTTGTGCGCCTCATCAACCAGAGTCTTGAGCTCCACATTGGTACCGAAGTTGGGATCCACGTTGAAGAAGTCGCAGGCGAAGTAGCCGGTGGCATCCAGCTTGTCGTCCCCGGCCTGGCCGGCGCAGGAGTCGAACACAGGAGTCAGCCAGATGGCGTTGACGTTGAGGCTCTTGATGTGATCCAGGCTCTGGATGATGCCACGCAGATCGCCGTTGTGCTGGGAGGGGCCATAGCCGACGCCGTAGTTGGCGGCGCCATCCCCGTCGACGAAGGACTCCACCATCAGCTGATAGGTTCGCAAGTTGCAGGCGGGCTGATCGGCGCCATAACAGGCGCGACTGGCGGCCGCAGGAGGTGGATTGACTACCGGTGGCTGGGTCTCTGTGCTGGAGCCACCGCCCCCGCTGCCGCAAGCCGACAAGAACAAGGCAGCCCCGAGCAGGCCGCCATAGCGCAACGTTCCCTGTTTCATTGTTATCTTCCCGCTGTGGAGGTATCGGCGCAGGGTGCGCCGTACTGATGTCATAATAACCAGCGGGCAAAATGGGGTCTGTGACTGAAAACGTTATCTGGCTCAGAGAGTTAGCACGACCTATCCCTAGTGAGGCTCGGCGAAGGCGGTGCGCTCGTCGACGGGCTTGATGAGGTGATAGACCTCGTGGGCAGCCAGCACGAAGCCCCCCGGCCAGGCCAGCTGGTGGCGATCGTTGATGAAGACCCGGGCGCAGCGGCGCTCGGTATCGATGGCGGCAAACAGGGGCTCTGCACGCCAGGGGGTCAGCTCCAGCACTCCGGTAGTACCGTCGGAGAGCACCACGAACAGACACCATCCTTGCAAATACTCGACATCGAGAAAGACCGGCATGATCTTGGCTCCGATTGAGAGAGTTCGGCGCCATTATAGAGATGCCCCCTTCCCCGCTTTGCCACCAGGCTCACAGTTTTCTCAGCCGTTTATACCGTCAATTTTGTCAAAAACAGTGAGATACCTCACCGATATACTTTTTTACATCTTCCCTTCGCAACCTTATTCCCGTTCTACTGTCATAACCTTGCAACACAATAAAAAGCGCCCCGGATGGGCACCAAAAACAGGCTTTTATCAGGAAAAACAATGACAAAACTAAGGCATTGGCTGGGTCCCTTTTGGCCCATCGCCATTTTTTCAGTGATCGCGCTCATCGCGCTGACCGTCAGCCGGATAGGCCTCTGGCAACAGGAGCGGGTCGACGCCGTTGACGGCTGGTCACAGATGTTGTTGCAGGGCCTGCGGGTCGACTTCGCCACCCTCTGCTGGCTGTGGGGCGTCCCCGCCGTCTTCACCCTGCTGCTGGCCGGCCCTCACGGCCTCGGCCGCGCCTGGCTCATGCTGATCCGGATCTGGCTGACCCTGGGGCTCTGGCTGATGCTGTTCCTCGAGATCTCCACCCCCTCCTTCGTCACCGAATACGGGGTACGCCCCAACCGTCTCTACGTCGAATACCTCATCTACCCGAAAGAGGTGCTCGCCATGCTGTGGGCCGGCCGCAAGGGCGAGCTGCTGCTGGCCCTGGTGTTCAGCACGGCTGTGCTGGGGGGCGGCTGGTGGCTCAGTGGCCGTCTGATGCGCAGGCTCAGCTTCCCGCGCTGGTACTTGAGGCCCGCCTTCGCCCTGCTGATCCTGGCCATCGGCTTCCTCGGTGCCCGCTCCAGCCTGGGCCATCGCGCCCTCAACCCCGCCATGGTGGCGTTTGCCAGCGATCCCCTGATCAACGCCCTGGTGGTCAACTCCTCTTACTCCCTGTTCTTCGCCATCAAGCAGATGGGGGCCGAGGAGAACGCCAGCGAATTCTATGGTGAGCTGCCCCACGGGCGGATCCTGGAGCTGGTGCGTGAGGAGAGCGGCCGGCCGAGCCAGGACTTCAGCTCCGAGACCCTGCCGAGCCAGAGCTTCAACGAGGCCAGTTACACCGGCAAGCCGAAGAACCTGGTGATCCTGTTGCAGGAGAGCCTGGGGGCCCAGTTCGTCGGTTCCCTCGGCGGCCTGCCCCTCACCCCCAATATCGATGCCTTGTCCAAGGAGGGTTGGGCCTTCAATCAGCTCTACGCCACCGGCACCCGCTCGGTGCGCGGCATCGAAGCCGTGCTGACTGGCTTCACTCCGACCCCGGCCCAGGCCGTGGTCAAGCTCGGCAAGAGCCAGACCAACTTCTTCACCATCGCGGACTTGCTCAAGCAACGGGGCTACAGCACCAGCTTCATTTACGGCGGCGAGAGCCATTTCGACAACATGCGCAGCTTCTTCCTCGGCAACGGCTTCAGCCACATCGTCGAGCAGAAGGACTTCGAGAACCCGGTATTTGAAGGCTCATGGGGCGCCTCGGATGAGGATCTGATGGCCAAGGCGGACGAAACCTTCCGGGCCCTGAGCAAGGAGGGCAAGCCCTTCTTCAGCCTGGTGTTCAGCTCGAGCAACCACGATCCGTTCGAATTCCCGGACGATCGCATCGCCCTCTACGAGCAGCCCAAGCAGACCCGCAACAACGCCGCCAAGTACGCGGACTATGCCGTCGGCGAGTTCTTCAAGAAGGCCCGCCAGTCGGACTACTGGAAGGACACCCTGTTCCTGGTCATCGCCGATCACGACAGCCGGGTCAGCGGCGCCGATCTGGTGCCCATCCCCCGCTTCCACATTCCCGGTGTCATCGTCGGTGAGGGCATCAGCCCCCGCCAGGATGGGCGCATCGTGAGCCAGATAGACATGGCACCGACCCTGCTCTCCCTGATGGGGATAAGCGCCGACTACCCCATGCTGGGCAAGGATCTGACCCGGATGCCGGCGGACTGGCCGGGTCGCGCCATCATGCAGTACGACAAGAACTTCGCCCTGATGCGGGGCAAGGACGTGGTGATACTGCAGCCGGAGCGGGACGCGGAAGGCTATGTGTATGACGCCACCAGCCAGCGCCTCACCCGGGCGCAGCAACCGGACGACATGAAAGAAGCGGCGCTGGGACTGGTGCTCTGGGGCAGCCTGGCCTATCAGCAGGGGCTCTATCAGACGGCACCGGACAACTTAACCGTGCTGAACTGACGAGGTTCTACAGATAAAAAAACCGCCTCTCGGCGGTTTTTTTATCATTCATGCTGCTTAAGGGTGGGTGAAGCAGGGCAAGGATCGGCTGAACCTGTGCTCGAACACTAGCGAGGTCTCGAGGTGCACCACCTCCTCGCGCGAGGTGAAGTGATCGAACACGAAGTTGCGCAGGTGCTCGGTGTCGGCGACGCAGAGGTGCACCAGGAAATCGTCCTTGCCCCCCATGTGGAACAGGCTGATCACCTCGGGCAACGCCAGGATGGCATCGCGGAACGCATCGATAATCTGTCGGCTGTGGCGGGCCAGCTGCAGGGAGACCATGGCCTGGATATGACCACCCAGCGCCTGATAATCCACCTCGCAGTGCGCCCCCTTGAGCACCCCGTCCTGTTGCAGTTTACGCACCCGCTCCAGACAGGTGGACGGCGCCACCCCGACCAGGGCGGCCAAATCCTTGTTGGTCATGCCCGCATCGCGAAACAGATGGGCCAGGATGTCCAAGTCCAGTTGATCCAGGTTTCTCATCTTCACTCCTTGCATCGCTCAATTTTTTTAGACTCTGCCCGTAAACCGGGCCGAACACAACGCAGATTGACAAGGCAATCACTGTCTCTATGCTTTGCCGCGCTCAGGCTCGACGCCATGAGATTCGTTCAGAACCAAGCGGCACACACGAGGATCCCCATGCACCCTTCTCACCCCTTCTGGAGTCTGGATGTGCCCCGTTTCGACGGCCAACTGCTGCTGACCCCCTGCCCGGGCACCCAGCAGGTGCCCGCGCCGCAGGCCCTCGATCAACTGCAACTGGCCGGCGCCCGTGGGGTGGTGACGCTCATGACGAGTGACGAGCTGGCGGCGCTCAGTCTGGCCGAACTGGGCCAGCAGATAGAGGCCAGGGGCATGGCCTGGTTCCACCTGCCCATCGCCGATGACGAGGCGCCGGATGCCGCATTCGAGCTGGCCTGGCAGCAGGCGTTATCGTCGCTCATCGCCCTGCTGCGGGACGGCAAGCAGCTGGCCATTCACTGCCGTGGCGGCAGTGGTCGCACCGGGCTGGTGGCGGCGGCCCTGCTGATGGCCCTGGGTCAGTCGCAGCAGGAGGCCATGGCCGCCATCCGCGCCCGCAGGCCAAAGGCGTTCACCCTGGCCAGCCATCACCTCTGGCTCGACACTTGGGCAACGAAGCTGGCCGACTGAGGGGCCTCACACCTTGGGCTGAGGGTGTAGCGAACACCTTGCCGATATCCCCAATCGATAGCGAGTGAGCTGATCCCATGGCGCCTAAGTCTTGGGCTGCGGGTAAGCGAACACCTTGCCTATGCCCTCCACCCGGTGGCACCTAGGTCTTGGGCTGCTGGTAGGTGAACACCTTGCCGATGTCCTCCACCCGATAGCTGGTGAGCTGATAGACGTAGTAGTTGAGCCAGTTGGAGAACAGCAGATGGCCGTGGCTGCGCCAGCTGGCCCGCGGCGTCCGGGTCGGATCGCCCTCCGGGTAGTAGTTGACCGGGATGACGGGGGTGAGCCCGGCCGCCAGATCTCGTTGATACTCCCCGTCCAGGGTCAGAGCATCGTATTCCGGGTGGCCGGTGACGAACACCTGGCGGCAATCCTTGGTCGCCGCCAGATAGACGCCGGCCTCCTCGGATTCGGCGAAGATCTGCAGATCCGTGTGGGCGCGAATAAGATCCCCATCGAACGCCGCATAACGGGAGTGGGGGGCGACGAACTCGTCGTCGAAGCCGCGCAGCAGCGCCTCGTGTTCATCGAGGCGATGGTGACGATAGACCCCTGACAGCTTCTCGCCGTGGGTCTGTTTCTCCATGCCGTACAAGGCTTTGAGTGCCGCCTGCACCGCCCAGCACAGGAACAGAGTCGAGGTCACGTGCTGATGGGACCACTCGATGATCTCGACGATGCGCGGCCAGTAGACCACCTCCTCGAACTCCACCAGCCCAAGCGGCGCCCCCGTGATGATCATGCCGTCGTAGTTGTTGCCCCGCACCTGCTCGAAGTCGTGATAGAAGTTCTCGAGATGCGCCTGGGGCGTGTTCTTGGACTCCCGATCGTCGATGCGCAGCAGATCCACGTCCACCTGCAGCGGCGAGTTGGAGAGCATCCGCATCAGCTGGATCTCGGTCTCTATCTTCTTGGGCATCAGGTTGAGGATGAGCACCCGCAGCGGACGGATGTTCTGGGTGACGGCCCGGGATTCCGTCATCACGAAGATGTTCTCCTGCCCCAACACTTCGGCGGCGGGCAACTGGTCCGGGATCTTGATCGGCATGCTTACTCCCTGTACTGCATCGGTAAATATGTCTGGACATCTAGAAGCCTATAATAAAGCACCCGCCCTGTCATCAGATACCTTTTGTATTCACATCGCCCATTGACTAGCATACGGCTTCACTTCGTTGCTCACGCCCAAACCCATGACAGGTATCAAGATCTCGGTGGACCGGCTGCAAGTCGGCAATTATGTCTCCCTGCCACTGGGCTGGCGTGAACATCCCTTCCTGTTCTCCAGTTTCAAACTCAAGAACGAGCAGGAGATAGAGCTCATTCGCCGGCTCGGCCTCAAGCTGGTGACCATCATCCCCGACAAGAGCGACACGCCCCCCAAGCCCCTCGATCAGGTGCTGCCCCCCGTCGCCGATAGCCAGACCCTCGCCGCCCGCCAGCAGGAGATGCAGCAGGAGAAGGCCAGCCGCATCGAGCAGTTGCAGCGCTACCGCCGGGATCTGCAGCAGTGCGAGAAGCATTTCCAGCAATCCCTGGCCCAGGTGCGCAGCCTGATGGGCAAGATCCAGTCCCGCCCCCTCAACGCCATCGGCGAGGCCAGGGAGCTGATCAACGCCATGACGGAGCAGCTGTTGTCGGTGGATCAGATGGTGCTGCACCTGGTCTCGGACAGCGAGGATGGCAACAGCCTGCAGTTCCACTCCCTCAACGTCAGCGTGCTCAGCATGCTGCTGGCTCGTGAGTGCAAGCTGCCGGCGGAGGCGATCCGCCAGGTCGGCATGGGGGCCCTGTTTCACGACGTCGGCAAGCTGAAGCTGCCGAGCCAGCTGCTGCGAAAGCGCGGCCCCCTGACCAAGCCGGAGCAGAACCTGATGGCCCAGCACCCGCGCTACGGCCTGGACTTGCTCAATCTCGCCAGGGAGTTCCCGCCAGAGGCGAAGAACATAGTGCTGCACCATCACGAATACCTGGATGGCAGCGGGCCGCTAGGGCTCAAGGGAGGGCAGCTCGATCAGCTGACCCAGATAGTGTCTCTCATCAACGAGTACGATAACCTCTGCCACCTGCAGGCCAAGGTGCCCTACTCTGCCCTCAGCAACCTCTACAAGCAGCGCAAGGGCCAGTTCAACGGCGACTACCTCGGCATGCTGATCCGGCTGATGGGGATCTACCCGCCGGGCAGCGTGGTGCAGCTCTCCAACGGCCAGGTCGGGCTGGTGATGTCGGTCAACAGCGCCCGCCTGCTCTACCCCGCCGTGCTGGTGTACGATCCGCGCATCCCGCGCCAGGAGGCGGCCATTATCGATCTCGAGCAGGCGGAGCTCACCATCGCCAAGGTGATCCATCCCAAACGGCTGCCGCCGGCGGTGTTCGAGTACTTGAACCCGCGCACCCGGATCAGCTACTACTTCGAACACGGCAAGCCCTGAACGGGCTCGCCGCCTCTTGACCCAAGGAGTCTGCATGCGCATCGAGATCGTCAGCACGGGGGACGAGATAGTGACCGGCCTGGTGGTGGACACCAACGCCGCCTGGCTCAGCGCCCTGCTGCTGGAGCAAGGTTGGCAGGTGCGCCGCCGCGCCACAGTGGGGGATAACCTCAAGGACCTCAAAGCCGTGCTGCAAGAGAGCGCCAGCCGCGCCGAGGTGGTGCTGGTGTGCGGGGGCCTGGGGCCCACCGCCGACGATCTCACCGCCCAGGCGGCGGCCGAGGCTTTCGCTCAGCCCCTGACCCTCTATCCGGACTGGCTCGCCACCATAGAGGCGCGCTACCAAGCCCGCGGCGTTCCCATGCCCGCCAGCAATGCCAAGCAGGCCTGGCTGCCCCAGGGCTGCGAGATCCTGGACAACCCGGTCGGCACCGCCTGCGGCTTCCTGGTCCACCATCCAGCCAGCCACGGCCTGAGCCAGCTGTTCTTCACCCCGGGCGTGCCGTTCGAATTCAAGCAGATGGTGCGCGAGCAGATAGTGCCGCGCCTCAAGCGCCTGGCCGGGGAGCAGACCGACACCGAGCTGCGCCGCTTCTACAGCTTCGGCATCTCGGAATCGGCATTGAGTGACAAGCTGGATGCCGCCCCCTGGCCAACCGGCATAGAGCTCGGCTACCGCTCCTCCATGCCGCTGATCGAGCTCAAACTCATCGGCCACGGCGCGAGCGCCACCGACATGGACGCCGCCGAGGCGCGCCTGCTGGGGGAGATATCACCCTGGCTGGTGGGACGGGGAAACGAGGAACCGGCCAGTCAGATCCTGACTCTGTTGGGCGAGCGGCCGCTCACCCTGATGGAGGGGGAGAGCCGGGGCGCCCTGCTCGGCTTCTGCCACGAGCATCCCCAGCTGCAGGCCCATTTTGACTCTCGGCTACCCAGCGAACTGGCCCGGCTCACGGGCGCGGCCACCGGGCTGAGCCTCACCATAGGCGGTGCGGGCCCGGACGGCGTGCCCCTGCTGCTGTGCGCCGATGGCGAGGCCATCGGCCAGACCCTGAAAACTCGCCACCCGGACCCGGACAGCGGGCGCCGGATCCTCGCCTTCGCCGCCCTCGACATGCTGCGCAGGCACCTCTCGGGGCTGCCGGTGATCGCGGATTACCTCACCCTGCCAAGAAGTGCCGAGCGTCGGGACTAACCCGACCTCATCAGAAGGCGGGCATCCGCAGCGCGAAGGCAGCCAGCCCCTGCCCGCCATGGACCCAGTAACCGGCCAGCGCCAGGGTCAGCAGACAGAATGCCGTCTCGTAGCCGCCCCCGCTCTTGAGGGGCAGAAACGGCAGGTGATAGCGCTGGCGCAGGGGCCAGAACAATGGGATCCCCGCCGGGGTGAGCCAGTCCCCCAGCAGATGGCTGAGATAACCGATGATGAGCGCATCCTTCACCGCCACCGAGATAAAGCCCGGCCCCTGAAACTGCGCCAAGCCCCAGACGCCGACCCCCACCGCCAGCAGGCTGTGGGTAAAGCCGCGATGGCCGAACAGGCGCGACAGCGGCCCCGAGATCCAGGGCAGGCGCCGACCGAGCAGGGAGTTGGGGTGATCGAGATCCGGCAACAGGGCGCTGGCCAGGGCGACCGGCACCGTCTGCCAGAGGCTGGCATCGGCCAGGGCCGGGGTGAGCTGCAACTGGTGGGCAAGCAGGGTACAGGTAACGGAAAACAGCAGGTGGCCTTGGGCGGTCATGATGGTGTTCGATGGCGCATGAGAGGGACGAATGGGGTGCGGGCGGCAGATTAGAATCCCTCTGGCCGCAATGAGCAAGACGAATATTGCTCAAACCTCACTTTCGCAGTCATTTATTCCACAGAACGCCCGTATCTCACGTCATTTACGACTCATACAGCACCAAATTCGGCGTCAGACAAGGAGGTCGGCCAGCCTGAGGGCGCTGGCCGACTCCTGGTCAATCCAGGCTCTTCTTGAAGCGGCGGGCGGCCAGGGTCAGCATCAGCAGGGTGAAGCCCGCCAGCCAGAGCACGTCCGGCAGCAGATCCCCCATGTCGCCGCCTCTCAATACGATGCCTCTGATGAGCCGCATAAAGTGGGTGGCGGGCAGCACCTCGGCGACCCACTGGGCCGGCACCGGCATCCCCTCGTAGGGGAACATGAAACCCGACAGCAGGATCGACGGCAGCAGGATGAACACCGTCATCTGCATCGCCTGCAACTGGGTCTGGGCCAGGGTGGAGATGAGCAGCCCCAGGGTCAGGCTGGCGGCGATAAACAACAGGGTCGCCAGCAGCACCTGACTCAGGGCACCGTTGATGGGCACCGCGAAGATGAGGTGGCCGAGGCCGAGTATGATGACCACCTGGACGAGCCCCACCACTATGTAGGGCAGGATCTTGCCGATCATCAGCTCCAGCGAGCTGACCGGGGTGGTGATGAGCAGCTCCAGGTTGCCGCGCTCCCGCTCCCGCACTATGGCCGCCGAGGTGAACATGATCATGGTCATGGTGAGGATCACCCCGAGCAGGCCGGGCACTATGTTGACCGCCGCCCGGCGGGAGGGGTTGAAGTAGAGCACAGTCTCGAAGGTGGGGGGGGCGGCCTCGACATCGGGCCTGAGCTCGCCGAGGGGCATGGCGCGCAGGCCGAGCAGGGCGCCGGCGATGACGGTATCCGAGCCATCCACCAGCCACTGGCCCACTCGCTCGCCATCGCTCAGACGACGGCTCAGATCCGATGGCAGCACCAGCACGGCGCGCACCTCGCCCCGGGTCAGGGCGGCTTCCGCCTCCTGCAATCCCACGTAGCGCTGCTTGATGTGTACCACCTGGGTCGCCTTGACCGCCTCCACCAGCAGCCGCCCCGATACGCTCTCGCTCATGTCCACCAGCCCGGCCGGGATCTGACGCACGTCCGTGTTGATGGCATAGCCAAACAGCAGCAGCTGGAGCAGGGGGATCATCACCACCATGCCGAAGGTCAGCTTGTCCCGCGACAACTGCCTCAGCTCCTTCTGGGTGATGGCCCAGAGCCGGCGCAGACTATTCATTGAAATAATCCCTTCTGCAGGCTGCCCATAGCGCGGCGGACGCCTGGCGTAAATATCCCCTCACCCTGGCCCTCTCCCAAAGGGAGAGGGAACTGCTCTAGTGTGCATGGGCGCTGCAGTTTGACTGTCACTCGCTGTCTTGGCTGGCGCTCAAACAGGTGACCAAAGGCTCTCACACACAGCACAGCTCCGCCCCCTTCTCCCCTCGCGGGAGAAGGGTTGAGGATGAGGGGGAAGCGCAACTCACCCATCTGCAATGAGAGCAGAACCCTGTTCATGCCCTACGCTCCTGACCGGTGCAGCTGACAAACACATCTTCCAGGCTGGGTCTGACCGGGGCCAGGCTGGCGCCCGCCAGGGCCGGGCAGGCCTGCTGCAACCAGGGCACGGGATCCGCCAACTCCTTGTCCACCAGCACTCGCAGCCGCTGACCGAGCTGGGCGGCGGAGCGCACCGGCGCCAGTTGCAACAGCTGCTGCTTGAGCAGCCGCAGATCATTGGCCTGCACCTCCACCACCCGGGTGCTCATCCCCTCCATCAGCGCCTGGGGGGAGCCCTGGGCGCGCACCTTGCCCGCCTCCATGATGGCGAGGCCGTGGCAGCGCTCCGCCTCGTCCATGTAGTGGGTGGTGACCAAGATGGTGGTGCCCCCTTCGCTCAAGTCGAACAGCTTCTCCCAAAAATCGCGCCGGTTCTGCGGATCCACTGCCGAGGTGGGTTCGTCCAGCAGCAGTAGATTGGGCTTGTGGATCACAGCCGCCGCCAGGGCCAGCCGCTGCTTCTGGCCGCCGCTCATGGCCCCGGCCCGGCGCCGCGCCAGCGGGGTCAGCTCATAGGTCGCCAACAGCTCGTGCAGCCGGGCACTCAGGGCCTGGCTGCCCATGCCGTGGATCCGCCCCATGAACTCCAGGTTCTCCCAGGCGGTCAGCTCGTCGTAGAGGGAGAATTTCTGGGTCATGTAGCCGATGCGTCGACGCAGCGCCTCGGCCTGTTTCGGGATAGCGAGCCCCAGCACCTCTATCTCGCCGGCGCTCGGGGTGAGCAGGCCGGTCAGCATGCGCAAGGTGGTGGACTTGCCACAGCCATTGGGGCCGAGAAAGCCCTGGATCTGCCCCTTGGGCACCTCCAGCTCCAGCCCGTCCACGGCGAGGAAGTCACCGAAGCGGCGGCTCACCCCCTGGGCCCTGATCGCCAGTTCACTCATGGGCCGGCTCCGCCTGCAGCGGCAGGCCGCTCGGCAGCTCGCTGGCATCCGGCAGATCGATCTCCGCCAGGTAGACCAGTCGGGCCCTGTCCTGTTCATTGAGGGCGTAATAGGGGGTGAAGGCCGACTCCTTGGAGATCCAGCGCAGGCGGCCATTGAACGGATCGCTCACCCCGTCGACGCTCACCGCTATGGTGTCGCCGACCCGGTAGCCCGCCAGCGCCGTCTCGGGCACATAGACACGGGCATAGGGGGCGCCGTTCGCCTGCAGAATTGCCAGCACACCACCGACCGGGACCCGCTCGCCGAGGTTGTAGGGCAGGCTATCGAGGCGACCGGCGCGAGTGGCAATGATGGTGAGATCCGCCAATTCACGCTCTGCCAGCGCTACATCTGCGCTGGCAGATGCGAGTTTGGCAGTGGCTTCATCTATGTCTTCGGTCCGCACACCCCGGGTCAGCTTGTCGAGCTGCTGGCGGGCACCGTCCCGCTCGGCCAGGGCGCCATCCCGGGCGGCGCGCGCCTTGTCGAGCTCGGAGGGGCTCTGCAGTTTCTGCCTCACCAGTTGCTCGGTGCGCTGGAAGCTGCGCTCCGCCTCCCTGAGGTTGGCCTGGGCCTTGTCCAGACTGGCGCGGGCGGCGGCTATGTCTTCCGGCCGCTCCCCATTGGTCATCCGAGCCAGAGCGGCTCTGGCACTCGCCTCCTCGGCGCGGGCCCGGGCCAGCACCGCCTGCTGGCGGCTGTCATCGAGCCGGGCCAGCACAGTGCCTACCTCGACCTGGCTCCCCTCCGCCACCGGCAAGGCCCGCACTATCTCGTTGGCGGTCGCAGTCAGTTGCACCCGATCTCGCTCCAGGGTGCCGAGGGCCGATCCCCGACTATCGGGCTGACAGCCGCCGAGCAGGCCAAGCAGGACGGTGGACAGCAGGCAAACACGCAGCATGGGATTTCCTCTCGTATACCCGGATCCCAAGCTGCGGCGCCAGCACGCAGCATGGGAACTCCTCTCGCAGACCTGATCCCAAGCTGCGGCGCTAGCACGCAGCATGGGAATTCCTCTCGCAGACCCTGATCCCAAGCTGCGGCGCCAGCACGCCGAGATGGGACACAATTGATATAGCTGTCGCCAGCATACCCAGTGTCAGCTTATTTTTCCTCAAGCCAGCTCACTCATTTGCACCGAGCTCGTTGACCTAAAAAGAAAAATATCAGAATACTGCGGTTTCAGGCCGCCACGGCGGCATCGGCTCTTGGCAAGGATCCCGCCCCACTATTTTGCAGGGGCAAGCCGGATCGGGACAACGAAGGAGGATCCCGGTGTTAAGCAAAGCCTGGTTTCAGCTGTCGACGGACATGACCTATGTCTGCCTGCGCATCACCCCCGGCCTCACCACTCCCGTCACCGAGGCCGATGTCCGGGCCCTGCTGCTCGCCTCCAACTGCCGCCGCTACCAACCGCTGACCGAGGGGATGCGCCAGGCCGTCACCCTGCTCAACGGCCTGCTGGCCCAGCCGGATGCCCCCTCCCACGCCCCCGTCCCCATCGCCCAGCGCCAGGATGCCCGCCTGCTGATCCTGGTGGACGCCGACAAGATGAGCGCCTGCGCCCAGATCACCGCGGACTGGGGTGGCAAGCCCCTGACCCTGGAGTTGTTGCAGCAGGCCGTGGCGGCCAGCGAGATCAAGCAGGGGGTGAGCGAGACCAGGCTCGCCGCCGCCATTCAGGCCGCAGGCGCTGCGGCCCCCGGCGCCCAGCTCAGGCCCGTCATCGCCCTTGGCAAAGCGGCCGAGCACGGGCTGGATACCCGTTTCGAGCGGCTGGTGGACACGGCGGCCGAGCGTATCCTCAAACCCCAGGAGCTGGATCACGGCAAGGTCGACATGCGCGACCTCGGCACCCTGCTCACCGTCAAGGCGGGGGCCCAGCTGATGCGCCGCCACCCGGCCACCCAGGGCATAAACGGCTTCACCGTGACCGGCCAGCCCTTGCCCGCCAAGGCCGGCAAGGAGAGCGCCATGACGGCGGGAGAAGGGGCCTGTTTCTCCCCCGAGGATCCGGATCTGCTGCTGGCGACCCGCCCTGGCCTGCCCTGCCAGGAGCGAGCCGGCATGAAGGTCGACGAGGTGCTGAGCGTCAAGCAGGTGGATATCCGCCACGGTCACGTGGAGTTTGAAGGCTCCTTGCTGGTCAATGGGGACGTCATGCCCGGCATGCGGGTCAAGACCAGCGGCGACGTGGTGATCGGCGGCTTCGTCGAGGGGGGCTATATCGAATCGGGCGGCACCATCACGGTGCGCAACGGCATCATAGGCCGCAAGCCGGAGCAGGGGGAATACCAGTGCCACCTGAGCGCTGGGGGCGAGATCCACGCCAGCTATGCCCAGTACGCCAGGTTGGAGGCCGATGGCGACATCCATATCCAGAGCCAGCTCAGCCACTGCTACAGCCGCAGCGGCCAGGATCTGAAGGTGGGCGACAGCGCCATGCGCAAGGGTCACCTGATAGGGGGCGTCAACATCGCCAACCGGCTGATCATGGCCCCAGTGCTCGGTGCCTCGGCGGCGAACCGCACCCGGCTGCAGATCCTCGGCGGCTACTTCAGCCAGAAAGAGCAGGAGCAGGCCCTGCGCCAGCGCAAGCAGGCCTGTAGGGAGCAGCTCGACAAGTTGCAGGATCTCATACTGCGACTATTGCAACTGCCCCACGACAAGCGCAATCCCGAGACCCTGCAGAAGATCAAAGCGATCCGCCTCCATCAACTCGATGAGAGCAAGTCCCTCGATGAGCAGCTGGCGGCGGCCCAGGCCGAGCTGCAGGTGCTGATGGCCAACATGGACATCATAGCCACCCAGCGCCTCTTCCCCGGTGTCGAGGTGGAGATGGCCCACTACCACAACCGGGTCGACATAGAGCACGGCCCCATCCATTTTGCCATCCGGGACGAGCAGCTGCAGCTGACCCCTTATCAGGCCCACGGCCAGGCGAAGGGCCAGGGCGCGCACTGACGCGTGATCCCGGCGGCGATTTTCGCTACACTCGGCCTCCCCTTGGCCCCATAGGGCGGGCCAGCCAGAGTCAGGTAGTGAGATGATGTACAAGCTGATTGCATTGGATATGGATGGCACCCTGTTAACCCCGCAAGGCCAGATCACCCCGCGCACCCACGCCGCCATCGCGGCCGCCCGCGCCAAGGGCGTGACCGTGGTGCTGACCTCGGGTCGACCGCTGGAGGGCATGACCTCCTACCTGGCCGAACTCGGTCTCACCGGCCCGGATGATTACGTCATCTGCTACAACGGTGCCCTGGTGCAGCGCGTGGCGGATCAACACATCATCCGCAGCCAGCTGCTGACCGGCCGTGATGCCAGCGCCATCGCCCACCTCGCCGATGAGTTGGGGGTGAACGTGCACGGTTTCTCCGTGCGCCAGGGCCTGATCAGCCCCAAGGTCAGCCGCTATACCGAGCACGAATCCGAGCTGGTGGACATGCCCATCAACCTGGTGGACTTCGCCACCCTGCCCGCCGACGAGCGCATTATGAAGGTGATGATGATCGATGAGGAGCCTTTGCTCTCCCGCGCCATCGCCCAGCTGCCCGCCGAGCCCTATGAGCGCTATACAGTGGTGCGCAGCTCCCCCTACTTCCTCGAATTCATGAACAAGCTGAGCAACAAGGGCACCGGCGTCGCCGCCCTGGCCGAGCACCTGGGCATCACAGCAGATGAGGTGATCGCCGTGGGGGATGCGGGCAACGATCGCCACATGATCGAATACGCCGGACTCGGGGTCGCCATGGGCAATGCCACCGACGAGATCAAGCAGCTGGCGCAGCACACCACCAGCCGCAACGACGACGAAGGTGTCGCCAAAGTGATCGAGCAGTTTGTCCTGAATGCCTGATCCCCGCCGGGGCACCCCAGGGTGCCCCGCATGTTTCACCACAGAATCTGCATGTTTAATATATCCACCACGATTTCCTGCCCAATCTGCCCCTATCCCCTCTCAGGCCCCTGATACTGGGACTCAAGATAGCTCAATCGCCATCAAAATTAACATAAACGCATCATTTCGTTTGACATATTGAACGGCCTTGGCAGACTGGGATCAGGATCCAGGCTGTCACTGCCCCGGCTGACCGACGATTCTGGCACTGCGGCGCGACCCGGATCCCATGACCATGCCTTGAGGCATGCCCTTGCTGCCAAGCCGCGGCAAGGGCCTTCCCAAGGCGCAGGATGAGACACCAGCCAAGGATAGCCAAGGTGACCTATGCCAAGTACCCATACCAAACCCGTCGTGTTGATGACCATGGGGGCCCAGCCCCGTAACGGCCATCCCTACCAGGTAATGACCCACAAATACATCACCCCCCTGGTGGAGATCAGCGGCTGCGTGCCCCTGCTGGTGCCGACCTGCTGCGGCGCCGAGGATCTGGAGCAATATCTGGATCTGGCGGACGGCGTATACCTGAGCGGCGCCGGATCCAACATAGATCCCGCCCTCTACGGCCAGGAGAACCTGACCCCGGAGAAGACCCAGGACAGGGACAGGGACTTGTTCGATATCCCCCTCGTGCGCGCCGCCATCGACAGGGGCTTGCCACTGCTCGGCATCTGCCGCGGCATGCAGGAGATCAACGTGGCCCTCGGCGGCGACATTCATCAGAAGGTCTACAGCGAGCCCGGTTATGCGGATCACAGGGAGGATTCGGAGGATTCGGTGGAGGATCAGTATGGCCACAGCCATCAGGTCAGCCTGGTGCCCGGCAGCTGGTTTGCCGAGCTGATGGGGGAGGATCAGATCCCGGTCAACTCACTGCACGGTCAGGGGATCAAGACGCTGGCCAAGGGGCTGGCACCGCTGGCCTATGCAGAAGACGGCCTGATCGAAGCCATTCATGCCCCCGAGCTGCCCCAGTTCACCCTGGCGGTGCAGTGGCATCCGGAATGGAAGGCGAGCGAGAACCCCCACTCCATCAAGCTGTTCGAGGCCTTCGGCGCCGCCTGTCGCGAGCGCCGCCTGCAGGCAGGCTAGTCGCCCAAGCCCTTGCCCTTCAGCTTGGGCAGCGCCCCGCGTTCGGGGCGCAGGGTCCGGCAGACATCCATCCCCTTGAGGCCCCGCTGGACGTGATCCGGGGTCTCGCCAAACACCATGCCGTTGCCGCGATACAGCTTGCCATCCTCCAGCGCGAACAGCTCGCCGCCGATCAGCAGCTGCTTGCGATCATGGACCACCTTGCCCCGCTTCAGGGGCAGGCTCATGTCCACCAGGATCTCGCCGGTGGCACAGCCCTCACGCCAGCGAGCCTCATCCGAGAAGGGAGAGATGGTGATCTCGCGCCAGGATCCGTCCCGAAACTCCATCCGGTAGCTGTCGCTCAGCAGATCGCAGCCCGTAAGGGCAATGGGGATAATCAACCAGATGATTTTCTTCAATAAACGCAAACCTTGCACTCCCTCGTCAGCCCGTGCCAAGGATAAAGAAAATCCCCTTTTATCGCATCTATTTACCCGATTTCTGGTGATGCGAACGAGGGTCGTGCAAACGTGGGTCGTGCAAGAGGGGATGGCGAGAGTCGCCGCCGATGCGCTAGCATGGTGGCCCTCTCCTTTTTTGAGACAACATCATGCTACTGATGGCCATGGCCCTCGGCGCCAGCCTGCAATTTGACTGCCCACCCCAAATTGAGAGCCAGCAGCAACTGCTAAGCACGCCCTCGGGTTGGCAGGGGATGAGTCGGGACATGAGTGGCCAACCGAGCGAGCGCCTGAGCCATCGACTCGACAACCTCTCCCTGTTCGACGGGGACCCCGCCGAGCAGGCGCAGCTCAAACCGGACAACGGCGACAGCCGCGAGACCCACTACTGGAGCCTGGACAAGAGCAATACGCGCCCCTTCTACCTGGTCTGTCACTATCAAGACAGTGCCATCAGGCTGCAGCAGGCGTTGCCTTCAGGCATCAGCTATTGCCGAGTCAATCAAACCAGCCCACATGAGTTGATCGGACTGATCTGCCGTAAATAACCCGGCAGCAGCCCCTCAGAGCAGCAGCTCGGCCAGCTCGCTCAAGTGACTCAGCTCCACATCCGGCAGCTGTTGCAAGGATGACCAGGGCGCTGCGTGCTCGTTGAGCCAGGCAGCCCGAAAGCCGTGCAGACGGGCCCCCAGCACATCTGTCTCGGGGTGATCCCCCACGTGCAGTATGCGGTCTGGGGGCAGCTTGAGGGCGGCCTGCGCCTGCAGGAACATGTCCGGCGCCGGTTTCATCCTGGCCCCCATCCCGGCCTTGCAGACCAGGGTGAAATAGTCGCTCAAGCCGGCCTGGGCCAGATCCAGATTGCCGTTGGTGATCACCACCAGCGGGTAACGCTCGGCGAGGCGCGCCAGCAGGGCGTGGGTCGCCCCACTCACCTCTATTTTTGAGCGCTCGGCGAGGAAGGCGGCAAACACCCGCTCGGCCTCCTGCTCGGCCTGCGTCGTCGCCATCCCTCCCTGCACCAGGGCCTCGCGGATGCCATGCTGGCGCGCCAGGCTGACGTCGTGACGCAGTTCGGGATGGGCAAGCAAGAGATCGCGCTTGAGGGCGAGCCAGCGCGGCTTGTCCAGCATGGCGGTGGCCAGGTATTCGCTGCGCAGATGGCTCAGCATCCACTGCTCGGCACGCGCAATGGCGTGACCGTTGTCATAGAGGGTGTCGTCGAGATCGAACGAGATGGCGGCCACCGGCTGCCAACGGCGATAAAACTGCATGGGTTCTCCTCTGACGGGACGGCATGCCTGCCCCTTATTCGTTGTCCTCTGACCCCGGCTCCCGCTTGGCCCTCACGAGTTGGACGCTATCATTCCCTCGGAATAGCAGGTCAACGCGATACCAGGTCACTCATCATCCGGGGTCGAAGCATCCCGCTTGGCCCTGGGATGAGCACTGTCATACACCTTGGCGAGGTGCTGGAAATCGAGGTGGGTGTAGATCTGGGTGGTGGAGAGATCCGCATGGCCCAGCAGTTCCTGCACCGCCCTCAGATCGCCAGAACTCTCCAGCATGTGGGTGGCGAAGCTGTGGCGCAACTTGTGGGGATGCACATGGGCGTTGAGCGCCTGCTTGTTGCCCCAGCCATCGAGCCGCTCCTGCACGGATCGCGCCGACAGCCGCTGCTTGCGCTTGGAGACGAACAGCGCCTGCTCCTCATCCCCCGCCAGCAGAGGCCTTATCTTGAGCCATTTTTGCAGCCACTCCACCGCCATCCGCCCCATGGGCAACACTCGCTCCCGGGAGCCCTTGCCGGTCACCCTGAGCTGGCGCTCGTCCAGCTTGATGTCCACCAGGTTGAGCCCCACCAGCTCGGCCAGACGCAGGCCGGAGGAGTACATCAGCTCCATGATGGCGCGATCCCGCACCGCCAGCGGATCCTGCTCGTCTGTGATGTTGAGCAGCTGGTACATCTCGTCCACGTCGAGGTTCTTGGGCAACGGCCGCCCCTGCTTGGGGGTGACGATCCCCCTGGCCGGGTTGGCGACCAGCCGCCCCTGGCGCACCTGCCAGTCGCAGAAACTGCGCAGGGCCGAGACCTTGGTAGCGAGGGAGCGGGGAGCGAGCCCCCCCTTGTGCATCCTGGTCACCAGGCTGCGCACCTGGCTCGCCTCCAGCCTGGTCCAGTCGCTCAGGCCGAGGCGTACCAGCTCGGCTGTCATGGCTTCCAGGTGCGCCTGATAGTTGCTGCGGGTATGGGGGCTGAGCTGACGCTCGACCCGCAGGTATTCGATAAAGGCCGCCAGCTCGTCGGCCAGCGCGGCCGGCAGGGGCTCGGCGACAGGGGGCTGCGCCTTGGTGGGGGATCTGGCCGGCGTCTTAGCCACGGACCAGCTCGGGCAGGCGCAGTTGCAGCAGACGGCCGAGCTGACCCAGCAGCAGGGTGTCGTTGTGAGGGGTGAAGTGGCTGGGATCCGAGCTCGCAAACGCCAGCACGCCCAGATCGCCAAGGCGCATCAGGGCAACAGAATTGACCAGAACATCGCTACCAAACAGTGATTGTTTCTCGCTCTGATTGAGTCGGCCGAAATAATAGTCTGTGCCAGGCAGGCGCTGGCCCAGCAGTTGGTCGAGCTGTTTGCCATCCGCCAGGAAACGCAGCTCCGGGCCGCTCAGCTGGAACTTCTTCGGGTTCAGCCAGAGCCGCAGCTCGGTCAGCCGCAGCCGCTGCACGAAGGCCTTGCCCATGGCCACGCTCAGCTCGAACAGGGTCTGGCAACCGTAGATCTCGCCATAGAGGTCCGCATAGACCCTGAAGATCCGCTCGTTCTCGCTGGCGACCCCCATCAGCTCGGTGATCTCCTGCTCCAGCTGCTCGATGCGCTCGCGCTGCCGGTCGAGCTGGCGCTCCACCAGGGAGACGGTCCCCTTGCGCTCATGGGGAATGCGGATCCGGTCCAGCATGGCCCCGTGGCGCTGGAAAAACTCGGGATAACGGGCCAGGTACTCCAGCACTGTGGCTTCGTCCATCAGTGATTCCTGCCGTTTGAGTTCGCTCATAACTTGCTTGGTCCATTCGAAAAAGGGGCGCAAGGCCCCGACAATTGCTTGTGGCAGAGGGGCTTGCCGCCCCCCTTCATGATTCCGTCTACAGCTCTATCTGGCCATCGAACACATGCTCGGCCGGCCCCGTCATGTAAACCGGCTGGCCAGGCCCCTTCCAGGCGATGGTCAGCTTGCCCCCCGGCAGGGTGACGGTGACCCGCTCCTTGAGCTTGCCCTGGCTGATGCCGATCACCACGGCGGCGCAGGCGCCGGTGCCGCAGGCCAGGGTTTCCCCCACCCCGCGCTCGAACACCCGCAACTTGATCTCGGTGGCGTTGACCAGTTCCATGAAGCCGACGTTGACCCGCTCCGGGAAACGCTCGTGGCGCTCCATGATGGGGCCCAGGGTCAGCACGGGCGCATCCGCCACCGAGGGGACCTCAATGACGCAGTGAGGGTTGCCCATGGAGACCACGCCACACATCACAGTATGCTCTTGTGCCCGCAGCAGGTAGGTTTTTTCCGCCTTCTGGGCACGGAATGGCACCTTGCCCGGTTCAAACTGGGGCACCCCCATGTTGACCGTGACCTGATTCTCCCCCTCCAACTGAAGGGTGATGCGGCCGCGGGCCGTGCTGACCGCGATGCGATCCCGGTTCACCAGCCCCTTCAGGCGCACGAAGCGGGCGAAACAGCGCGCACCGTTACCGCACTGCTCCACCTCGCTGCCATCGGCATTGAAGATGCGGTAGTGAAAATCGAGCTCGGGATCATAGGGCGGCTCCACCAGCAGCAGCTGGTCGAAGCCGATGCCGAAATGGCGATCCGCCAGCTTCTTGATGATGTCGTTGCTGAAGAACACCTTCTGGGTGACGCCGTCCACCACCATGAAGTCATTCCCCAGCCCATGCATCTTGGAAAAATCTATCAACATCCTGCGTTCCTGTACCCTTTGGGCAGTAAATGCTCACCACACCGGCGACTGGTCAACTGCTCACGCTCTCGACTCGGCGGAACGTCTGGAAAATTCCGTCACAGCCGGCGCTCAGGGCAGCAGGTGCTCGCCGCGCCAGAGATCGGCTAACTGCTCGCGCTCCCGAATAAGGAACGCCTTGTCGCCGTCCACCAGCACCTCGGCCGCACGGGGACGGGTGTTGTAGTTGGACGCCATGGTGAAGCCGTAGGCACCGGCGGAGCGCACCGCCAGCAGCGAGCCCTCACCTATGGCCAGGGTACGTTCCTTACCGAGGAAGTCGCCGGTCTCACACACCGGGCCCACCACGTCGTACAGCGCCTTTTCGTGGTCGGTGCGGCTGTCCACTTCGATGATGTTCATCCAGGCGCCGTAGAGGGAGGGGCGCAGCAGATCGTTCATGCCGGCGTCGATCAGCGCGAAGTTACGGGTCTCGCCGGGCTTGAGGAACTCGACCCGGGTCAGCAGCACGCCCGCGTTGGCGACGATGGCCCGGCCCGGCTCGAACAGCAGGGTCAGCTTGCGACCCACCAGCTTCTGCTTGAGGGCCTCGGCATATTCGGTGGGGTGCGGCGGCTGCTCGGCACCGTAGTTGACCCCAAGGCCACCGCCCACGTCCAGGTGATGGATATGGATGCCTTCGGCGGCCAGCTCGTCGATGAGCCGCAGCAGCTTGTCCGCCGCTTCCATAAAGGGATTCAATTCAGTGAGTTGAGAGCCGATGTGGCAATCCACCCCCTTGATCTCGATATGGGCCATGGCCGCCGCCTTGCGGTAGATGGCGGGGGCCTGCTCGATGGGGATGCCGAACTTGTTCTGCTTGAGACCGGTGGAGATGTAGGGGTGAGTGCCCGCGTCTATGTCCGGGTTGACCCGCACCGACACTCGAGCCACCTTGCCCATGCCGCCGGCCACCCGGTTCAGGCGCTCCAGCTCGGCTTCGGACTCCAGGTTGAAACAGAGGATCTCTTTTTCCAGGGCGAGGCGCATCTCGGCCTCGCTCTTGGCCACCCCGGAGAAGACCACCTTGGCCGGATCACCGCCAGCCGCCAGTACCCTGGACAACTCCCCGCCGGAGACGATGTCAAACCCGGACCCCAGACGGGCCAGCAGGTTCAGCAGCGCCAGGTTGGAGTTGGCCTTGACCGCATAGCAGATCAGATGGGGGATATCGCCGGCCGCCTGATCGAAGGCGTGCCAGTGACGCTCCAGGGTGGCGCGGGAGTAGACATAGAGCGGGGTGCCGTATTGTTCGGCAAGCTGCTGCAGGGGAAGCTGCTCGGCCTGAAGCTGGCCGTCGGCGTCGTAGTTAAAGTGATCCAAGGGGGCGGTTCCTTCCTAATTTATTGCGGCGCGGTCTCAGAGGCCGGTTTGGCGGTCGCAGGCGAGGTGGCTTGCGGTGTACTCTCTGTCTTGGACGGAGCAGGCTTTGGCTGCTCGGCGGGAGCGGGTTGCTCGGGCGGCGGCATGTAAAGCGGCCCCGTCAGACCACAGGCGCCCAACCCAAGGGACAGAAATGCGGCCAACAGGCACTTGGTGAACTGGGTAGTCATAATGGTTCGCTGCGAAAAAATTTTTGGCCCTCTATAATCGCACTCACATTGTTAAAAGCAACAGGATAAACCGATGAAGGATCACGAGTATCACGCCCTGACCGACGCCTTTTTCCAGTATGTGGAGGACGTCATCGACGAGGGGTATCCGGATATCGACTGTGAACGGGCCGGCGGTGTGCTGACCTTGAGTTTCGAGAACAAGACCAAGGTCATCATCAACAAGCAGGAACCCCTGCACCAGGTCTGGGTCGCCACCCGGGAGAACGGCTTCCACTTCGAGCTGCGCGGTGAAAGCTGGATAGACAACCGCTTCGGCGAGGAGCTCAAGGCCCTGCTGACCCGGGCCTGTACCACCCAGGCCGGCGAGCCAGTGGTCTTCCCATGATAGACCTGCACCCCGACGGCGCCCGCCATGCGGTGATCTGGCTGCACGGACTGGGGGATTCAGGCGCGGGCCTGGCACCCCTGGTGGACGCGCTCGACCTGCCCACCTCCCTGCCGGTGCGCCACCTGCTGCCGGACGCCCCCGAGCGGCCCATCACCATCAACATGGGCCACAAGATGCGCGGCTGGTACGACATCCGCAGCTTCGAGCAGCCGGAAGATCGCGCCGTGGAGTCCCATGTGCGGGAATCTGCCGCCAGCATCCAGGGCCTGCTGGAGCGACTGATCGCCGAGGGCTTCGCCCCCGAGCGCATCGTGCTGGCGGGCTTCTCCCAGGGGGGCGTCATCGCCTCCTTCACCGCCCTGCGCTGCCCCCAGACCCTGGCGGGCCTGCTCTGCATGTCCACCTATCTGGCGGCGCCGGACGCCCTGCTCGGCGAGATGAGCGAGGCTGCCCGCAGCCTGCCCATCTGCTACATGCACGGCATCTATGACGACGTGGTGGCGCTCTCCATGGGTTGGGAGGCGAAGAACCGGCTGGAAGCGGCCGGGCTCGCGCTTGAGTGGCACGAGTACCCCATGCGTCACGAGATCTGCCGGCCCCAGCTGGCCGACATCCGCGCCTGGCTGCTGGCCCGACTCGGCGCCTGACCAGCCTGGACAAGACAACGGCCTGCATCTGCAGGCCGTTTTTGTTTCTATCGCTCACAATTCAGCGGAATTTTATCCCACCTCGCGCGCATGTCCCGGATTATCCCGCTGCGGACTCTGGCTGCGGTAGGGGATCACCTCTAGTTCATCGCCCATCTGCACGATTTCATAGTACTGGGGCAGGTTGAAGTTGCTGAACTGGCCCGCGTCGCTGAAGCGCTCGTGACCCGAGGTGTAGAAGCGGTTCACCCCCTGCACCAGCTCGTCCTTGTTGCCGGCGAAGTGCTGGTAGATCTCCACCCGGTTCGCCTCGTCCAGGATATAGATGTTGGTGCCCGCATCCCGGGTGTCGAAGAAGAACTGCACCAGCCCCTCGCTCGCGTAGGCGTCGACGATGCCGGGCAGGTGCTGGCTGTGGGTCTTGTCCAGACGCAGCGGCAGGTGATCCAGCTTGTTGTGGGAGATGTGGCGGTAGAAGTCGATGGCGTTTTCCAGCTTCTTAACCGAGACACCGCGCCGCTCGAAGAAGATGCCGTACTTCTCCTTGCCGAGCGCCAGCGTCTTGACCAGCTGCTGCTTGTCACGGGCGAGGCGCAGCTCTATGCACTCGGCCACCAACTGCTGGAAGCGGGATCGCACCAGGGAGCGGAAGTGCTGGCTGTAACAGAACACCTCTATCATCTCGGGAGCCGCGGCATCCTGGTGCATCTTGCCGAGTATGGTGGTGAGGGCATCCACCACCGCCTCTTCCCCCTGGAAGTGCAAGGTACGGATCTCGCTCCAGGAGTTGCGATAGACCAGATCCACAGAGCCCACCAGGCACTCCTGATTGCGGCCGAACGAGAAGACGTCGGCGGCGTTGGCATCGAACTCGATCACCTGCCCCACCCAGTGGCTGGACGGATCCGTCTCCAGATTGAGGAAGATGGAGAGCTGACGGATCTCGCAGGGGCGACTCAGGGCCAGGTTGGTGGCGCGCGGATACTTGACCGGGAAGGTGCCGGACAGATCGCGACAGAACTGGTGCAGGTTGTCGATGTGCAGATCCGAGCCCTGATTGAACAGGTGCACCCGGGACTGGGGCGTCATCAGGCCATTGAAGTAGGCCCAGGAGATCAGCTTGCTGATGTAGCCGTTATATTCGAGCGGTGCCCGGCCTATGATGTCCACCGGTTCGAGCGAGTGCTTGTAGAGATACCAGCCAGCGCGGTTCAGGCGACCGTGGGGCACCTGCACGAAGCTGAGATCCGGCTCGCTCAAGTCAGGCGCTATCTTGAGGTTGATGCGCTGTACCTTGCCCGGCAGGCTCTCGAACGCAGCGTAGAGCTTGCGCGACAAGATGCCGATGTCTTCCGGGTTGATGGACTCGCTGATGTTGTTGCGCCGTGCGAACTGGATGAGGTTGCGGTAGCTCTGCATCAGGGCTTCCAGCAACTCGGCATAGGCTACCTTGACGTCCTCGACCTTCCACTCCTGGCGATGATCCAGGTGATGCAGCCGCTCCGGGCTCCAGCCCCAGTAGGAGACCAGCTGGGCCATCTGCTCCCGGCGCCAGCTCGGGCTGTGCTCTTCCTTCGGATGGCTCAGGCCGTCACACACCTTGAGGTAGAAACAGCGGCGCACCAGATCGAGACGCTGCATGTCACCGATGGACTTGAGGTAGTTGGTCACCTTGTCCAGCATCAGGCAGTAGTTGTCGAGCCGGTAGTGCATCCCCTCGTTGTGCTGGAACCAGTCGCGACTGGTCACCGACAGCAGGCGGGTGTTGGGATACTCGTGGGAATAGGCTTCCATCAGGAGCGACTTGAGCACCGCCTTGTAGGGGGAGTCGATGCCCTTGTAGAGCTGCCAGAGGGCGGAGCCGAAGTACTCCTCGGCCGGAATGCGGTTGAAGCCGCCCAGATCGAGCCAGTCGTCCTGACTCAGCTTGCCATGGGCAAACAGGCCACTCACATACTCGTCGTAGTGATCGTCATATTCCGCAGGCACCAGATACCAGAGCAGGCGTTTGCCGGCGATGTGCATGGCGCTGCGGTAGAACTCATCGAGCAGCAGCAGGTGCTGGGCGCTGCCGCAGCTCTCTCCCTGCATCTGGGCATCGTTGCGCTGGCGGAACTTGTCCTCGGGGATCAGGAAGAAGTTGAGATCGACCCCGCGCTGTTCGGCCCATTTGGAGAGCAGTTGGCACTTCTGATCCAGCAGGGCGAGCCGCTCCTGCGACAAACCCGCCACGTGGCAGACCCAGATGTCGAGATCCGAGTGGCAGCACTGGCCGATGGAGGAGGTGCTGCCCATGGAGTAGAGGCCCTGGATCGCCTTGTCATGGGTGTTGAGCCCCCCCTGACAGTTGGCGCTCTGACACAAATCCTGGATGAAGACCTGCTGGGCATCGCTTGCGACAAAACTCCAGATACCATGAGGCACATCCCCCGCCACATAACCGGGCAAGAGAGGATGATTGAAGTGCAGCATGACGGGCAGCAGCTGGAAGACCTGCTGCCCATAGCGACTCATGAGATCCAGCGCCCGCTGCGTCTTGAGACGATTAAGCTCGTCGTAGCGCGCCACCAGCGTGTCGAGTTTTACCAGCAATGCCCTACCTATTACGGGGAAGAGAAATGACGCACCAAAACGGGGAGACGTCAAAAAAGTGTGATCATGTTAACAATGCAAACTGCCGTGGTAAACAAGCCCGCACACAATCACCGGATTATTTCTGACGGGTCCCGTAACGGTATCATTGGAAAGCAATAAACATAAATATTTTCATATAGTTAGAATATATTTTTGCCTTAATGAAAATCATTTTCAGCCACCTTTTTTGAACCTGCCCCCGCTTTTGCCGGCTGCGCCATGAAAGCCCCTGCAAAGGGTGGTAAGATCGTTTTCCTTACTAAAGATGAAACAACTGATTGATATGGCAGCCCGAACCCTGAAAATCGCCACTCGCAAGAGCCCACTGGCCCTGTGGCAGGCCAACTTTGTGAAAGATCGGCTGGAGGCCCTCTATCCCGATCTGCTGGTCGAACTGGTGCCCATGAGCACTCAGGGTGACAAGATCCTGGATACACCGCTGGCCAAGGTTGGCGGCAAGGGCCTGTTCGTCAAGGAGCTGGAGACTGCCATGCTGGAGGGGCGTGCCGACATCGCCGTCCACTCCATGAAAGACGTGCCGGTGGATTTCCCTGAGGGGCTCGGCCTGCACACCATCTGCGAGCGGGAAGATCCCCGCGATGCCTTCGTTTCCAACCGTTTCAAGCAGATAGACGAGCTGCCTCAGGGCGCCGTGGTCGGCACCTCCAGCCTGCGCCGCCAGTGTCAGCTGCGCGCCGCCCGCCCGGATCTGGTGATCCGCGACCTGCGTGGCAACGTCAACACCCGTCTCGCCAAGCTGGATGCCGGTGAGTACGACGCCATCATACTCGCCGCCGCCGGTCTGAAACGGCTGGAGATGAGCCACCGCATCACCGCCTTCATCGAGCCGGAGCAGAGTCTGCCCGCCAACGGTCAGGGCGCCGTCGGCATCGAGTGTCGCGTCGACGATCACGAGTTGCACGCCCTGCTGGCACCGCTCGAACACGCCGAAACCCGGATACGGGTGCTGACCGAACGCGCCATGAACCGCGCCCTGCAGGGTGGCTGCCAGGTGCCCATCGGTGCCTATGCCCTGGTGCAAGGGGATGAGGTCTGGTTGCGTGGCCTGGTGGGCAGCCCGGATGGTACCCAGGTGATCCGTGACGAGATCCGCGGCCCCCTGAGCGAGGGTGAAGCCCTCGGTCATGCCCTGGCCCAGCGCCTGCTGGCCGATGGTGCCGACGTTATCCTGGCCGAGGTGTACCGCGCATGAAGGCAGGCCGACTGGCCATCTCGTCCCTGCCGCTGAGGGGGATCTGATGATCCCGCTGGTGGTGCGCCCAGTCAGACAAGCCGACGATCTGGTGCAACTGCTGCGCCAGCAGGGGCACCAGCCTCTGTGCTGCCCGCTGCTGGAAACCCGGGCGGGCAGCGAGCTCTCCCGCCTACCCTCATTGCTGGCGACGGCGGACGTCGTTATCGCCATCAGCATGCATGCAATTAATTTTGCTCATCATTTTCTGTTGCAAACTGGTCAGACCTGGCCACATATTGATTACTTTGCGGTCGGCCAGGCGAGCGCAGATGCCTTCGCCGAGATAGGGATCCAGGCCCAGAGCCCGGACGATCCCCGTAGCGAAGGCCTGCTGTTGCTGCCCGCCCTGCAACAGATGGCGGGCAAGCGGGTGCTGATCCTGCGTGGCAACGGCGGCCGGGATCTCATCGCCCGGACACTGGCCTCACGCGGCGCACTGGTGCACTATTGTGCCACCTACGAGCGCCACTACCCCGAGCTCGACGGAAACGCTTTGACTCACCATTGGCAGGATGCCGGGCTCGACAGCCTGCTCATCACCAGTGGTGAACTGCTGCAGCGGCTGCTGGAACTGGTGCCAAGCCAGCAGCAGCCCTGGCTTTATGACCGCCTGCTGGTGGTGCCCAGCCCCCGGGTGGCCGAACTGGCCGAGGCGGCTGGTTTTACCCGTATCGTGATTGCCCAAGGTGCATCCAACCAGGCTCTGGTGGCCGCCCTGGAACTGAGGAAGATGGAATGACTGAACAACAAGAATCCGAGGTCAAACCCCAGCCGAGCGCTGCGGCCCCTGTGGCCAATAACCCCCAGCCCGCGGACAAGAAGGGCCGCTCCGGCGTCGTCCTCGGCGGTGTCGCCATCCTGCTGGCATTGGGCTTGACCGGCGGACTCTATCTGCACGGACAGCAGAACGCCGCCGCCCAGCAAGCGGAGCTCACGACGCTCAAACAGCAGCTCGCCGAGGCCATGGGCAAGCTGGACCAGAGCAACAGCAAGGATGCCGAGCAGCTCGCCACCCTCGGCAAGAGCCAGCAGCAACTGCAGGACGCGCTGGATGCCCTGCAGCACAAGGTGCTGGACTTGGACGACAAGCGCCCCAACGACTGGATGCTGGCCGAATCCGAATACCTGGTGCGGATGGCGGGTCGCAAGCTGTGGCTCGAGCATGACCTCATCTCTGCCATCACCTTGCTTGGCAACGCCGACGAGCGGATCAAGGCTCTCAACGATCCCAGCCTGATGCCCATTCGCAAGGCGCTGGCGGAAGACATCGCCAAACTCAAGGGGATGCCGCGGGTTGATCGCGAAGGGCTGACCCTGAAGCTGGCCGCCCTGTCCGATCAGATAGAGCTGCTGCCCCTCTCCACCGTCAGCATGCCGGAGGCTAAAGGCGAACAGGATCAGGCGGTCAGTACCAATCCGGACGAGTGGGAAAGCAACCTGAAGAAAAACTGGGTCAAGTTCACCGAGAACTTCATCACCATCCGCCGTCGCGACGGTGCCGTGGAGGCCCTGCTCTCCCCGCAACAGGAGATCTTCCTGCGGGAAAACCTCAAGACCAAGCTGCTGCAGGCCCAGCTCGCCGTCTATCGCGAGCAGCAGGCGCTCTATACCGACAGCCTGGACAAGGCCCAGCGCTGGCTGACCCAGTATTTCGACGTCGACAACAGCGCCACCCACTACATGCAGTCCGAACTCGACAAGCTCAAGGGAGAGCAGATCCAGTTCGACTACCCGGATCAGTTCAAGACCCAGGCCATGCTGGAACAGGTGCTGACCGAGCGCCTGCAACGCATCCTGGCCGGCAGTTGAGGAGGAGACCATGATTCGTCTGATCGTAGTGGTGGCCGTGATGGTCGCGGGCCTGATGTTCGGCCCCGAAGCCTCCGGCAACAAGGGCTATGTGCTCATCTCGCTTGGCAACTACACGGTGGAGTCCTCGGTCACCAGCGCCGTGATCCTGGCGGTGCTGTTCTACGGCGCCCTGCTCATCGTCGAGTGGCTGCTGACCCGGGTATTCGGCCTGCGCCGCAAGACCCAAGGCTGGTTCGGTTCACGTCGTCGCCGCAAGGCCAACCTGCAGACGGTAAATGCCACCCTGGCCATGGCCGAGGGGCACTACAGCCAGGCCGAGAAGCTGCTGATCAAGGGCGCCGACAACAGCGACACCCCGCTGCTCAACTACATGAGTGCCGCCAGGGTGGCCCAGGCGCGCGGGGATGAGATCCGCCGGGATCACTACCTGCAAAAAGCGCAGGAGGAAAACCCCAAGGCCGAGCTGGCACTGACCCTGTTCCAGACCCAATTGCAGATAGAGCAGGGGCAGTACGACAGCGCCCTCGGTCGCCTCGAATCCATCTATGCCCTCAACCCGCGTCACCCCATGGTGCTGGACCAGCTGCGTCAGGTCTATCTGGCACGGGAAGATTGGGCGGCCCTGATCGATCTCGCCCCGGCCCTGCGCAAGGTGGGCAAGCTGACCCCCCAGCAGGAAGAAGAGCTGCTGCATCAAGCCTGGCGTGCTCGTCTCGACGCCGCCGGTAGCGCACTCGATACCCTGCGCCCGGTCTGGCAAGAGCTGCCGCGCAAGCTGCGCCAGGATCCCGTGCTGCTGGCCAGCTATGGCGATCGCCTGCGCCAGCTTGGCGCCGACAGCGAAGCGGCCGAGCTCTGGCTGGAGGCACTGCGCAAAGAGCCTTCCCCCGAGCTGTTCGCCCGCCTGCCCAAACTCAAGCTGGATGACTATCAGCCCATGCTGACCCTGCTCAAGAAGATGCAGGATCAACCGGGTGCCGAGGCGGCATTGGCCCAGATCTACCTGCTGGCCGGTCAGCTGGACGAGGCCCAGCGCCTGCTGGAGCAGGAGGTGCAGCGCGCACCGAGCGCCGCCATCTGCCACGCCCTCGGCCAGCTGATGGACAAGCGCCGGCTCACCAACAAGGCCAACGAGTACTATCGCCAGGCCCTGACGCTGGCCGGGATCTGATCCCGAGCCATTGAGCCATCCAATGAAAAAGAGGCCGCATGATGCGGCCTCTTTCTATTGGTAATGTTCCGGATGATGTTGCCACGCCTTTTCTCCCTTATCCCCTCGCGAGAGAAGGGCTGAAGATGATGGGCCCATCATCTCGGATCAAGATCTCAGGACGTCAGCCGTTCCAGCTCGCCGATCAGCCAGATGGCCTCCTGCCGGTGAGATCCGCACACGTCCTGCATGGGACGAAAGCCGCTGCACACCGCGGGCCGCTCGGGTTGACCGAAGATCTTGCAGCCCAGCTGCACATCGAGCTGAACGCAGGGGACGCCGGCCGGTTTGCCCAGGGGCATGCCGGGGATGGCACTGCTGATACTGGGGGCGATGCAACAGGCACCACAGCCCTGACGACACTCCATATGCGGCACTCCTGTCCATGGCGAGCCAGTCTAGCAAAGGGCCGCGATTCCCCTTAGCCCTATTCCCTCGCCCCCTTGAAATAGTGAGCGCCCCGCCGTCCGGGCAGCAAAAAGCCCGACCGCAAACACGATAGGGCTTTTCGGTGACAGGGCTCAGCGCTGACTCATCAGAGGATGATCTGGCGCACCACGCTGTCTTTGCGGTCCAGAAAGTGGATCGACTCGATGGGGCGGCAAGAGAATACGGGGCTTGCCGCCGCCGACATCTTCCTGCTTACAATATGATGTCACGCACCACGCTATCCTTGCGATCCAGGAAGTGGATCGACTTGATGCGGCGGATGGTGCGTGACTTGCCGCGGATCAGCAGGGTCTCGGTGGTCGCCATGACGCCGTCGCTGGTGATGCCGTCCAGCAGATCGCCCTTGGTGATGCCGGTGGCCGAGAAGATGACGTTGTCATTCTTGGCCAGATCTTCCAGCTTGAGCACCTTGGAGAGATCGATGCCGAGCTCCTCGCAGCGCGCAATCTCCTGCTCGCCGAGGGCGCGCACTTCCGGGCTATCGCCCTTGACCTTGTGACGGGGCACCAGGCGGGCCTGCATGTCGCCATCCAGGGCGCGGATCACCGCCGCCGAGATCACCCCTTCCGGTGCGCCGCCGATGCCATACAGCATGTCGACTTCGCTGTCCGGCAGGCAGGTCAGGATGGAGGCGGCCACGTCGCCGTCGGGGATGGCGAACACGCGCACACCCAGTCCCTGCATCTCCTTGATCGCCTTGTCGTGGCGCGGCTTGGCCAGGGTGATCACGGTCAGGCGGGAGAGCGGCTTGCCGAGCGCCTTGGCCACGGCCTTGAGGTTCAGCTCGAGGGCCTGATCCAGGTCGATGGCACCCTTGGCCTTGGGACCGACGATCAGCTTCTCCATGTACATGTCAGGGGCCTTGAGGAAGGAGCCCTTGTCGCCGACGGCCAGCACGGCCAGGGCGTTGGACTGGCCCATGGCGGTCATGCGGGTACCTTCGATCGGGTCGACGGCGATATCCACCGCATCCCCCTGACCCGTCCCCACCTTCTCGCCTATGTAGAGCATGGGGGCTTCGTCAATTTCGCCTTCGCCGATCACAATCTCACCATCGATCTGGATCTGATTGAGGATGTGACGCATGGCCGCGACGGCCGCGCCATCGGCGATATTCTTGTCACCACGTCCGAGCCACTTGTAGCCAGCCAGTGCAGCCGCTTCCGTCACTCGGGAAAACTCGATTGCCAGTTCACGTCTCATCGCATATCCAACCTTAGGAGCTCGAAAACGGGCGGCATTCTATCACAAGGGCAAACCTTTGCGCGCAAAAGTGGCGGATCGCCACATAAATCGCGGCCTTTCACCCAATTGACACCAAACCGCCATCGGTTGTTCACACTACGGTCACCCCGCTGTCATCTGCCCCTTCTAGCATGGCCCCGTCTTATAAAACAGAAGCTTGCAACACAAGGGATTAAGATGAAAAAGCTGACAGTAGTAGCATTGGCACTCACCGCGGCCTTCCAGGCACAAGCCGTCGAAGTATACAAAAACGACAGCACCCTGCTGGATCTCTATGGTCGCATCTATGCCGGCCAGTTCTTCGGTGAGAAGAAGGAGCTGGATGCCAATGGCGTCGTCAAAAACGAATATAGCGACAAACAGGGTGCCAACCAGTTTGTTCGTCTGGGTGCCAAGGTAGAGAGCGCGATCAACCCGGGTCTCAAGGCTCTGGCCCAGTATGAACTGCAGCTCTACATCAACGACAGCGAGAAGACGGTCAGCGAGAACTCCGACAACATGCGCACCCGTCTGGCCTTCGCCGGGGTCGGTGCCGACTGGGGCAACGTCACCTTCGGCCGCCAGCAAGGTGCCCCCGGCATGCTGGCCAACTGGACTGACGTCTCCCTCTCCGATGGCTATGGCAACGACGCCCTCGGCGCCAAGACCGACACCTTCGCCACCAACCGCGCCGGCTCAGTGCTGAAATACTCGGGCCTGTTCAACGGCTTCCAGGTCGATACCAGCTACAAGTTCGATGGTGGTGACACCGAAGAGACCACCAGCAAGGACAGCGATGCCGCCTACGGTGCCGCCGTCTCCTACACCTTCCCGTTCAACCTGGCGCTGGGCACGGCTTACAACGTAGGCATCCGCGACAAGAGCAACGAGGAAGACGCCAAGCTGTGGCTGCTCTCCGCCAAGTATGACAACAAGGCCGTCTACGCCGCCCTGAGCTATGCCGACGGTACCGACTTCCTCGCCACCGGCAAGGATCACACCGGTTGGGAAGCGGCGCTTGGTTACAACTTCGAGAACGGCATCGGCCTGATGGCCCTGTGGAACAAGCAGAAGGTAGAGCAGGACGGCAAGGCCGACTATGACTCCATCGACTACTACACCCTGGGGGCCCAGTACAAGTTCAACAAGAACCTGAGGGTCATCGGCGAGTACCGCATCAATAACCTGGACAGCCAGGACAGCGGCAAGCTGAACACCAAGGATGACTTCCAGCTGGCGGCTCGCTACGACTTCTAAGTCGGAGCTGAACACCATAGAAAAACGGCGCGCAGAACCTCTGCGCGCCGTTTCTATTTCATCCCTGGCCTCAGAAGCTGTTCACGATCTGTCGCGAGAGGTCGTCAGCAAGGTGAAGAGCAGCACAGGAACCGGAGTGTATGTGAATACATGAGGATGCCGAGCAGCACATGAGCCTTGATCACGGCCTCGCAGTAAGATCATGAACAGGCTCTCAGCCCAGCGGCTTTTGCACCGCCACCAGCAGCAGCATGGGGCGCTCGGCCTCCTCCGCCAGCGCCGGGTTGGCGGCGATCTGCTCGGCCGTGGGGCCCCAATCCTCCACGTGACGGATCTCGAATCCCGCTGCGATCAGCGCATTGAGGTAGGTGCCCAGGGTGCGGTGATACTTGATCACCCCATCCGCCAGCCAGTTGCTGACCCGCTTGCCCTCCGCCTGATAGCCATTGATGGGCCAGGAGCGGCGCCCCTCCTCATCCACCAGCCAGCCCTGGGGCTGAGGACAGGTGAAGATGGGATGTTCCACCGAGAACACAAAGCTGCCGCCCGCCCCCAGGGCGCCGTGGATCTGCGCGAACAGGGGCGCTACATCCGGCAGGTAGTGCAGCGCCAATGAGCTGTAGACCAGATCGAACGACTCACCGGTCAACTCGAGCCGACTCAGATCCCCCTGCCGATAGTAGATCCCCCCATCCCGGGTCAGCTCGGCGGCGCGGGCCAGCATCTTGGCGGAGAGATCGATGCCGACTGTCTCGGCCGCTCCCTGCTCCCTGACGGCGCGGCAGAACCAGCCATAGCCGCAGCCCAGATCCAGCACCCGCTTGCCGCCAAGGGGCGGCAACATGGCCTGCAACGCCGGCCACTCCGGCGCGCCCGCCAACCCCTGCTGGGAGCGGGGCAACTGGGCGTAGCCTTCAAAAAAGCCTGGATTATCATAGATGTTTTGTGACATTTAACGCTTCCTCATACTGGTCAGGAGCAAGGCGGGTATCCATCAGCATACCCCGCTACTCGTGACCAGAGACCAAAAAAAAGCAGAGAACCCGGGCGGGCCTCTGCTCTGCTTCGCGCCCGCATCCTGGATGCGGGCCAACAAAAAAGGCCATAGACGATGGAGCGTCTATGGCCTTCTGATTTCTTCGTACCCGCACGGCTCAGGCCTCATGTGTTAACGAGGTCCGATAGGCAGAATACGATGAATGAGTGGGAGGCTCAGGCCTCCCCAGGCTCCGGACAATGCTTCATCGTGCGCATCTGTTCGGAGTTCACTCGGGTCACTCGCTGATCCGAGGCATAAAGTGTCATGTCGATCACCTGGCCAGGAATGGCCATCGAGAGAATGGGGAAATTGGTCGCCACTCTAGAGGCTGGCCGGCCCGATGACAAGCAGACTGTCCCGATTTTACCAGGCGGCGTCCTAGAGTTTCTTCTGCCAGAACATTGCGCGGCCCACCTCTGGGCTCAGCTCATAACCCGCAAAGCCGCTGGCGCGATAGGCGGCTTGCGCCACCCTGTTACCCTCCAGCACCTCCAGGGTCAGCTTGCAGCAACCTAGCTCACGAGCGAGGCGCTCCGCCTCTGCCAGCAGCCGCTTGCCAAGCCCCCGGCCGCGGTGATCCGGGTGCACGGCGATGTCGTGGATGTTGAGCAGGGGCTGGCAGGCGAAGGTCGAGAAGCCCTCGAAACAGGTGGCCACCCCGGCGGGCTGCCCGTCCACCCAGGCCAGCAACACATGGGCGTTCGCTCTCGCCGCCAGCGCCCTGGCCAGGTTCGCCTGCACCTCATCTGCGAGAGGGCTGCCGCCCCCCATCTCGTCTTTCGCGTATTCGTTGAGCAGATAGACCAGCGCCTCGCCGTGCTGCCGGTTATGAAGATCTGCCCTGATGATCTCGTCCATGTCTCTCTCCTCCGTGTCCCTGAGATGGATGATGAGAGCCGATGGTAAACCAGCTCCTCGTCCGCACCAAGACTCGCCCGATGCACATCAGGCCTTGGTTGGCGTCATCTGGCGATTTAACTGGTCGTAGGTGTGCTCTTTTTGCACCTTATGACTTGCCAGCCAAATGAAAATAAATATCATTAGCGCCCTCCCGCATCGGGAGCCATTTAATAATTACAAATAAATCAATAAGTTCAGGCCAACAGGTCGATTAAAAGAGTCACACGCAGATGCATAACCCCAACCACCCGCGCGCCCTATTGGGCGTCGCCTTGCTGTCCCTTTGCGCCAGCGCCCAGGCCGAAGACGAGACCCTCACAGTCGTCGGCAAACGCAGTCAACACGAAGAGGTCGCCACCGCGACCCGCACCAGCACCCCGGCCAAGCTGGTGCCCCAGACCATAGAGAGCGTGTCCGCCAGCGAGCTGACCGCCTATGGCCAACCGACCCTGAGCGAGGCCCTGAGCGGCATCCCAGGGGTCAACGCCAGCGGCGACACCCGCTTCGACAGCATCAACATCCGCGGCTTCAACGCCAGCAACGACTTCTATCTGGATGGCCTGCGTGACGACATGCAGTACACCCGCGACCTTGGCAACATTGAGCGAGTCGAGGTGCTCAAGGGCCCGGCCGCCGTGCTCTACGGCCGTGGCAGCACGGGCGGCATCGTCAACCGGGTCAGCAAGAAGCCCCAGCGGGGCCAGGCCTCCAGCGTCACCGCCCGGGTCGGCAGCTTCGACAGCCAGCGCCTCGCAGCCGATCTCAATGCCGAGGCCGGCGAACGAGTACAACTGCGCCTCAACATGGCCCAGGAAGACAAGGAGAGCTTCCGCGATGGCGTGACCAGCAAGCGCACCCTGCTGGCTCCGTCCGCCAACTGGGAGATCACCGACAACCTGAACTGGCTGGTGCAGTACGAGCGCAACGGCAGCGATCGCACCCCGGATCGCGGCATTCCCGGCGTCAATGGACGTCCGGCCGATGTGCCCATCGAGAGCGTCTACAGCGACACCAGCCGCGACTACATAGATGACGTGGCCCAGTCCACCCGCTCCCAGCTGACCTGGGATCTGAACGAGCAGTGGCAGCTGCGCCAGCAACTCGGCTACACCACCCTCGACAGCCAGTTCGACAACACCTATGTCACCAGCGTCAAGGGCGACCAGGTGACCCGCGCCCGCTGGCAGCAGGATCTCAAGGCCAAGAGCCTGACCAGCAACACGGAAGCCGAAGGCCAGCTGCAGACCGGCCCAGTCGAGCACCGCCTGCTGGTCGGGCTGGAGCAGAGCTGGCAGGAGCGCACCCCCAAGCTGTACCAGAACGCCACCCCGATCCCGCCAGGCAATTTGTACGATCCGGGCTCATTGCCCACCTACAACGGTGCCATGAAGCTCTCTAGCGACGCCAACCACAAGGTGCGTGGCTACGGCCTCTATGTACAGGATCAGCTCAGCCTGGGTGACTGGCACCTGCTCGGCGGCCTGCGCCGGGACGAGTTCACCGTCACCAGCCGCCGCAACGATCTCAACAAGGAGGAGACCCTCTCGGTCACCAGCCTGAGCCCGCGTCTGGGCCTGGTGTGGAATCCCATCGAGGAGCACGCCTTCTACACCTCCTACAGCAAGACCTTCACCCCGGTCGGCGGTGAGCTCATCGGCATCACCCCGGGGGACAAGAACAACAACCTGGATCCCCAGCACACCCGGCTGTATGAGGGTGGGGTGAAGAGCGACTGGCTGGATGGCAAGCTCGCCACCACCCTCTCCATCTACCGGTTGGAGATGTACAACAAGCGCAGCAAGGATCCGCTGGATCCCACCAAGGTGATCCTCACCGGCCTGCAGCGCACCGACGGCATCGAACTGAGCGCCCGCGCCCAGCTGACCGACGAGATCTACCTGCACGGCGGCGTCGCCATTCAGGACGCGGAGCAGGTCAAGGCGGATGCGGATCTGCAGGGCAAGCGACCGATGAACGTCTCGCGCGAGAACGGCCAGCTGTTCGCCGGCTACCAGAGCGGCCCGCAAGGCTGGTATGGAGAAACCGGGGTGACGGCGGTGGGGGATCGCTTCGCCGACAACGCCAACACTACTGTGCTGCCGGGCTACGCCCGCTATGACGCCCGCGCCGGTTACCGCTGGCAGCACTGGGATGCCCAGCTCAGCGTGGAGAACCTGACCGATCACGAGTACTACGTCAGCGCCACCAGCGCCTCCCAGATCATGCCGGGCAGCCCCCGTCAGCTGAACCTGACTGCGGCCTACCGCTTCTGATCCCCTCCTGACCAGACTGGCCGGCGCAAGCCGGCCAGATATGTATGAAAACCAAGAAACTCCCGCTCCACAACAACAAGTGGGTGCGCCGCATCCACGCCTGGGCCGGCTTTGCCACCCTGGCCCTGATGCTGATCTATGGCCTCACCGGCCTCTGGCTGCAACACAGAGCCGTGCTGCCCCTGCCCGGCCCCCATACCGACAAACAGAGCGAGACTCTGACACTGACGGCGCCGCTGGTGGATCCCGCCGCGCTCACGACCCTCTTGCAACAGCACTATTCCGACGGGTTGGCAGAGGCGCGTACCAATGTGACTCCGCCCCAGATCCTGCCGACCCCGAACGGCACACTCACCCTGCCCGCGCGCTGGGAACTCAAGGGTGTCTCCTTGAGCGAGAGCCTGGCCGCCAGCTATGTGGTCGGCACTCTTGAGGTGCGCATCGAGCGCCAGCAAGCCAACTTGGCCGCCAGCCTCAACCGACTGCACCGCGGCATGGGCACAGGGCTCTCCTGGCAACTGATGGGGGATCTCGCCGCCCTGGCGCTGCTGCTGCTCGCCCTTACCAGCTTGCTGATGTGGAACAAGCTGCACGGCCCGTCCCGCCGTGGCATCACCCTGCTGCTGGGGGGCGCCCTCGCCACCCTACTGATCGCCCTGCTCTAGGCCCAGGCCTGGCAAGAAGCGCGGCTCGTTACCTACACCAAAGCGGGATCTCCCTCTCAGAACCTGTTCACGATCTGCGACGAGAGGTCGTCAGCAAGGTAAAGAGCAGCGCAGGAACCGGAGTGTGTAAACACACATGAGGATTCCGAGCAGCACATGAGCCTTGATCACGGCCTCGCAGTCAGAGCGTGACCAGGTTCTCACAGGGGGTAACGCCTTTTTCGGGAGAGGTAACAAAGGGTAACCGGGCGCAGGTCCGGGTCACAGTTGCGGCCACCGCGGCTGGCGGGGGTCAGGCGCGGCTGTTAGGGTGCGGCCAGAACTCCAGATCCCGAGAGGAATCATGCGCATCGCCAGCATAGAGTGTGGGCGGGTACTGGCCATCCTGGCCGTGATGACCATTCACATCTCCCCCTTCAGCAACCCCTTCGATCCCGGCCTCTGGGGTGATCCCCTCTACCTCTGGCTCGGGGGCATCATCAACCAGTTGTGCCGCTTCGCCGTGCCCCTGTTCTTCCTGTGCGCCGGTTACTTCCTGCAACCCAGGCTGAACCAGAATCCCATGGGAGTGGCGCTGCGCTACTGCCGCCCCCTGCTGCTGCTCTGGCTGGGCTGGAGCCTCATCTATCTGCTGGTGCCCTTCAACCCGGTAGCGTCGGTGCAGCAGGGTTATCTGCCGACCATGGCGGGTCAGTGGCAGATGCAGATTGGGGATCACCTCAACGCCTGGCTGGTCGGCGGCATGATCCACCTCTGGTTCCTGCCCGCCCTGATGCTGGCGGTGCTGATCCTGGGGCTGTTCCGGCGAGTTGGGCTCCCCGGCCTGGCGCTGGTGATGGGCGCCCTGCTCTATCTGCTGGCTCTGCTCGGCGGCTCCTATGGCAAGCCGCTGCTGGGCGGTGAATGGGCCCTGCTGACCCGAAACGGCCCCTTCTTCTCACTGCTGTTCGTGGCCCTCGGCGCCTATCTCAAGGCCCGCAACTGGCGACCGGATACTGCCTTGAGTGTTCGTCTGCTGGGGGCTGGGCTTGCCCTCTACGCCCTGGAGGCCTGGGGGTTGCTGCGCTTTGCCGAGGTGCCCCTCAATCGCCATGACTTCCTGCTGGGCTCTATCCCCTGGGCTCTGGGTCTGTTCGGCCTGCTGCTGGCCAACCCCGGCTGGGGCGAGGGGAGCTGGCTGGCGCGCCAGGCCCCCAAGGTGCTCGGCCTCTACTGCGTGCACATGATGCTGGTGGTCTGGCTGATGGTGTTCGGCCCGCAAGGCAAACACCTCTGGTGGGAACTGCTGAAGGTGCCAGCCCTGCTCGCCTGCTCCCTGCTGGCCTATCGACTGCTGGAGGCAACTCCAGCCAGCCGCTGGCTGCTGCGGACCCGCTGAACGCACACTGGTAATGACAGCGATAGAAGCCGCGCCCAGTCGGGGCGGCTCAGCCGTACACCATCAAGCTGGTTGTGGTGGGTGCGACAACTTGGGCTCCCATGAGGTGACGACGGAACGCCCCCCCTGCTACCATCCCTTCCTTATCATCAATCCATACGAGACCATCATGCAGATCCGTGCATTCACCCCTGCCGATACGGACGCCGTCCTCACCATCTGGCTGGAGGCCTCCCTGCAGGCTCACCATTTCATTGCGCCAGCATACTGGCATGCCAATGTGGGCCCGATGCGGGAACACTATCTGCCTGCCGCCGATAACTGGCTGCTCTGCCAGGATGCTGTCGTTCTGGGCTTCTACTCCCTGTACGAAGATAACCTGGCAGCCATCTTTGTCGCGCCAGGAAAGCAGGGGCGCGGCCATGGCAAGGCCCTGCTCGCTCACGCGAAACAGCAGCGACAAAACCTACAACTGCGGGTGTACCAGCAAAACAGGGCCAGTTGCGACTTCTATCTCTCTCAGGGTTTCCAGATCGAGGAGGAAGGGTTGGACAGTGACACCGGCAGTCCTGAGTGGCTCATGCGCTGGTCGGCAGAAGGCTAGCACTGACTTGAGGATCGCAAGGGAGACTCACTCGCCGAGATCACGCCGAGCCAACAGCTCGCCGTGGCTCAGGGCGAAGTCGTGCATCTGTTGCAGCAAGGGGATAAGGGCGGTGCCGAGCGGGCTCAGGGCGTACTCCACCCTGGGGGGCACCTCGGGGTAGAGGGTACGACGTATGACCCCATCGACCTCCAGTTCTTTAAGCTGGGCGGTGAGCACCTTCTGGCTCACGTCCGGCAGGCAGCGGCGCAAGTCCCCGAAGCGCAGGGTCTGCTCGCGCAGATGAAACAGGATGGCGGGCTTCCACTTGCCGGTCAGCAGGCGCAGTACCTCGTAGGCGGGACAAAGGGCAGAGGTCACGGCAAGTCTCATGAGTGGTTACTTTGGAGTAACTATGCCACGAAAAGGTGCCTTCTTGCAGCCAAGATGCAGGCTTCTTATCATGTTGGCTCAACCATTCCGACCCATCGAGAGGTAGACCATGCCCAGCCTGCTGCAGATCCATTTCAACTTCCCCCGCGAGATGATGGGGCCGGCCCTGACCGAGGCGGCGCTGCCACTGGCGGAATCCATCACCCGGGAGCCCGGCTTTATTTCCAAGATCTGGACCGAGAACCCGGGCACAGGCGAGGCCGGTGGCATCTATCTGTTCGAGGATGAAGAGAACGCCCTCGCTTACGCAACCATGCACGAGCAGCGCGTGCTCGCCATGGGTGCGAGCGGCGTGCAGTACAAGCTGTTCGAGGTCAACGAGCCCCTGAGCCGCATCACCAAGGGGATCCTCTGAATCGGGTCCATAGTGGACATGGTCGAGTCACTCAGAACCTCAGGGTCAAGCCAAGATTGGCCTGCCACTGGGTGACCAGATCCCCCCGCACCCGAAAGGCGCACACCTCTGGGTTGCAGAGAAAGTCTGCATCCTCGTTGAGCAAGGAGCCGTAGCCGCGCACCTCGGCCCGCAGCGCCAGCATCTTGGTCAGACGGGGTTGCACCCCCAGCGCCAGGGACATGGAGGGGGCCGTCTCGCTGCCGTAGGCATCGAAGTGGGTCACCCCGATCCCGGCGCCGATATAGGGGGCCATGAAGTTGTCCGACAGGGTCAGGGCACCGGCGAAATGCAGGGTATCCACCGTCAGTCGATCCGGCTGATCCGGTGACATGGGGGTGGACTGATGGCTGTAGAGCAGCTCTATCATGCCGGGGTCGTCCACCTCCTTGCTGATGAAGAAGCCCCAGTTGGCCGAGCTCTCCCCTTGCAAGGAGTCCAGGCTGGTCGACACCGGCGCCGGGGCCGGCTCGCCCGCCTTGTCAAAGTCGATGGCCGAGCTGTAACCCATGAAGGGGGTCAGCTGCCAACCGAGATCCCCGTCCTCAGCCGCCCAGCCATGACCCAGCGGCAACAGCAGCCCCATCACCATCATTCCCGCTCTCGTCACGGCCCTCTCCCTGCTCGTCAGTTGATTGCAACCCGTTGTGCCAAAAGCATATCAGAGCCCTTCGTTTCCCATCCTAAATAGGGGCTGTATCGCACCGATTTGGTGGCTAGCGCCGGATATGGCCAACCCTGCATAAAAGATCCATCCGGTTTACGCCATTCATCTGGGATTAACCTCGACTCCGTAAGCTAGCGGCGCCACAGAGGTGGCGTTCACAGGACGAGGATTTCAGGAATGGTTGCCGCGCAACTCAACGACCCACAGAACAAGCTGTCCGATACCTTGCGGACCACGGCCCATGCCATCGAAGAGAGCCACATCAGCCTGCGGGAGATGCTGACCCTGGTGGGTGAGCAGGGCATGCTGCTGTTTTGCGTGCTGCTCACAGTGCCCTTCCTGCTGCCCGTCTCCATCCCGGGCGTCAGCACCCCGTTTGGTCTGCTGATCCTGTTTATCGGTATCGGCATCACCCTCAACCGGGTGCCCTGGCTGCCCAGCATACTGATGGAGCGCCGCTTCGCCACCGAGCAGCTCAAGCCGACACTGCACAAGGGGGCCGATCTGCTGGCCCGCATCGATCGCTTCATCCGCCCGCGCCTGCTGCTGCTGACCGGCAGCACCACCATCAACCGCTGCAACGGCCTGCTGATCATGCTGGCGGCCATGTTGCTGATGTTGCCCCTCGGTGCCATTCCCTTCACCAACGCCATGCCTGCCTGGGCTATCCTGCTGCTGGCCATCGGCATGCTGCAGCGAGACGGCCTGTTCGTCGCCGCCGGCTACGCCCTGGTGAGCGCCACCGTCGTCTGGTTCAGCGTGCTGGCCCTGGGGCTGCTGATGGCGGGCCAGAACGTCTCGACCCTGTTCAGCTAAGGCGGGTTCGGCCAAGGCCGGGAGAAATGACAAGGGCGACCCGAGGGTCGCCCTTGTTCGTTGTAATGCCTTGCCGTTCAGGGATCGGAGTCGTGGGCCACCCGGTTGCGCCCGCTGCGCTTGGCCTGATAGAGCCACTCATCCGCCCGCGCCAGCACGGCACTGACCGCCTCGCCGGGGCGCACTAGCGTGGTGCCCAGACTCACAGTGATGGGGGCGGGATCCGGCGCCATGGCCGCCACCGCGGCGCGGATGCGTTCGGCCACCTTCAACAGGATCTGCTCGTCGATCTGCGGCAGCAGGATCAGAAACTCCTCACCGCCGCTGCGCACGAACATGTCCTCGGCCCGCAGTTGGGCTGCCACGCACTCGCTGAAGCTACACAACACCCGATCCCCGGTCTGATGGCCGAAGCGATCGTTGATCTGCTTGAAGTGATCGATATCCAGCATGATGAGGCCGGTGCGCCCCTCCCCCTGCAACTTGTGGTGATAGTGCTCGAAGAAGAAGTGCCGGTTGTAGAGGCCGGTGAGTTGATCCGTCTCACCGAGGCGCTTGAGCCGCTGCTGCAGCTCGTGCTGGCGGGTGATGTTGCGGGTCATCCAGGCCACCGCCCGCTTACCCTCATACAGGGACGGCAGCGGCGCTATCTTGCCCTCGAAGCGCTGCATCCCCTGGGGGCCCGCATCGGCATTGATGCCCTCCACCTCGTTTGGGGAGAGATCGTATTCCACCACCTGCACCTCGCCGGTGGCGAAGGAGCGAGCCACCTGCTCCAGCACCCACTGCGCCTTGTCGATGGGCAGAATATCCAGCAACCGCTTGCCGATCAGCGGGTTACCATCCTGATAGGAGCGCTGCTCCACCCCGCCGATGTATTCCACGTAGTAGCCATCCTCGTTGAGGATGAAGACGGGATCGGGCAGTTGGGTCATCACTTCATAGAGTTGTGCCACCGAGAGTGCCATCTGTGTTCCTTTCACGCCGCGGGCGAGCGACCCAGTGTTGTTTGTTATACACGACCCGTTAAGTATCGCACACGGCCCCGCCGCCCGTATGGCGGGCACCTGTGTTCGACAGGCTGCCAAGATCGGGGCGGCCGACAGGGACAGAGGTGAAGCCCGCCAACCCCTTGCCCCCAGCCATCTCACCGCCAGACCCATGGTGGCAAGCGACATGGTGGGCGAGGCAGTGGCTTATGGCAGGTCAGTTCCGTTCGGCGTCGATACTATGTCATTCCATTCGATCAAGGCAGTGATTAATATCAATAAACCAATAATATGCAGATTTATTGCCTTAAAAAATAAAACGAGATGGGGTTGTGGTGAGATTGTCAGGATATTGCACTGCTACCGTGCCCTGTGCTCACGGATCTCGTCCTCCCCGCCATCAGAGGGCTGGAAGCTGGAAACAAAAAAGCCATCGGGCAGGGCCGATGGCTTTTTGGGGAGGCGATGGAGGCGTGCTTAGCGGTTGGCTGAGCGGCTCCCGTTCCACAGCAGCTCGCCGCTTTTCAGATCCATCAGGCTCATGGCGAGTCGATAGTGACTCCCCTCCGAGACCAGATCCCCGTACAGCATGTAGTTGGCCCCGGTCTGGCGACCCAGACGCACCAGGGACGCCGGGTTCATGCCCCCCTGCTGATACTCCAGCTGACCCGTGATGGCCGCGACCTGACCCGGGTCGGCGAAGCTGAAGCCGCCGTGCTGCTGGATGCGCTGGCTCATGGCCACCGCCATGGGCTGGGTGCTGAACGGCTCACCGGTGCCGTTACGCGGCGGGGTCAGCAGCAGCACAGGGTTGCTGCCCGCCAGCGCCTTCACTTCCGGGGCTTTGAGGAAGGTATCCGCCATCGCGAGCGCCAGGCCGGTCGGCGCCTCGGGTTTGGGGGCAGGCTTGACCACCTCGGGCTCGGTCACCGGTTTCTCCGGCTGGACCACAGGCTGCTGTGGTTCTGACACCGGCGCCTGAGTGCCACCATAGGGATTGACCGCACAACCGCCCAGCACCAGGGCACCCAACACCAACAAGGAACGCAGCGTCATCTTCTCTCTCCACCAAAGTCCGTAACCGGACAGCGCCAACAAGCTATATGACGGAGCCCGGCTCCGCGCCCCTCCATGCTAGAGAAAAACCAGCCCAAGAGCGAGGCACCTTGCCCGCCAAGCGACAGGGATTGGCCCAATCAAACTGTCATCTCCACAGGCAGCACAGTGAGAGACGGCCGACAACCACCCGTTCTCCACCTTGACCATCTGCCGTTGCCGGGTGATGCTGCTCACTCTTCATTTGGAGCTAATCACCATGCAACTGACCCCACCCCAGGCCCCACAGAGCGATGATCTGGATGCTCTGCGCGCCGGCCTCTCCGGCTACAACCTGGCCATGGCGGGCTCCCATCAGAGAGAACAGATCGCCAGCTTTATCAAAGACGAAGAGGGCAAGGTACTGGGGGGCATCCTCGCCGACATCAAGTGGGGCTGGCTGCACGTGGATTGGCTCTGGATCGACGAGCGCATTCGCAAGGATGACTGGGGCGCCCGCCTGCTTGGCGCCATGGAGCAATATGCCCAGAGCCAAGGCATCACCAATTTCCACCTCGAAACCACCAGCTTCCAGGCCCTGCCCTTCTATCAGAAACAGGGCTATTCCGTCTTTGGCGAACTGCCCGATATGCCGCCTGGGCATGTCAGTTACTTTCTCAAAAAGCAGGATCACTGATTGGAGATTCAGCCACCTGTCAAAGGGTGGATACCCCAGCACATACATCCCATCATTTCGCATCGGCGATGTAGAAAGTGCACCACCTCACATTAAAAGGCTCAAATGCTTCAGCATGCGATTGGTTGAAGCTACACTGCCAAAAGATAATTTTGAATATATATATATAATTATTATCTCGGGGTGTTTATGAAAATAAGTAAGTCCCTATCTTCATTATTTTTGTTTCTTCAAGAAAAAGAGAGAAATGGGATACCTTTCTCCCTAGAAGGGGTTCTCTCAGCGACCGGATGGAAAGAAACAACATTCAGAACTTATTGGATAAAAGGACAGCTAGCAGACTTCATTAGCGAAACTCCTGATGGTTTATATGATGCATCTAACTGCCAGAGCATATCAGAAGTAGAGTTTTCAAAATTACTCTCCCAATCTAAAAATAGGAGAGGATTAGGTCACAACTGCAGATCAAAATTAGCCAAAGCATTACTGGCAAAATCTAAAGACAACATGTTCCTTGCCTTGGAGTTATACAACAGGCCATCCTTAGAGAACAAGATGGATGCTTTCTCAATGTGTTTTTGCACTGCATGGGAACAATTTTTGAAAGCAATATTAATAGAGAGAGATGGTGAAAAGTCTATTTTCAGAGCCAAAGCCAAAGGTTTCAAAGAAACCATATCTCTACGGGAGTGCTTAGAAAGATATTACCCTGCCAACTCTAAAATAAGAAAAAACATAGAACAAGTCGCTTATTTTAGAGATCAGGCCGTTCATCTACTGATGCCTGAGATACAAGGAATTATCTCCAGGGTGTTTCAATCCGGCGTCCTTAACTACACATCGCAGTTCGAAAGCTTCACTGAGGTTTCATTTATAAACAATAGCCACACCGGCATGATTTCTTTAGTCGGTGAGTTTAAATCACCACCCATATCTATAATGAAATCAACTCATGGTGAGATAGCCAATGACATACTAGAATTAGCAACATCAATTGAACATGAAGTAAATCTAAGCAATGATATTGAGTTTGCTATCCCACTTAATGTAAAGCTAATATTTGCTACCGACGATGCTCAAGGAAATACTATTGCGCTAACCAGAGCTGAGGATGGCATTGAAGCCCTTAGACAAGCACTAATAATAGAAAAGCCAACCGATAGAGAAAAGACCCATCCGTTCTTACAGAAGGATGCGATCAATGAAATAAATTCTCGTCTACAAGGTAGATATGATGAAGAAATTCTCAAAAAGCATTTGTCACATGACAAGAAAACTGGGATCCCACTAATAAATAAAAATTGTTTCGATGCTATTGCATACAAGAATTCATGGAAATCATGGAAATCATGGAAATCATGGAAATCATGGAAATCATGGAAATCATGTAATAATAAGTTCCATTACAAGAATGCAAACCCAGAACTACACTATTACTCCATTGAGCTAGTTGAAGAGCTTATCAAAAAGATAATGGAACACTGTGATTATTTAAAAAATGCCAAGAGGAGTTACAACCTAGCAAGAAAACAAAAGAACCAATAATTCTTATGATTTATAGGAGTATTTTATTTTGTCTTTAGATATTGCATACAGCACGGATGTTAATGATTATATTGACCCCGACAGAGCTTATGAATTTTACTGGTCTGGGTTAATTAAAGACAAGAGGAACTTTCTATGCCCAGGCTCTGACTGTATGGCACAAGTGACTTGCGCCAACCTAGATGAAGATGTTCAGGACATGAAAGTTTCTCCTCATTTTCGAGTTTATGGCTCACATAGTTCTACTTGTGAAATTTTTAATAAGATCCCATTAAAATTGCATTACAATGAAGCCTCATATATTAAAAAAGAAAAGCAGTCCATAGATGAGTCAGTTGTCGATTTATTTCTTCTGGAACGACCCGCATCTTATTACGACGAGCCAAGCAACACTCCTTCAAATAAATTAAAAACCCATGAATTTAAAGCAAAAAATCATTCTAACAATACCACCACCCAAGAAAATGGTAGTATAGGCACAATTTATTCTGTCAGAGCTATTGTCGGTCGTTATATTCGTTATAAAAAAGACAAGTCCATAATTTATAGACGAGTGAATATACAAGGAAAAGATGTTAATTATCGAAGTGTATTCAAATGCATTTGGGAGCAAGACTTAGAGTCCCTTCCTGAACACCCTGTAGTTTACTACGGCTGGGCATATATAAATAGATTGAAATCCAACCATGGATATCAAATAAAATTCAAAAAGCCGTTTAAGAAAGGAGAAGAAGAACTTCTATCTACAATAATGATCAGCGATCGACTAATAGATAGTTACAAGGTGAAAAAGCTTGTAATCACACGCTTGGAAAAAATAATAAAAAACGAGAAACCACTGGCATTTATTTTTATTTTTGGGCGCCCATATGAAAGCATATCTAAAACGGGGGTGAAATATGCTAATTTCTCTATCACCAACCTCGATATGATCGACATCAACTATGACTGTCCATTACCAAAAGAATATAACAAGTAACATCAATGCCATTAGTGGAGATATACCTAGAATGCAATGAGCGAAGTGAGTTTCGCTTCTATCTTCACAATAGAGGAACAACACCCTCCGCTCATTGCACCCTACGAAGCCCTCCTAAGGTTATGGTGGCACGGCATTGGTTCCCCCTCTTATTCGCTGAGGCGAGCACGTTTGTCCAGGCCGCGAGACAGGATGTCGAGCGAGCAGCGCCGGGCCATGGATGGCCCGTCGGCGCGGGCCGTTGGACAAGCGGGTGAGCCGAAGGAACCCGACGTAGTCGGGCGAATAAGCGGGGGAGAAGACCTTTGGTGCGATTTCGGAAAAGAGCGGGTCTTTCCAAAGCCACTCGCCCCAGCCCGAAGGGCGGGCGAAACTCCTTCAAGGCCGGCGGCCTCGCGTCCTGCACGGCAACGCCGTGCCCTCTCGCCACAGGCGCGGAGTTTGGCCGAACTCCCTCCCCTCTCCCTATCGACCCAAGAAGGATTCCCAGTCCTTAAACACCGGCTGCAACCCCGCCTGCCTGACGGCTGCGGCCACTTCCCCCAGGGATCTGTCATCGTGGATGGCGAACTGCTCCAGCTCCTCCTTGCCGCCGTCGGCGTAACCGCCGGGCTGGGTGCGCGACTCCGCCGACATCTGGGTGATGCCAAGGCGCAGGGCGCCGTTGCGAAACGCCGGGGATTCGCGGGTGGAGAGGGACAAGTCCAGGGTCGGCGAGAACAGGCGCCAGGCGCAGATAAGCTGCACCAGCTGGCGATCCGACATCGTTATCTCGGGCTCCAGCCCCCCGGTGCAGGGGCGCAGGCGCGGGAAGGAGAGAGAATAGCGGCTCTGCCAGTGGTGGCGCTCCATCCAGGCCAGGTGTTCGGCCACAAAATAGCTGTCGCTGCGCCAGTCCGCCGACAAACCGATGAGTGCCCCCAGCCCTATCTTGTCCACCCCGGCGCGGCCGAGCCGGTCCGGGGTGGCGAGACGCCACGCTATGTCCTGCTTGTTGCCGCGCAGGTGATGGCGGGCGTAGGCGGGGGCGTGATAAGTCTCCTGATAGACCATAACGGCATCTAATCCCAAGGTTTTCAGCTCGGCATATTCGGCCTGTGAGAGCGGCTGCACCTCCATCCCCACGGTACTGAAGTGGCGGCGGATGATGGGCATCATCTCGCGAAAATAGGCCATGCCCACCTTGGTCTCATGCTCGCCGGTCACCAGCAGCACGCTGTCGAAGCCGCGCGCCTTGATGGCGAGGCACTCGCGCTCTATCTCCTCTACATTCAGTGTCTTGCGTTTGAGGCGGTTGCTCATGGAGAAGCCGCAGTAGCTGCAGTCGTTGGCACAGAGGTTCGACAGATAGAGCGGCACATAGAAGCCGACCGTGTTGCCAAAGCGCTGGCGGGTGAGACTTTCTGCCAGCTGGGCTAGCTGGGGCAGATAAGCTTCTGCCGCCGGGGAGATCAGCGACATAAAATCCTGCAGATTGCGCCGTGATTTGCCCAGCGCCAACTCCACATCCCGAGCCGTCTTGGCGCGGATCTGCATGCCAACGTCATCCCAGTCGAGCTCCTGCCAGCGATCGATAAAGCTCGCCTCTTTTGTCTCAACCGCGGCCCTCACCCCCAGCCCCTCTCCCAAAGGGAGAGGGGGGCGGATCCCCTCCATCTCGGGAAGAGGGGTGAGAGAGGCCATGGCCAACAAGTCCTGGCCCGTGCCCTGGCTCATAGGGCCTCCAGAAAATCGGTGAGGGGGCTGGAGGCGTTGGCCTGGAAGCCGCGAATCCCGAGCCCCGCCATATAGGCGCTGCGGCCCGCCTCGCAGGCCAATGCGAAGGCCCGGCCCATGGCGACAGGGTCACCGCTCACGGCAATGGCGGTGTTGACCAGTACCGCATCGGCGCCGAGTTCGAACGCCGCCGCCGCATGGCTGGGTGCCCCGATCCCTGCATCCACCACCACGGGCACATTGGCCTGCTCGACGATGATGGAGAGAAACTCCCGGGTCACCAGCCCCTGATTGGAGCCGATGGGGGCGCCGAGCGGCATCACGGCGGCGCAGCCCACCTCTTCGAGCCGCTTGCAGAGCACAGGATCGGCACCGCAGTAGGGCAGCACCACAAAGCCCTCTCGCACCAACTGCTCGGCCGCTTTCAGCGTCTCTATGGGATCGGGCAGCAAATATTTGGGGTCTGGGTGGATTTCCAGCTTCAACCAGTTCGTCCCCAGCGCCTCGCGGGCCAGATGAGCGGCAAACACCGCCTCGGCGGCGGTCTTGGCCCCCGAGGTGTTGGGCAACAGCTTGACCCCGAGTTGCAGCAGAGGGCTCAGGATATCGTCGTGGCGCTTGCCGGGCTCCAGGCGCTTGATGGCCATGGTGACCAGCTGGGAGCCGCTCGCCTCTATGGCGGCAGCCATCAATTCCGGGCGGGCGAACTTGCCGGTGCCGGTAAAGAGGCGGGATGAGAAGGTGTGATCGGCAATGCGTAGCATCTTAGCCTCCGGCGATGGCAGTAAAGAGATGAAGTTCATCCCCCTCAACGAGGGGAGTCTCGGGCCAGCGGCTGCGGGGCAGCACGGCGCCGTTGAGGGCCACCGCCACCCCCTGGGGAGCGACCGCTTGCGCCGCCAGCAGGGCGGCCACGCTGGCGCCCTCTTCCGTTGTCAGGGCCAGCGCCTTGTCGTTCAGTCGAATATTCATGGGCAATCCTTGTTGGCGCTGCCGTTGCCATTGCTACAAACAGGGCAGGCGGGATCCGCTGGCAGGCGCAGGCTCTGCCACTCGTGGGTCAGGGCATCGAAGCGGCGCAAGGTGCCCGCCACCGGGCTCTCACGGCCGAGCAGCAGCTTGATGGCCTCCAGCGCCTGCAAGGAACCCATCACGCCGACCAAGGGGCCAGTGACGCCGCTGCTCTGGCAGCTCTCTCTTATCTCGGTATCCGCCGGGTAGAGGCAGGCGTAGCAGGCGTGCTCGGGGGCACTTCGCACCATCAGTTGACCCTGCCAGCCGACAGCGGCGGCTGAGATCCAGGGCTTACCCTGCCTCACGCAGGCGGCGTTGATGGCGTGGCGGGTAGGGAGGTTGTCGCAGCAGTCGACAACCAGATCCACCTCGGCTACAAACTCCGGCAAGCTTGCCTCATCGAGCCGCTGGTTGATGGCGATCAGCTCCACCAGCGGGTTGTGTTGGCTCAGGCGCTCGCGGGCCAGCTCGGCCTTGGAGCGGCGCAGATCCTCCCCGGTGTAGAGAAACTGGCGCGGCAGATTGCTGGAATCCACCACGTCGCCATCGGCGAGCCAGAGCGTCCCCACCCCGGCCCCGGCGAGATAGAGTGCGAGCGGTGAACCGAGGCCGCCGAGGCCGACAATGAGCACCGACTTCTCTTTGAGCCGTGCCTGCCCCGCCTCGCCAATTTCGGCCAGCATCAGCTGGCGGCCGTATCTCAGGTACTCTTCGTCACTCAGCGACGCCTCGTCAGAGAGCATGTGCAGCCTCCTTTGCCGGGATGGCGGAGAGCGCCGGATCCCCTGCCCCCACGGCGGCCAGCAGCCGGGCCGTAGCCCCCTGCCAGTCATCGCTCCCTGTAATGGCGGAAACCAGAGCGATACTGCCGACCCCGCTCTTCTGCACCTGGGCTATGCGCGACTCGCTGATGCCGCCGATGGCGACCGTGGGCCAGTCCGCCATCAGGGCGCGGTAGTGGTGCAGGCGCACCAGCCCCTGGGGGCGGGATGGCATCTGCTTGGTGTTGGTGGGGAAGATGTGGCCGAGCGCGATATAGGACGGGGCGAGTTCGCGCGCCCGCATCAGCTCGAAGTAGCCGTGGGTGGATATGCCAAGGCGCAGGCCAGCGGCCTGGATGGCGGCGAGATCCGCCGTCTCCATGTCCTCCTGTCCCAGGTGCACGCCGTAGGCACCGGCCTCGATGGCTTGCTGCCAGTAGTCGTTGATAAAGAGCCGGGCCCGATGCTGGCGGCCGAGCGCCACCGCCCTGGCGATGGCGGGGGCCACCGCAGCTGCCGGCAGATCTTTTATCCGCAGCTGTATGGTCTTGACTCCCTCACCCAGCAGGCGTCTGAGCCACTTGACCGAATCCACCACGGGATAGAGGCCGAGGCCATGCTCGGTTTGGGCGAAGGGACCTTGCGGCAAGCGTGCCTCGCTGGCAGGCCAGAGGTCGAAGCGGCGATCCAGCTCGGAACCTGGCAACACGGCGCGAGGAAACTGGGCAAGATCAGTCGGCCAGCCGAGGTGGGCTATGGGGCCGGGGCCGGCCCCCACCCCCTGCGCCCCCGCCAGCCCTTGCTGCAGGTAAGCGCGGGCCAAGGTGATGGCGTCTTCGATGGGGTAATCCAGCGCCACGACGGCGGCGATGGCGCTGGCGTAACAGCAGCCGGTGCCGTGGCCGTGACGGGTCGCGAGGCGCGGCGCTGCCAGCCAGAATTCCCGGCTCTCGTCCTGGTAGTAGTCGAGGCAGTGATCCCCGCTCCAGCCGAGGTGGCCGCCCTTCACCAGCACGGCGCGGGCGCCGAGTTCGCGCAACCGCGCCGCCCCCGCCCGTACCAGTGCCGGGCTGGTCGCCGGGATGCCGGTCAGGGCTTCCAGCTCGGGGCCGTTGGGGGTGATGAGGGACAGGCGCGGCAGCAGGTGTTCGCGCACCGCCGTCAGCATGTTCGGCTCCGCCATGGGGGTGCCTGTGCTTGCGATGGCGACCGGGTCATAGACCACAAAGGGGGCACTCAGGGTATCGAGCCGGCGGGCCAGCACCTCCACATGCAGCCGGGTCGGCAGCAGACCTATCTTGATGGCGGCGGGGGGCAGATCGACGCCGAGGGCGTCGATCTGGGCGGTGAAGCTCTGCATCAGCACGGGATCCACCATCTTCACCGCCACCGAGTTCTGGGCCGTGATGGCGGAGATCACCGAGCAGCCGTGCACCCCGAGGGCATGCAACGTATGCAGATCGGCCTGAATGCCGGCGCCGCCCCCGGAGTCCGAACCCGCTATGGTCCAGACGATGGGTTTGGTGCTCATGCCTCTTCCCGCTCCTGCTTCAGCGCCGCGGCCTGATGGTAGAGCTCGCCCCCCTTCTCCTTGAAGACTTCCGCCATCTGGGCCATGCCGGTCTCGACTTCCGCCACGACCCGCTCCTGCTGGCCATCCATGCCCACCAGCTTGACCTCGACCGCTTCCAGCTTGGCGGCATAGTCGCGCACGTCCTGGGTGATCTTCATGGAGCAGAACTTGGGGCCGCACATGGAGCAGAAGTGCGCCACCTTGCCGGACTCCTGGGGCAGGGTCTCGTCGTGGTAGGCGCGGGCGGTCTCGGGATCCAGCGCCAGGTTGAACTGATCCTCCCAACGGAACTCGAAACGCGCCTTGGACATGGCGTTGTCACGGATCTGGGCGCCCGGGTGACCCTTGGCCAAGTCAGCGGCGTGGGCGGCGATCTTGTAGGTGATGAGGCCCTGCTTCACGTCTTCCTTGTTCGGCAGCCCCAGGTGCTCCTTGGGGGTGACGTAGCAGAGCATGGCGCAGCCGTACCAGCCGATCATGGCGGCGCCAATGCCGGAGGTGAAGTGATCGTAACCGGGGGCGATATCTGTGGTGAGCGGGCCCAGCGTGTAGAAGGGTGCCTCGTGGCAGTGCTCCAGCTGCTCGGTCATGTTGCGCTCGATCATGTGCATGGGCACGTGACCCGGCCCCTCGATCATCACCTGCACGTCGTACTCCCAGGCGATCTTGGTGAGCTCACCCAGGGTGTGCAGCTCGGCAAATTGCGCCTCGTCGTTGGCATCATAGACGGAGCCCGGACGCAGGCCGTCCCCCAAAGAGAGCGCCACGTCGTAGGCCGCGCAGATCTCGCAGATCTCGCGGAAGTGCTGGTAGAGGAAGTTCTCCTTGTGATGGGAGAGACACCACTTGGCCATGATGCTGCCACCGCGGGACACTATGCCGGTGAGGCGCCGGGCTGTCATGGGCACGTAGCGCAGCAGCACGCCTGCGTGGATGGTGAAGTAATCCACACCCTGCTCGGCTTGTTCGAGCAGGGTGTCGCGGAACAGCTCCCAGGTCAGATCCTCGGCGATGCCGTTGGTCTTCTCCAGGGCCTGATAGATGGGTACGGTACCGATGGGGACAGGGCTGTTGCGCAGGATCCACTCGCGGGTCTCGTGGATGTTGCGGCCGGTGGAGAGATCCATGACGGTATCGGCGCCCCAGCGGGTGGACCAGACCAGCTTCTCCACTTCCTCTTCGATGCTGGAACTGACCGCCGAGTTGCCTATGTTGGCGTTGATCTTCACTAGGAAGTTGCGGCCGATGATCATGGGCTCGGTTTCCGGGTGGTTGATGTTGCTGGGGATGATGGCGCGGCCGGCGGCTACCTCATCGCGCACGAATTCCGGGGTGATGTTCTGGGGCAGACGGGCGCCGAAACCCTGGCCCGGATGCTGGCGCAGCAGCAACTCGGAGCGCACGCGCTCGCGGCCCATGTTCTCGCGAATGGCGATAAATTCCATCTCGGGAGTCACTATCCCCTGGCGGGCATAATGCAACTGGGTCACCCACTTGCCAGCCTTGGCACGGCGGGGTTTGGGCAGATGTTCGAAGCGAAGATGATCCAGCCCCTCGTCCGCCAGGCGCTCCTGGGTGAAGGTGGAGCTCAGGCCCGGCAGCGGCTCGGTATCGCCCCGCTCCAGCACCCAGGCCTCCCGCAGGCGCGGCAGACCGAGGCGCACGTCGATCTGGGCGTTCTCGTCCCCGTAGGCACCCGAGGTGTCGTAGACGGGCACGGGGTCGTTGGGCTCGAACTTGGGCTCCTCCTTGCTGCCGCCGACGAAGGTGTCGGCCAGGGCGATCTCCCTCAGCCCCACCCGAATGTCGGGGCGAGATCCTTCGATAAAGATGCGCTTGGAGTTGGGATGGGCCATGCCCTTCAAGTTATCGATAAAGCGCTGGGCACTGGCACGCTGCTCGCGGCGGCTGGCGGGAGCGGCCTTGGCGGAAACAGGCTGGACTTCTGGTGCGGACTGGATTGGGGTAGACATAGCAAAACTCACATTAACTGGTTGAAGTTATGGGTGTTTGCTTGTCTGGAGTTCGAGGAGAAGATGAACCTGCGAGCGGATGTGCGTCGAGAGGGAGTGGTGCCAGTCTGCTAGCCCCTCCTGCCTTGCACAGACCCTCCCTGATGGGTGGTTCGGCGAGGCAGACTCCCTCTCGTGCGCTGGCTTGCCGGGACTGACCCTGTAGCAAGCAGGAAGCGGATGCTCCCGAGCGCGGCAACTCGCAAGTTACCCTTGTTTCCCTTCGCAGGTTCTAGCCTGATCAGGTTCCACGGATCCCGAATTAACGGTCTCAGCTTAGCGTCGTTCGACGGTCAGCACTCCGACAAGATGGCGCCAGTATAAGTGGGGAATTTGAAAGTACAAGGCATTAACACAGCCGACCAGTAGCGAAGCCCGACCAGGGTGGTGCACCGACGGGCGAAGGAGCGGGTTGAATAGGCCAACCTCCTCTCATCCCTGCGAACGAGGCGGCTGACTCGCGGCCGGAATCGGTAACGCACTCAGGACACGGTCGGACAAGCCAACAAAAGGCAGCTAAACTCGCTAAAAAATAGATATTTAACAAACAAAAACCGGGCAAAAGCCCGGTTTTACACCACGTTTTCACTACCACTGGATCACTTGCCGACGACGGGTTCTACCTTGAACTCGACATTGCCAAACCCGGCCTGAGCCAGTTCATCCGTGTCCAGGGCAACGCCGGTGAGCGCTACCGCATCACTGTTCGCCCTGCGCAGCGCCATGACCTTCTGTGCTTTTGGCTGACCGATCTCTATGTCGCCTGCGAACTGGCTCTCGGCATAGAAATCACCGGAGACGGTGGAGCGAATCGGCCGCAATACTTGCCCAAGCAAGGATTGCATGTTCGCCAAGCCATGCTGGCTGATGGTCCAGTTCCAGTCCCACCACTTAACTTCACCCGGGATGTAACGCTTGCTCCACTGGTAGTTGATGCTGCTGGCATTGTCACGGAAAGGACCGATAGCGAAGGTATGGGCCTTGGTCGGACGATCCCCTGGATGGGTATGCCAGGCATTGCCACCCCAGCGCAGGAAGCCGTTCAGGGTCAGGTCATAGTTAATATCCGCTTTGAATTCATACGGATAAGAGACGTTGGCCTTATACAATGCAACCCGGACCGGTACACTGGAATGGGGCGGCACAGTAGGGCGAGCTTCTATCGATACCGTTTCGGTTGCTGAACCCCCTTCTTGACGAGCCCAGGTCTGGCTGGACGATATTTCCACCGAGTATTCGGTGCTGGATACCTGAGGGATCTGGAAGGTTTTCTTGATCCCCACCTTCTCACTCAAGCCATAGGTATCGGTCTTGGACCAGTTGGTCGCCTTGTCGTACTTGAGAGTCACCACCACCTGCTGGGGCAGGTCGGTATAGTTGGTCGCCGTGGCTGTGATGGTCTTGACCAGCTGCTTGCCGCTTTCAGTCACCAAGCCGTGGCTGAATGAACCCGGATCCAGGGTGTAGGAGAAGTTGCTCACCTTGATGGAGGTCTTCTCGCCACAGCGATAACCACTGCAGCCCCCCCCATTATTTCCCTGGATGAGCCAGCCATCACTGACGCGAGTGATGTCCATATCTTCACCCACATATTGGCTATGATCGCCACCGACCCAGGCATAACCCAAATTATGGGCAAGATAGCTGACCGGCCTGATGAAATAATCATTGTCATGGACCATACGCCATTGCACATCGATCTCATCACCAGCCGGAATATTCCATGCAGATAAAACAGGTATTTCTCCCGTTATCGGTTTCTTGGGATAACACCAGGTATCGCTCGCGCTACCTTGCTTTATTTCACCACTATAACCTGAGCCCATGATGACCCAGTTATCAGCCAGGCCGGTGATCTGCCATTGCCCCATCTTGCTGACTATATCGCTGCGGATACTCATGGCCTCATTACGCGTCAGGGCGCGATAATCATCACCACAGCGCTGGCTACCAAGGCTGAAGTACTTCAGCTGATCAGGGTAGATAGGCTCTGCCCCATAGGCCTGGCTCATCAGCAACGTCGAGATGGCCAACGCCAATCCGGTTATTTTAAGTTTATCCATAGCTCCCCCAATATTGTAGGTATAGGCATGCGAATGATATTAATTTCGTTGCATGCAGGGGGGACAATATCAGCCAAAAACAGCCTGGATTGCGATCGAGTCCACACTTTAATTATTCACAATGGACCTAATGCCAATTAACAAATTGGTTATCTTATTGATGATGACTTTAATATCAGAGTTATTACTTTATTATTTAATTTGTAATTTTCGTGGTGTTAAAGTTTTTAATTATTGAATATCCAGGTCGACACTCATTTAACATAGCTAATATCCGTCAGATCAATGAGCGCTATTCAGGCGGCCTATTCCGGGTCTTCTTCCGGATTGGGGATCAACACTTCGGTCAGCCGTCCGTCCTCATCACGGCTCAGCACCAGTCTGCGGCCCGCTTGCAGATCCGCCGGGCTGCCGTTCAACCAGCGGGTCTGGGTATCGAACACCAGCACCCCCAGCTCCTGCAGCAACAAGGCTTGCCCGGCCACGGCGAGCAGCCTGTCTTCCGCCCGCAGCCACTGGCTGCTCTGGGCCAGGGTCGGAGCCGAGGCAATCACCTGGATCTGCTCGGCGACACCGTAACGACTCTGAATGGCGAGGCGCATGCCTGGCCTGAGGGCATCTGGCCCGTCGATACCCACCAGATCGGCACTGCCTAACTCCAGCTCGGCCCCCTGAAACTGCAGACGGATGCCATCGTTGTGCTCCAGTTCCACCAGCCAGAGCTCGGGCTCCATGGCCAGGGCGCCCAGTGGCAGCATGCAGAGGATGAGTGCGGTTCTTGTCATGGCAGGACCTCGGGGTCACGGGGACTCGAGGCTTAACTATGGGCCGGATCGGGACTTTTTTCCGGCCGGGGGCGAAGAGAGTGGCTAGTCCTCTTCCCGGCAGCGGCTCAGGCGCATGCCGTCAAACTGGCATTCGAGCTCCAGCCAGCGTCCTTCGAAGGGGGCCAGACTCTCGTCCGAGGTGACATAACCCCAGATCCGCCCCTGCTCCACCGGCCCTTCCAGCTCCATCTCATCGTCCTCTTCCAGCGCCTCCACCTTGCGGATCAGGCGCCTCTCCCCTTGCGTCTCCCCTTCCAGCTCGACCCAGGTGCCGCCGAGATCGTCCTCGCTCAACCCATCCTTGAAGCGGGTATCGCCATCGAGATCGAAGGGGATGCCGTTGACCATCAATTGGCCGAGCTGCCAGCTGGTACGGCCGGTCAGCTTGAACTCGGCCGCCTGCACCAGGCCAAAAGGCAGCAAGATCAACAGCCAGAGGGCGCAGAGAGACTTCTTCATCGGGGATCCTCGGGGTTACACTGGCACACAAGATACCTTATCCGGTGTGAAATGGCCGTGAAATGCCGGCCGGGAGCAGGAGATCAAATCATGAAAATACTGGTGGTGGAAGACAATCCCCAGGTGGCAGAGACCATCATGGACTACCTGGAACTGGCGGGGCATCAGCTGGATTGTGCCTATCACGGCCAGGCCGCCCTGCAACTGCTGGCGGAGCAGCGCTTCGACGTCATCATCATGGACGTCATGATGCCGCGCCTCGATGGGCTGCGTACCGTTGAACAATTAAGAGCCGACGGCATCTCCACGCCCGTGCTGTTTCTCACCGCCCGGGACAGCCTGGACGACAAGCTGGCCGGTTTTCGCGCCGGCGGTGACGACTACCTGGTCAAGCCGTTCGCCATGGAGGAGCTGGAAGTCAGGCTGCAGGCCCTCTCCCTGCGCGGCCCCCGTGGCGATCTGGGCACCCTCAGCTACGGCGAGCTGACGGTGGATCCCGCCAGCGGCCGCGCCAAACGGGCGGGGGTTGAGCTCAAACTCGGCAAGATCCCGTTCCAGATCCTCACACTGCTGGTGAAACGGGCACCTCAACTGGTGACGCGCCAGGAGGTACTGGATACCGTCTGGGGGGATGAGGAGCCTGACTCCGATGCCCTGCGCAGCCACATCTATGCCCTGCGCAACGCCCTCGACAAGCCCTTCCCCAGCCCCATGCTGGAGACCTTGCACGGCCAGGGGTACAGGCTGGTCTCCTTATGAGCCTGCCAAGGCTGCGCAATCGGCTGATCCTGGTGCTGGGGGGGGCCGGGCTCCTGCTGCTGCTGATCCTCAGCCTGCTGATGGTGGTGGCCGAAAACAAGATGGAGGAGCTTAGCCTGCGTCACTGGCTGGAGGCCGAGGCCACCCGCTACGACGATGACTGGCTGCGACTCGGCCCGGCGGCGCCAGCCCCCAGCCCACGCCAGTTCTCCAGCTACTGGACCCAGGCCGGACGACTGCCCGCCTGGCTCAAGCCCTACGCCAGCCCCGGTTTCTACGAGCATCAGCTCGGCAACGAGGACAAGCACTTCCTGGTACGCTCCCACCCCTCGGGCCAGGGTCTGCTCTATCTCGTCTTCAACGACGACGCCGACGACTATCTGGATCCTTATGAAGACAAGCTGCACCTGGTCACCCGGGTGATCGGGCTGGTCCTGCTGCTGTGCAGCGTCGCCTTCGGCATCTGGCTGGTGCGTCACATCACCAGGCCGCTGGAACGGCTGCGCCAGCGGGTCGCCCACCTCACCCCGGATCAGGCCGACTTCGTGCCGGATGCCCCCTGGCAGGAGCTGCGGGAGATCGAGCTGGCCCTGCTCGCCGGCAAGCATGAGGTCGCCGCCGTGTTCGCCCGGGAGCAGGAGTTCAGCCGCTTCGCAAGCCACGAGCTGCGCACCCCCAACATGGTGATCCAGGGCTCGGCGGCCCTGCTCGGCAAGGTGACGGACTTGCCCGCCCCCGCCGTGCGGGCCGCGGGTCGCATCCGCACCGCCAGCGACGAGATGGCCCTGCTCACCGAAACCTTCCTGCTGCTGGGTCGCAAGGAGGCCGTGGAGCGGCCACCGCAGCGAGTCGCCCCCCTGATCCGCCGGGAGCTGGCCCGCCTCGCCCCCCTGCTCCACAGGGAGAGCCTCGAGATCCGGCTGCAACTCGATGAAGAGGGGGAGGCGCATGCCCCCCTCTCCCTGCTCGCCATCGCGCTCGGCAACCTGCTCAAGAATGCTCTGAGCTACGCCGAGGGGCATATCGAGATCCAGCTGACGGAGCAGACACTCACCATCAGCAACCCCACCGCGGCGGCGCCGGACCAGATCCTGGGCTATGGCTGTGGCCTCACCATCATCCAGCGCATCTGCGAGAAGCTGGACTGGCAGATCAGCACCCGGCTGGAAGAGGGGGTGTTCAGCGCTAGGCTGGAGATGGGTCAGGGAGTTGTCATTGACGACGGCTCATCACCCACCGATAAGGCTGAGTGAGGCTTGTAACAGACCCCCTCATCCCCGCCCCTTCTCCCCGTCTCTTCGAAAAAGTGGGAGAAGGGAGATGAAACGGCCGAGCTTGCGCGCAAACCAGAAACGACAAGGCGCCCTAAGGCGCCTTGTCTGTTCCAACCATCCGATTTGCTGTCACTCTGCCGGCTTATGCTTGCGGCTCGCCTTGAGCTCGAGGAACTCGATGATCTTGCCCGCCACATCCTTGCCTGAGGCGGCTTCCACCCCTTGCAGGCCGGGGGAGGAGTTCACCTCCAGCACCAGTGGGCCACGGGCAGAGCGCAAGATATCCACCCCGGCCACATCCAGCCCCATGATCTTGGCGGCCTGCACCGCGGTCGCCCGCTCTTCCGGGCTTATCTTGATCGCCTCGGCGGTACCGCCGCGATGCAGGTTGGAGCGAAACTCCCCCGGCTGGGCCTGACGGCGCATGGCGGCCACCACCTTGCCGTTGACCACCAGGCAGCGGATGTCGGCGCCGTTCGCCTCGCGGATGTACTCCTGCACCAGGATGTTGTTGTTGGTCTGGATGAAGGCCTCGATCACGCTCTCGGCGGCCTTCTGGGTCTCGCACAGCACGACGCCTATGCCCTGGGTGCCTTCCAGCAGCTTCACCACCAGGGGGGCGCCGCCCACCATGGTAATCAGATCCGGTACGTCGTGGGTGCTATGGGCATAACCCGTGATGGGCAGGCCGATGCCGTGGCGTGACAACAGCTGCATGGCACGCAATTTGTCGCGGGAGCGGGAGATGGCCACCGAACTGTTCAGCGCCATGGTGTTCATCATCTCGAACTGACGCAGCACGGCGGTGCCGTAGAAGGTGATGCTGGCGCCGATGCGCGGGATCACGGCGTCATAGTTCTCAAGCTCCCGTCCCTCATAGTGAATGGAGGGATTGTGGGAGGCGATGTTCATGTAGCAGCGCAGGGTGTCGAGCACCTCGACCTGATGACCACGAGCCCGGGCCACCTCGACCAGACGGCGGGTGGAGTAGTTGTTGGGCTCGCGGGATAAAATGGCAATATTCATGGAAATGGCAGACCTGATAATCGGACTGGAGAGTATAGGGTGCCATGAACGGCTGGCAACGCCAATCCTTTCCCCTCACCATACGCCGTTCTGCAAGAAGGCACCAAGACGGTGCCAAAACAGCCTGAGCCATTCTATAAATGCGGTCTAAAACAGCGTCAATGCGGGCCGCGTAGATCCTGTTGCAACCCGAGCAGCAACCCCACCTCCCGCAGGCGACGGGCCGTGGCACCGCCCCATCCTGCGACCGGAACCGGCGCCAGCAGGGTCTGGGCGATGCAGTGACGATAGAGGGGCCCCTCCAGTTGCCAGCTCTGCACCAGGCCGTTTTCGTGATGATGCAACCAGGCCTGATTGCCACTGCGCAGCAGCTCCAGCCGCCGCCCGTCTTTCAGCAAGAGGCTGAGCCCCTTCTTCTCCACCCCGGGCCCCGCGTACTTGTCGAGCCAGAGGGTCAGCGGCACCCCGGCCGCCTCCCCGCGCAGGCAGGCACGCCCCTCGGCGGTGCTCAGATCTCCCCGTTCGATGGGATTGCCCAGCCGATCGCTGACCCCCTCGGCCGCCAGATGCAGGCTGTCGTCCCCACCGAGGGCCACCAGCAGCTCGCGGATCATGGCCAGCACATGGGTGCCTATGTCGAGGATGACGCCATCCGGGTGATGGAAGATTCGCTTATCCGGCTCACCGGTGGCGAAGTTGAGGGCAAAGGGGTGACCCTGCGCATCTATGCCGCAAGGCTCCAGCAAGAAGCCCTCCACCTCGGCCACATCCAGAATGGTCGCGGGCCGAACCCGTGCCCCGTCCGTCAGGGGCTGCCAGCCGGCATCCAGCTCACCACAGAGCAGTTGCTGCACTGCGCTGCGCGCCATCCAGTGATCCAGCGCCAGCACCCGACCCGCCACGGCGGGGTCGGCCAACAGAGCTCGCAAGCGGTCGTGCTGGGCCAGACTGGCCACCACGGGTTTCTCCACCAGGATCAAGGGGATGGAGCTTGCCAGCGCCTGCTCCAGCACAGGCAGATGCAGCAGAGAAGGGGTGGCGATGACCAGCCTGTCCAGCGGCAAGGCCAGCAGGGCTTCCAGACTCTGGGCCTGAATCACCCCCGGCAGGGTCTGAACCGGGTCAAAACCCCAGATCTCAGCATCTTCTGCCAGTGCAGCGAGCGCAGGCAGATAGGCCGTCTGTACCACGGCCCCCAGGCCGACAAATCCAATCTTCATAACAACCTCGATTCAGGGTCCATGGACACTGTCGGTCAATGCAGGTTAGGCCCCATCGGCCTCTAGCTAGCGTCATGCCCTTGCGCGTCGCCTAGTCTTCCACCTGGTCGCATTCAGGATCTGCGTGGCACTCATCTAGACCCAGCCTGATCAGCTCAGGTTAGGCCCCAGCCAGCGCTCGGCTTCCACCAGCGTCATGCCCTTGCGCACGGCGTAATCCTCAACTTGATCCTGCTGGATCTGCGCCACCGCGAAGTACTTGCTGTCCGGGTGGGAAAAGTACCAGCCCGACACCGCCGCCCCCGGCCACATGGCGTAGGACTCGGTGAGCTTCATGCCAATGGCCTGCTCGACCTCCAGCAGCTCCCAGATACTGCCCTTCTCGGTGTGCTCGGGGCAGGCCGGATAGCCAGGCGCCGGGCGTATGCCGCGGTAGTTCTCGCGGATCAGCTCCTCGTTACTCAGCGCTTCATCCGCGGCGTAACCCCAGTGCACTTTACGCACCTGCTCGTGCAGGTGCTCGGCGAAGGCCTCCGCCAGACGATCGCACACCGCCTGAATGAGGATAGCGTTGTAGTCGTCGTGCTCCGCTTTATAGGCGTTGGCAATGGCCTCTTCACCTATGCCGCCGGTCACGGCGAAGGCACCGATCCAGTCCGGTTTGCCGCTCTCTTTCGGCGCCACATAGTCCGCCAGACAGTAGTTCGGGAAGCCCTGCTTCTCGCTCTGCTGGCGCAGGTGGTGCAGCACCTTGCGCACCTCGCTGCGTGACTCGTCCGTGTAGACCTCTATGCTGTCCCCCACGGCGTTAGCGGGGAACAAGCCTATGATGCCGGCGCAACACACGCTTTGATCCTGCTCCAGTTTATCCAGCATGGCGTTGGCATCGGCAAACAGGGCGGTCGCCTCCTCGCCAATGATCTCGTCTTCCAGGATGCGCGGATACTTGCCCGCCAGCTCCCAGCTCAGAAAAAACGGCGTCCAGTCGATGTAGGGGCGCAGCACCGAGATGGGTACGTTTTCGAACGTCTGCACGCCGGGCTCGCGGGGCGCGGGGGGCTGATAGCCGACCCAGTCCAGCTGATGGCGGTTGGCACGGGCGTGGGCCAGGCTGACCGGCTTGGAGCGGGGCTGCTTACGGGCGTGTTGCTCCCGGGCAATCTCGTACTCCTTGTCGATGCGGGCGACGAAGGCGGGCTTGAGCTCAGGGCTCAGCAGGCTCTGGGCCACCCCGACTGCCCGCGACGCGTTCGACACATAGACCACGGGCTCCGAGTAGTTCTGCTCTATCTTGACCGCGGTGTGAGCCTTGGAGGTAGTGGCGCCACCGATCAGCAGCGGCAGATTGAAACCCTGGCGCTCCATCTCTTTGGCCACGTGCACCATCTCGTCGAGGGACGGGGTGATAAGGCCGGACAATCCAATAATGTCGGCGTTCACCTCCCGCGCCGTCTTGAGAATGGTCTCGCAGGAGACCATGACCCCGAGATCCACTATCTCGTAGTTGTTGCACTGCAACACAACGCCGACGATGTTCTTGCCGATGTCGTGCACGTCCCCCTTGACGGTGGCGAGCACTATCTTGCCGTTGCTGTAACCGCCCTGCTTCTCCGCCTCTATATAGGGCTGCAGATAGGCCACCGCCCGCTTCATCACCCGGGCGGATTTCACCACCTGGGGCAGGAACATCTTGCCCGCACCGAACAGGTCGCCGACCACGTTCATGCCATCCATCAGGGGACCTTCGATCACGTGCAGCGGCTTCTCGGCCCCGGCCCGCGCCTCCTCGGTATCCTCCTCGATGAAATCGGTCAGCCCCTTGACCAGGGCGTGTTCGAGCCGCTTGCCCACGGGCCAGCTGCGCCACTCCTGATCCCGCGGATCCTCCGCCTGGGCACCAGAGCCGCGATACTTCTCGGCGATGGCCAGCAGCGCCTCGGTGGCGTCGGAGTTGAGGTTCAGCACCACGGCCTCGACCTTCTCTTTCAGCTCCGCCGGTATGTCTTCATAGATGGCGAGCTGACCGGCGTTGACTATGCCCATGTCCATGCCGTTCTGGATGGCGTGGTAGAGGAAGACGGCGTGGATGGCTTCGCGCACCGGCTCGTTGCCACGGAAGGAGAAGGAGACGTTGGAGACGCCGCCGGAGATCATGGCGTGGGGCAGGTTGTCCTTGATGTCCTTCACCGCTTCGATGAAGTCCACCGCATAGTTGTTGTGCTCGTCGATCCCGGTCGCCACCGCGAAGATGTTGGGATCGAAGATGATGTCTTCCGGCGGGAAACCCACCTGATCCACCAGGATCCGGTAGGCGCGCTGGCAGATCTCGAACTTGCGGGCGCGGGTGTCGGCCTGACCCACCTCGTCGAACGCCATGACGATGACGGCGGCGCCATAGCGGCGCAGCAGTTTCGCCTGGGCGATGAATTTCTCCTCCCCCTCCTTCATGGAGATGGAGTTGACCACCGGCTTGCCCTGCACGCACTTGAGGCCCGCCTCCAGCACCTCCCACTTGGAGGAGTCGATCATCACGGGCACCCGGGCTATGTCAGGCTCGCCGGCGATCAGGTTCAGGAAGCGCACCATGGCCGCCTCGGCGTCCAGCATGCCTTCATCCATGTTGATGTCGATGATCTGGGCGCCGCTCTCCACCTGCTGCTTGGCCACCTCGAGGGCCTCGTCGTAGAGCCCCTCCTTGATCAGCCGCTTGAACTTGGCCGAGCCGGTGACGTTGGTGCGCTCCCCCACGTTCACGAACATGGACTCCGCCGTGATGATGAGAGGCTCCAGACCCGACAGTCGGCAGGCGACCGGCAGGCTGGGCAAGGCGCGAGGACAGATGCCCGCCACCGCGTCGCTCATGGCGCGGATATGGGTCGGGGTGGTGCCACAGCAGCCCCCCACCAGGTTCAAGAAGCCGCTCTGGGCCCACTCACGGATATGCTCCGCCATCTCCCCAGCATCGAGATCGTACTCGCCGAACGCATTGGGCAGGCCGGCGTTGGGGTGAGCGCTGACATGGGATTCGCTGATGCGGGACAGCTCTTCCACGTACTGGCGCAGCTCATCCGGCCCTAGGGCGCAGTTGAGGCCAAACGAGATGGGTTTGACGTGGCGAAGCGAATGATAGAAGGCTTCCGTGGTCTGGCCGGACAGGGTGCGACCGGACGCGTCCGTGATGGTGCCGGAGATCATCACCGGCAGGCTGTACCCCAGCGCCTCGAACACCCCTTCCACCGCGAAGGCGGCGGCCTTGGCGTTGAGGGTATCAAAGATGGTCTCGATGAGGATGATGTCGGCGCCCCCCTCGATCAGGGCATGGGTCGATTCCGTATAGGCAGCCACCAGCTCGTCATAGGTGACGTTGCGCTTGCCGGGATCGTTGACGTCCGGCGAGATGGACGCGGTGCGGTTGGTGGGGCCCAAGACCCCTGCCACGAAGCGCGGCTTGTGGGGCTCTCTGGCGGTCCACTCGTCGGCGACGGCGCGGGCGAGGCGCGCGGCCTCGCGGTTGATCTCGGCGGAGAATGCTTCCATCTCGTAATCGGCCATGGCGATACGGGTGGCGTTGAAGGTGTTGGTCTCGAGGATGTCGGCGCCGGCGGCGCAGTATTGATCGTGGATCTCGCGGATCACCGCGGGCTTGGTCAGCACCAGCAGGTCGTTGTTGCCCTTGATGTCGGTGTGCCAGTCGGCGAAGCGCACACCGCGGTAGTCCGACTCACCGAGCTTGTAGCCCTGGATCATGGTGCCCATGGCCCCGTCGATGATCAGGATCCGTTCTTTCAGGCAGGCTTCCAACTTCTTTTTTATGTTCGACATTGTGTTCGACACCGCTCGTTCCTCTTACATCCATGCAACTGCGCGAAGCCCATCCTAGCAGCAAACAAATCAAATGGAAATCTAGCCGTCTATCTGTCCGTAGCCTTGATTAAATATAACCATAAATAGGTAATGAGTGGACCCTGAGCCGGGAGTACCCTATGCCCGTCCTCCATAGGGATACGTGCTTGCTGTATTACAAAAGAGAAAAATAACTATGAGCGTCTACTACACACTCTGTTTCTTGGCAGCGTTGGCGATCTTCATCGCCTTTGCCAACCAGTATGTTGTGAAGATCCAGACCACCATCGCCATCACGGCCGGATCCATGCTGATCTCCGCCCTGCTGGTGCTGTTTGGTAAGTTGGGGTGGTTCAATCTGGAACCTTTGGCCGTCAAAACCATGGAGAGCATCGACTTCCAGAATTTCCTGCTGAAGGGGATTTTGGGCTTCCTGCTGTTCGCCGGCGGCCTTGGCATCAATCTGAAGGCACTGCGTAGCCAGAAGTGGGAGATCACCATTCTCTCCATAGTGGCAACCCTGCTCTCTACCTTCCTCATAGGCTACGGCTTCTGGTTCATCGCCAAGCTGCTGGGCTGGGAGCTGCCGCTGGTCTACTGCATGTTGTTCGGTGCGCTGATCTCCCCCACCGACCCCATCGCCGTGCTGGCCATCGTCAAGAAGATGAAGGCACCACCCCAGATCGCCATCCAGATCGAGGGGGAATCCCTGTTCAACGACGGCGTCGGCCTCGTCATCTTCGCCACCGTGTTTGCCGTGGCTTTCGGCGGCGTGGAGCCGACCTTCACCAGCGTGGCCGGTCTGTTCCTGCATGAGGCCCTCGGCGGCATCCTGTTCGGCGCCGTGCTGGGCCTCATCGCCCACGTGATGATCAGCGCCACCGACGACGGTTCGCTGGAGCTGTTGCTGACCCTGTGCATCCCGACCGCGGGCTTCGCCTTCGCCAACATGATCGGCGTCTCCGGCGCCCTGGCCATGGTGGTCACCGGCATCATGATCGGCAACTGGACTCGCCACTCCGGCTTCTCCGAGCAGAGCCGCCACCACCTGGATCACTTCTGGGAGTTGATGGATCAGTTCCTCAACGCCCTGCTGTTCCTGCTGATCGGTCTGGCGCTGGTGCTGCTGGAACTCCAGTGGCAAGACTGGATCCTGCTGGTCATAGCTGTGCCGCTCTGTCTGGCCGCCCGCTTCATCAGCGTGTCCCTGCCTTATGTGGCCTTCCGACGTTTTCGCAGCTACAACACCTTCTCCATCCGCATCCTGACCTGGGGTGGCCTGCGCGGTGGCCTGGCCATGGCCATGGCGCTGGCGCTGCCCTCCGGCGTCATGGTGCTGCCGGAGCACGGTGTCGATCTGCGGGAGGTGATCCTGGTGATGACCTACTCGGTGGTGATGTTCTCCATCGTGGTGCAGGGGATGACCATCACCCCCATGATCACGGCGGCCAAGAAGGCCAGCGGCGGCTACTAGGCCACTGTTCTGATCCATGATGGCCAACAAGAAGGGCTCCCGACGGGAGCCCTTTTTCTATCTGATACAGCCAAAAATAGGCATGACCATCACATCATCGGGATCACCGTGGCCAACAAGGCCAGCGGCAGCGACCAAGCCGCAGCTTGTATGACATATCGCCAATAAAAAAGGCTCCCAACGGGAGCCCTTTTGCTGTGCTGTCACTGGTGAACCCTGTGGCTTTTTTACTCACCAGCGAAATATCTGTTTGCTTTTCATTCATTTTGCGGAGAGAATGCGCGCCGGCTAGTTAATCAGCCCTGATTATGTTTACCCTGCAATGCTTCACCTCACGATGAATCCTGTCAGTATCCGCATAACCTTCTTCTGATTTACTCGCCTCGAGAACCGTCAGGCTGTCTGCCTGCGTTGCCCGGTTTTCACGGCGCAGACCCGATCTGCCCACTCCCAAGTAGCATCATGCCTTCGCATGGTCCTTGGCGCATTTCCTTGAAAAGTGCAGACGCCCCTGACAGGGCTGGGTATTCCTGCGTGGATCTGACCACGCCCATTGACCTGACATTTGCAAAAACAAGGAGCAAACACCTAATTTATATAGAGATATACCATGATGAAAGCAGTACAAACACACAAACCCCTGCGTCGTAGCAAGCCCGTCAACCTGCCCCCGCAAGAGCAGGATTATGATGCCTTCCTGATCCAGTTCAGCACCCGTTTCAGTGGCGGCTTCGCCATCTCCTGTGACGGTATCCCTGGAGAGTTCTCCATCGAAGATCTCAACTGATCAGCACTGCCCCATGGCAGACCCGATGCAAACAGGCCGCAACTCACGGCGGCCTTTTGCGCATTCATTCAGACCAGGGCGCTTTCCTTGCCCGGTGCCTCCAGCAGCAGACACTCCTCTTCGCTATCTCCCAGCTTGACCAGCTTGCCCTGACTGAGCCCCAGCTTGGCCAGCAGCGCGACCGAACGCTCGTTGCCCGGGGTGACGATGGCGATCACCCGCTCGATACTGAGGCGCTCACGCCCATCCTTGAGCGCAGCCTGCGCCGCTTCGATCCCATAACCCTGACCGCGATAGTCAGGCAGGAAGGCGTAGCCGATGTCTTCGCACGGCAGGGTATCGCGCTTGATGAGGCCGCAGATGCCTATCTTGGCGCCGTCTTCTCGCCGGCTGACCAGATAGAGGCCGTGGCTGTGCTGGGCATAGCTGATCGCAGGCCCCTGTTGGATATAGTCTTCGGCATCGCTCAGGGTGCGTACCCCGCGATCGCCGATGTAGCGATGAAAATCGCCATCGTTGAGCAGTTCGAGAATAAAGGGGGCGTCAACTGTGGTTAATTCGCGCAGGGCGAGGCGCTCGGAGAGGATCATGGCAAGGGCTCTTCTTGTAGTAATGAACGGGAACACGACAAGCCATCAAGACTGCCCCCGTCGCGGCCCCTTGGCAAGGGCCGGCGCACGGATGTGGCCAGGATGATCGCAAGAACTGTGATGCCAAGGCCGCCATGCCTCGTGTCCTCCACCTCTTCCCCCTTATTTCGCCACGAGCCAGAGGCCGGTTGCGGCTATAATGCTCCCCCTATTCAGACAATCAGTACCAAGATCAGGACAGATATCATGACGGAATCCACCGAGTTTTTCGACGAACAGACCCTGCTGGAGATGGTTGATAACCAGCTCGCCGACGGCAACCCGCTGCAGGTCAAGGCCACCCTGATGCGGCTGGTGATGAAGGGCACCCCGAGAGAAGAGGCACTGCAATACATCGCCTGCGCCCTCGGCGCCGAGCTGATGGCAATGGAGGCGGATCAGGGCCCCTTCAACCTGACCCGCTACGGCGAGTTCCTCGACAGCCTGCCCGAGATGCCCTGGGCCGAGTGATCCGGGGCACTCATTAGGCAAGGCACTCTGCCAGCCATTATCATTACTGCCACAGCCAATAACGGGAGTATGCGGATATGCGCTGGCAAGATCGCCGTGAGAGCAACAACGTGGAAGACAGGCGCCAGGAGGGCGGTGGCAGCGGGGGTGGCGGCTTTCCCATCGGTGGCAAGGGCCGCCTGATCCTGGTGGTCGTGGTGATGGTGGCGGGTTACTACGGCGTGGATCTCAGCCCCCTGCTCAACGATCCCACGCCGCAAACCCAGGCTCCGCGCCAGAATGTGTCTCAATCGGCCAACGATCCTTTGGCCAAATTCACCTCCGTCATGCTCGCCTCCACCGAGGATGCCTGGAGCGAGATCTTCACCCAGAGCGGCAGCCAGTATCAGCCCCCCAAGCTGGTGCTCTATCGTGGCGCCACCCGCACCGGCTGTGGTCAGGGCCAATCCGTGATGGGTCCCTTCTACTGCCCGGCGGACAGATCCGTCTATATAGATCTCTCCTTCTATCAGGACATGCGCGACAAGCTCGGGGCCGACGGCGACTTCGCCCAGGGCTACGTGGTCGCCCACGAGGTGGGTCATCACGTGCAGAACCTGCTCGGCATCTCCACCAAGGTGCGCCAGCAGCAACAGGGGCTGAGTCAGGCCGCCCAGAACAAGCTGTCGGTCAAACTCGAACTGCAGGCCGACTGCTTCGCCGGGGTCTGGGGCCACTACATGGAGCGGGAGCAGGTGCTGGAGCACGGCGATCTGGAGGAAGCCCTCAACGCCGCCCAGGCCATAGGTGACGACCGGCTGCAGCAACAGGGCCAGGGCCGGGTGGTGCCGGACAGCTTCACCCACGGCAGCTCGGCCCAGCGCCTGGCCTGGTTCAAGAAGGGCTTCGACAGTGGCAAGCCCGCCAGCTGCGACACCTTCGCCGCCCGCTAGACGCCCAAAAAAGGGGCCGGCTCCTGACAGGATCCGGCCCCTTTTCTCATTCATGGGTGAACATCAATACTGGGAGTTGACGATCACCTCCTCCCCCAGCGCCCCCGCCAGGGGCAGCGGCCGGTAGCTGGAGTTGGCAGCCCGCAGCAGACGAATGCCGCGAATGCCAGCCTCCTGCGCAGCCCTGATATCCCCGTCAGCATCACCGTAGAAGACTTTCATCTGCTTGTCCTTGAGCCACTGCACCTTAGTGTTCTGGCCTGGCTGATCACCAGCGAAGATCACTGGATTGAGCTGAGTGGCCGGGATATCCATGGTCTGCTGCAAGGTTTTGCTCACAGTTTCGGTCTTGGTGGCCGAGCGGCCAGTGACGAAATAGATGTGGTCACCCCGTTTGAGGTGCATGGCGATCAGCGCCTTGCCCACCTCTTTCGGCATGCTGAACTCATCCCAACCATTGTTCATTTTCTCCCAGAAGGCGGGATTCTTCAGATAGCTCTCGTCATTGGGAGAAAACTCCTGCTTGCCGCGATAGAAACCCGGGCTGGAAAAGAGCAGGGTATCGTCAATATCAAAACCGACCGCCATCGGGGGCAGACCATCCAGACTCTTGGCAATCTGTGCCACCGAGACCCAGTGAATTGGGGCCTGCTGGGCCAAGGTGACGGTGGTGACACCGGCAGCAACCAGCTGAATGGTGGCAGTCTCATCCGCTATGGCAGGCAAGGAGAGGGTGGCAGCCAGCAAGGAGGCAAGCAGCGCTGGGCGTGAAAAGTATTTCATAAGGAGTAGCCATCATTTTCAATCTAAAAAGGGTGCCAATGGTGACCACTCCTCCCTCTACAAACTGTGAGGCACCCGACAAAAAGGGGCGTTTGGCACTCAATAATTAATCATTGAGCGGTAGCAGATCGGTAAAGACGAAGCCGTCTCTGACCACAGTTTCCCCTGTTTTTATGGCCAAAGGCAGCATGAACATAGGGCCGTCATAGGCCAGGGTGTGAAACTCGCCGTTCTCGCCGCAAGGATCCACCCCGTCCGGCAAGGCCGCCAGCAGGGCCTCATCGAACTCATGCCCCCCCAGACTCATCTCCAGTTTCTTGGGATCGAGGGTGCTGATCCGCGCCTTGAGCCCCGCTTCCATCATCTCCCGCGCCAGGAGCCGGGTATCGCTGCCCCAGAGCGGGAACAGGGCCCGGATCCCGGTGCCTTCTAGCTGGCGCTCCCGATAGGCGCGCACGTCCTCGAGGAAGAGATCCCCGAACGCCATGTGCCGGATCCCCCGCGCCACCACCCCTTCGATGAAGCCGGTCATGATGCGACTGTAGTCCTCATTGCTGCAGGGCCAGGGCAGGTCGATGGCCTCTATCGGCAGTCCCACGCACTCGGCCTGTTGCATCAGCAGTTGCTTGCGCACCCCGTGCATGGCGACCCGCTCGAACGCCTGATTGAGGGTCGTGAACAGCCCCACCACCTCGATGGCCGGGTCCTGGCGCAACTGATGCAGCGCCCAGGCGCTGTCCTTGCCGCTGCTCCAGGAGAGCAGCACCTTGGTCTTCGTCATTCTCTATCCAACCCTTGTATATGGGAGCAGCTAAGCCGGCACCTCTACCACGGATCCGGGATCCGCAGCCGGTCGCCATCTGGCCCGCTTGTGGCTTAACTGTTGCAAGACTGTATTGCAAATTGTGCGATTTACATAGCGGGATACAAAAGCATACCCTCGTGGGTGAGCGTATCCCCGCAAAGGATGGGGAGCAATAACTAAAAAAACGATGGGAAACATAAGGATATGACAACAGTCCGCACCACGCATGACCACAATCGCCCCCTCAACCGACAGGATTACAAGACCCTGAGCCTGGCGGCCCTCGGCGGCGCCCTCGAATTCTACGACTTCATCATCTTCGTCTTCTTCGCCGTGGTGATCGGCGAGCTGTTCTTCCCGGCCGACATTCCCGAGTGGCTGCGCCAGTTCCAGACCTTCGGCATCTTCGCCGCCGGCTACCTAGCTCGTCCCCTCGGCGGCATCATAATGGCGCACTTTGGCGATCTCATCGGTCGCAAGCGCATGTTCACCCTGAGCATACTGCTGATGGCGCTGCCGACCCTGCTGATCGGCCTGCTGCCCACCTATGCCACCCTCGGCATCGCCGCTCCCCTGCTGTTGCTGCTGCTGCGGATCATGCAAGGGGCCGCCATCGGTGGCGAAGTGCCCGGCGCCTGGGTATTCGTGGCCGAGCACGTGCCCGCCAAGCGGGTCGGTCTCGCCTGTGGCACCCTCACCGCCGGGCTGACCGCCGGCATACTGCTCGGCTCCCTGGTGGCCACCGCCATCAACCGTGGCATGAGCCCAGTCGAGGTGAGCGAGTGGGGCTGGCGTCTGGCCTTCGTACTGGGCGGCGTCTTTGGCATCGTCGCCATGTATCTGCGCCGCTGGCTGCACGAGACCCCGGTGTTCGCCGAGATGCAGGCCAACAAGGCGCTGGCCGCCGAGCTGCCGCTCAAGACAGTGCTGCGTGAGCACAAGGGCAGCGTCGTCATCTCCATGCTGCTGACCTGGCTGCTCTCCGCCGGTATCGTGGTGGTGATCCTGATGACCCCGACCTACCTGCAAAAAGTCCATGCCATCAGCCCGGCCGATGCCCTGACCGCCAACTCCCTGGCGATCCTGGCCCTCACCCTGGGTTGTGTGCTCTACGGCCGGCTGATCGACGCCATCGGCAGCGGCCCCACCTTCATGCTGGGCTCCTTGCTGCTGGCGGGGGCGACCTACGCCTTCTATCACGGCCTGGCGGGCGGCATGGATCAGCTGATCCCCCTCTATACCCTGGCGGGCTTCGCGGTCGGCATCGTCGGCGCCGTGCCCTATGTGATGGTCAACGCCTTCCCGGCCGTGGTGCGCTTCTCCGGACTGTCGTTCTCCTACAACGTGGCCTATGCCATCTTCGGCGGCCTGACCCCCATGCTGGTCACCCTCTGGATGAAGGAGGACGTGCTGGCCCCGTCTCACTATGTAGTCAGTCTGGCTGCCCTGGGCTTCGTGCTCGGTCTGTTGCTCTGGCTGCGCCAACGTGGCCAGCGTCAATCCACGCCACAGACGGCCTGACCCGCCCAAGTGTTCTGGTCACCCTCTGGATGAAGGAGGACGTGCTGGCCCCGTCCCACTACGTAGTCAGTCTGGCTGCCCTGGGCTTCGTGCTCTGGCTGCGCCAACGTGGCCAGCAGCAAACCCGGCCACAGACCGCCTGAACCAGCTGACCCCGTGGCTCAGCGTCAGCTCGTGCCGCAAGGGACCCGATATGAACAAGAGCCCCGACTTTCGGGGCTCTTCCATTCCGGCTATATTCAGCCGGGCTCCCGTAGAGTAGCCCCCCTTCCGGACCAGACCCGCGTCTGGTCCCTGTGTTTGCCAACCCTTCCGAGGTGAAAGATGTTTTTCCAGGTCGTATTCCTCGCCTTGCTGGCGCTATTGCCCATGGTCAATCCCCCCACCACGGCCACCCTGTTGCTGGGCCTGAGCAAGGGCATGTCCCGCGAGCATATCCGCCGCCAGATCAACCTGGCCGCCCTCTATCTGTTCGCCACCCTCTGCGTCAGCTTCTTCATCGGATCCTCCATTCTGGATCTGTTCGGGATCTCCATTCCCGGCCTGCGGCTGGCCGGCGGCCTCATCATCGCCTTCATCGGCTTTCGCATGCTGTTTCCGGCGCCGAGCCAGGCCACCGAGAATGACATCAACCAGAGCATCGCCTTCGTGCCGCTGACCATGCCCAGCATGTGCGGCCCCGGCACCATGGCGCTGGTGATCAGCGGCGCCGCCCAGATAGCCGAGCTGCCGGCGGACTACAATCGCTTCGTCATCTACTCCGGCATGGTTACCGCCTTCGCCCTGATGAGCCTGCTGAGCTGGGGCGTGCTGAAACTGGCGGATCCGGTGTGCAAGCTGCTGGGGGCCACCGGCATCGACGCCATGACCCGCATCATGGGCTTCCTGCTGGTGTGCATGGGCATGCAGTTCTGCATCAACGGCATCAAGGAGGTGGCGCAGGATCCCGTGTTCCACGGCGCCCCCGCCGCCCAGGTTCAGCACCATATTCCCGATGGCAAGCACAGCATGGAGCCCGGGCTGGTCGCGCCCACCCCCTGAGGGTGGTGACACAGGGGCTCATGCCCTGGCAGATCATTTTTTGTACAGATCAGGTTCAGCTGAGAGGGCCTAAAGTGATGCTGCCACCTTAAATTACCCCCTAGGAGATATGAAATGAAAGAGATGCTGACCGAGATCCGCAGCTACAGCCTGTTTCATGAATATCTGAACGTCGTCGGCGTAGCCAGCCCCACTCCGGCCCAGATCGCCCAGGAGTGGGAGTACAAGAGTGCCAACCGCCTGGTGGCCAGGATCAAGCAGGATCCTCAGGGCAAGACGCGCTACTACATAGATGCCCGCGTCATCTCTATCAACTGACACGCCTCAGTCATCCAGCCCCGGCCCTGTCCGGGGCTTTTTGTTGGCCCTCGCCGACGCCCAATAAAAACCCCGGCGCCGGGCCGGGGTTTTACTGGATAAGGTAGGAGCCGCGGCCTTACTGGGTACCACCCACGGTCAGGCTGTCGAGCTTGAGGGTCGGCTGGCCGACGCCCACCGGGACACTCTGTCCCTCCTTGCCACAGACCCCGACCCCGCGATCCAGCGCCAGATCCCGGCCCACCATGGAGACCTGGCTCATGGCTTCCGGACCGTTGCCGATCAGGGTCGCGCCCTTGATGGGGGCGGTTACCTTGCCATCCTCGATGAGGTAGGCCTCGGAGGCGGAGAAGACGAACTTGCCGGAGGTGATGTCCACCTGACCGCCGCCGAAGTTCGGGGCATAGATGCCCTTCTTCACCGAGGCGATGATCTCCGCCGGATCGTACTGACCCGCCAGCATATAGGTGTTGGTCATGCGCGGCATCGGCAGGGCGGCGTAGGATTCCCGGCGGCCGTTGCCGGTCAGCGGCACCCCCATCAGGCGGGCATTCTGCTTGTCCTGCAGGTAGCCCTTGAGGATGCCGTTCTCGATCAGGACGTTGTAACCCCCCGGCGTGCCTTCATCATCGATGGAGACGGAGCCGCGCAGACCCACCAGGGTGCCGTCATCGACTATGGTGCAGTGCTTGGAGGCGACCTGCTCACCGATGCGACCGGCGAAGGCGGAGGAACCCTTGCGGTTGAAGTCCCCTTCCAGGCCGTGGCCCACCGCCTCGTGCAGCAGCACACCGGGCCAACCGGAGCCCAGCACCACCGGCATGGTGCCGGCGGGGGCATCAACGGCCTCCAGGTTCACCAGCGCCTGGCGCACGGCTTCCCGCACATAGCCGAAGGCCCGGCTCTCCAGCCCGTCCAGCTCCAGGAACCAGTCGTAGCCGAAACGACCGCCGCCCCCTGCACTGCCGCGCTCACGCTTGTCGCCCTTCTCGGCGATGACGGTCACCGACAGCCGCACCAGGGGGCGCACGTCGGCGGCCAGGGTGCCATCGGTGGCGGCCACCAGGATCTCTTCATAGACACCGCTGATGGAGGCCATCACCTGATTGATGGCGGGATCCAGGCTGCGGGCAAACTTGTCCATCTGCTCCAGCAGGGCAATCTTCTGATGCTTGTCGAGGGTCTGCAGGGGATCCATGGCCGGGTAGAGCAGGTTCGCTTCCGTGCGGGCCCAGGCCTTCACCTTGCCCTGGCTGCCGGCGGCGGCGATGCCACGGGCGGCGGTGACCGACTGTTGCAGCGCCAGCAGGCTCAGTTCATCGGAATAGGCAAAGCCGGTCTTCTCGCCGCTGACGGCGCGCACCCCCACACCCTGATCGATGTTGTAGCTGCCGTCCTTGACGATGCCATCTTCCAGCAGCCAGGACTCGTGCCAGCTGCGCTGGAAATAGAGATCGCCAAACTCCACCTGGTGACTCATCAGGCTGCCGAGCAGTTGCTGCAGACGCCCCTCGTCAAGATCGTGCGGGGCCAACAGGGAGGCGCTAACCTGGCTCAATAGACTCAATCTTCTTCTCCATTCTCGCTGGGAGCTGTCGTAACAGTATCTCTTCACCCTCCCCATAGGGAGAGAGTGCAAGGTCGTGACCCCGGCCGATTCGGCTGCCCAATGTCCGATCGCGCTTCGTGAATCGCATCGGCGGGCATATCGAATCGACGAGGTTAAAGCAGGCGGGCGTGTTGCAGCACCGGCATGGTTCGCTTCAGTTCTTCCGTCAGCCCGGCGTCCATCTGTGCCAGCACCGTGCCTGCGCCACTTGGCTGACAGGCCAGCACTCGGCCCCAGGGGTCGATCACCATGCTGTGGCCCCAGGTCTGGCGCCCCGTCTCGTGGGTGCCCCCCTGATTGGCGGCAATCACATAGCACTGGTTCTCGATGGCTCGGGCCCGCAGCAGCGGCTCCCAGTGCGCCTCACCGGTCACGGCGGTGAAGGCAGCGGGCACCAGCAGCACCCGTGCGCCGGCACGGGTCAGCCGACGATAGAGCTCGGGGAAACGCAAATCATAACAGATAGAGAGGCCGAGGGGACCAAAGGGGGAATCCACCAGCACAGGCGACTCACCAGGGCTGAAGGTCTCCGACTCCCGATAGCGGCCATGGTTGTCCGCCACGTCCACGTCGAACAGGTGGATCTTGTGGTAATGACCCTGCAGATCCCCGGCGGGATCAAACACCAGGGAGCTGGTGTGGATATGCTCGGAGCCCGCTATGGTGGTGGGCATGGCACCGGCCACCAGCCAGATCCCGTGGGTTTTGGCCCAGTCGGCCAACTGTCGCTGTATTGGGCCATCCCCCAGGGGCTCGGCACCGTCCAGATAGCCTTGTCTCTCGCCAAACAGGGCGAAGTTTTCCGGCAGCAGCGCCAGCAAGGGGCGCTGTGGTGGCAGGGCCGCCAGTTCGGCGGCGATCTGCGCCTTGTTATCCTGCCAGTGACGGCCGGAGACCAGCTGTATTGCGGCTAACCACATGACGTGCTCCTTGTCGTTGGGCAAGCCGCCGGATACATGGGCCAGCTTGCGGATATCTTGCACTATGCTGGGTTCCGGCCCGGGACGGAAGCCTTGTCGGGCCCCAGCTAGCCATAAGGCTCTAGCAACGCCTCAGCGCTGACCCGTTCCCTGGTGTTTGGGGTTGAGCAGGAAGGGGGTGACCTCCTCGGCGGGCAGACTGGGGGCCACCGCATCCACCGCCTGTTTCTGCTGCTGGTTCAACTTGATGCGGGCCCGATCCCGGCCCGCCTCGATGAGCTTGGGATCGTCCAGCGGACCCGAGACCCGAAAATCGATGCGGGTCACCACGTCCACCACGGGCTCGAGCAGCTTGGAGAGGGCCAGCACATAGAGGCCTGTGATCGGCGTCAGGGAGAAGGCGGCCACCACGGGCAGGGTACCGCCGAGGTTCGGGGAGAAACTCAGCTCGTAGTCGAGGCGCCAGCGCACCAGATCGGCGATGCCCTCGCCCCGCAGGTTGCCCGCGGCCCCCTTCATGTAGAAGTCCTTGTTCTCTGCCACCCCTTGCTTGATCTTGGCGGAGGCGGACATGGACTCGAAGTAGAAGCCCTTGTCGAACACGTCACGAAAATCGAGGCGCAGCTTGCGCAGCAGGGAATCCAGGCTGAGCAGGGAGAGCAGGCGAGCACCCTTGTCGTTGACCTCCCGCAGCGTCCCCCCTTCCAGCTGATAGTCGGCCGTGCCGGCCAGGGTCGGCAAGTCCAGCCGATAGGGCACGTCCTGCCAGTTCAGATCCAGCGCCAGCTTGCCCGGGGCATCGCCTATGGGAGAGGTGAAACCGAGTCGCTTGAGCAACAGCTCGCTGTTCTGGGTATCGAGCTTGGCCTGGGCACGGGTCTGCATCTGGCCGGACTGCGCCAGCCACTCGGCGCTCCCCTTGAGGGTGCTGCCGGCGAGCTTCATCTCCAGCCCTTTCAGAGAGAGCCTGTTGGCGCCGGGCACCAGCTCCCCCTTCAGCTCACCGAGGGGCAGGGTGCCGAAGCGGCAATCCACGCAACTGAAAGTGAGCCAGGGGATGGCATCCATGATGGCCTTGTCCTGGCGGGCATCCGGCTCCGGGCTGAGATCCGAGCCCTTGCCGGACCAGTAGATACGGGCAAACTTGGCGTCCAGGGGTTGCCGATCGGTGACGGGTACCCGCACCACCCCCATCACGTCCGGGCTGTCGATCATCACCTCGGTGGCCTGGTTGACCGGCCCCACGGTGAAGTGCACCGCCTTCAGGTTGGCGCTGCCGATATCGGCCCTGGCCAGTTGACCATCCACCCACCACTCCTGGGGCAGGAAGGCGGGGCCCACCACCGCATTGCCCGTCGGCGCAGGAGCGGGCAGCCAGCGCTTGAGCCGCGCCAGCCAGCCGGCCACGTCCGCCTGCTGCTGGTTGATGGCGAGCAGCATGGGCTTGTCTTGCAACACACGGGCGCCGGGTTGACCGACATCGACCCGCACCCGGCTCAGGTAAGGGGCGCCCTCGCCGTAGACCAGCTTGCTCTGCATATCCACGTCGGCCCCCAGCACGCCGCGAATGTCGGCGCTGCCGTCCCGGCCACGGACCGTCACCTTGAGGGGCAACTGGCTGTCGGCGGCCTTGGCCAGAGGCAGTGGCAAGTCCAGCCCCATGCCCTGCAGGCTGGAGTCCAGCGCCAGCTGGAAGCTGAACGGCTTGTTTTCCGGCAGGGTCAGCCCCAGGGTGCCGGTCCAGTTGCTGCGTCCCTTGAACATGTCGAGGGCGGGAATGTCTCGGCGCTGGCGACTGCTGTCCCAGACTCCCCGGAACTTGAGATCGACCTGATAGCGGTTGGGCTGCTGCTTGCCCTGATAGTCCAGGGTCAGCGGCTGGTTCCACAGGGTCGCCTTGAGGTTGCTAAAACGCGTGTGCTCGTTGTCATACTCGAGCTTGCCCTCCACCCCCTCCAGCTGCATGTCCAGGGTCGCTATCCTGACCTTGTTGTTATGGAAGCTGGCATCACCGCTCGCCTTGACCTCGCTCTCGCCATCGAGGGGAATATCGAGCTTGACCGTGCCCTTCATGGGTCCACGGATCTCTATCTCCCGCAGCGCCTGCCCCACCGAGCCACCTAGGGGGGAGTCCTGCAGATAGTCGCTGATGGCCTTGCCCTCACCCGCGACCTTGGCATCCACGTAGAGATGGGCGCCGGGGGAGAGATCCGGGATCCAGGCATGCACAGAGTCGGATCCCGCCTTGCCGAGGCGGGTGGAGTGGCTGTTCATGTCCAGACTGGCGTTCTGGAACAGCAGGTCTATCTGCAGGTCGGTGAGGGGTTGCCAACCTGGGAAGAACTGGAAGGTGGCCTTCTCGAGGGGCACGGCCACCTGGAAGATGCCCTTGCCATTGTCATAGGGGAAGTCCCTGAACTCCCCGTACCAGAGCAGATCGGCGCTCGCTGCCTGACCCCCCTTGATGGCGCCACTCAGGTAGTCCACCAAGCCATCGCTCATCACCGCCAACGGGTAGTAGCGATCCGCATGGGCCGCCGTCTTGACGTCGATCCGGCCGGTCAGGGCGAGGAAGGGATGCTCGTACAGATCGAGCCGGAAGCGGCTGGCGAGGTGCAAGTCCGAGTTATCCAGCACTATGTCCTGGCCATAGAGCACCCAGCCCTGCGAGTCCTGCCACCAGTCGAGGCGCGCCCCCAGACTGTTTACCGGGATCGGCTCCTTGAAGTGACGGGCCGGATCCACCTTGCCCTTGCCGAGGGTCAGTCGGGCGCTGCCGCCGGTCGGGGTCAACCAGAATTCACCGTCCAGATTTTGCAGACCGGGGTAATCGCGCCAGGCCTGCATGCCGAAGTCAAGCAAGTGCCCGGTGAGGGAGAGTCCCTGCCAGTCGCCATCCGCTTGCAGGATCAGATCCTGCAGCTTGCCCTTGGGCTGGGTGCGCTTGAGGATCTCGGCGAGTTCGGGATAGAGGCCGGAGACCAGCTGGCTCAGGTTCGCGATCTGGTTGATGTCGATGGCGGGCACATAGCCCTGGATGCGATCCCCCACCCGTTCGAGCTGAATCCGGCTCTGCAGCCAGGTCGAGCCATCCAGCTTGAAGACCACATCATGGCTGGCGAACTGCCATCCTTCCCCTTCCCGGCGCAACTGGATCTTGCCGCCCCTCAGGTCGAGCCGATGCGGATCCCCCTTGATCTCGTCTTTCCAGATCAGGTGGCTGTTGCCAAAAGCCAGCAAGGAATTGCCCAGCTCGCCGTTGGCAAACTCGCTCCACAGCTGGAAGTCCAGCTGACCGGTGACCTTGGGTTTACCGGCATGGATCCTGGCCAACATGGGGCTGATGTCGAGCTCGCTGGCTCCCAGATAGAGCTGCCCCTTGAGGCGATCGAGCCGCGCCGCGGGGGCATCCACGTCCAGGATGAGATCTATGGTGCTCTCGCCCACCCCGTTGATGAGATAGGCCTTGCCGACACCCTGGTGGCGCTTGCCGCGATTCTGCCAGCGCAGCTGGGCTATGTTGAGGGCGCGCACCTCCCCCAGGGCCGTGGTGAGGGTGAGGCGGGTGTCGTGAATATCGAAGGTGGAGAGCTGGGTCAGCAAGAAGCGTAGCAAGGCTTCCTGCTGGTTTGGGCTTTTATCGTCGTGCTGGACGGCAGGCTGCGCCAGATCCAGCGCTATGTCGCCATCGCTCAGCAACAGTTGCCCAAACACCGGCTTCCACTCATTGAGGGAGCGCCAGAAATCGAGGTGAGCCCAGACCTTGCCAAGACGCAGGGAGAAGCGGCCGGAGTCGGGGTCGATGGCGAGCCCTTGCAACTCGAGGGCCGGTCCGCGCTGGGTCCAGTCCAGGCCAATGTGCTCGACACTGATCTCCAGCTGGCTATTGCTGAGCAGGCTCGCGATCAGTGCCTGTCTATGCTGGTTGAGGAGCGGGCCGCCAAGGCGTACCAGGCTGACCAGGATGGCCAGCAGCACGAAGAAAACCCCGAGGGCCAGCCAGCCCCGACTCAACCAGCGGTAGACCAATTACATCATCACCACATCGAATTGTTCCTGCCCACAGAGCGGTTCTGTCACCACCCTGACCTGTTTGCCGATGAAGACTTCCAGCTCGGCC
>NZ_PGCP01000004.1:290976-339811 GCF_002812985.1 Aeromonas lusitana
GGCCGAGCTGGGAGAAACCATTGACGTTAGTCTTGGCGCGATCCTTTGCCAGCGCCAGCTCCAGGCTGTGCAGCACCCGGCGGCGATGATCCTCTGACTGCATGTCGATGAAATCGAGGATGATGATGCCGCCGAGGTTACGCAGGCGCAGGTGACGCGCGATGGCGGCGGTCGCCTCGACGTTGGTGTTGAAGATGGTCTCTTCCAGATTGCGATGGCCGACGAAGGCCCCGGTGTTGATGTCCACCGTGGTCATGGCTTCGGTCTGATCGATGATGAGGTAGCCGCCGGATTTGAGCTCCACCTTGCGCTCGAGGGCGCGCTGGATCTCATTCTCCACGTCGTAGAGATCGAAGATGGGGGAGTCGCCTAGGTAGTACTCCAGCTTGTTGGCAAGCTCGGGCACATACTCCTCGGTGAAGCGCTTGAGCTGATCGAAGCTCTGGCGGGAATCGACCCGGATCTTGTCGAGCTCGGTGCCGACGAAGTCGCGCACCACCCGAAACGCCAGGCTGGGATCCTCGTACAGGATCTTGCAGGGCGGGTACTTCTGCTTGCGCTCCAGGATCTTGCGCCACAGCCGCTTGAGGAAGGCGGCGTCCTGTTCCAGCTCCTGCTCCCCCACCCCTTCGGCGGCAGTGCGGATGATGTAGCCGCCGAGATCGTCAACATAGCCGGCCACGGTGCGCTTGAGACGCTCGCGCTCCGCCTCCGACTCAATGCGCTGGGAAACCCCCACATGCGCACTCCCCGGCATAAATACCAGGTAACGGGAAGGCAAGGTGATGTCGGTGGTGAGGCGAGCGCCCTTGGTGCCCAGGGGATCTTTCACCACCTGCACCATGATGTCCTGCCCCTGGCGCACCAGCTCGGCGATGTTGCCGGCCTGGAACTGCTCCTTCTCCTTGATCGCCACGCACTCTGTGTGGGGCACTATGTCGGAGGCGTGCAGGAAGGCGGCCTTGTCCATGCCGATGTCGACGAAGGCGGCCTGCATACCGGGCAGCACCCGGCTGATCTTGCCCTTGTAGATGTTGCCCACTATGCCGCGCTTGGCCTGACGCTCTACGTGCACTTCCTGCAGCAGACCGTTCTCGACCAGGGCGACCCGGGTCTCGGAGGGGGTGACGTTCACCAGCAGTTCGACTGACATAAGTTACCTTGCCTTTCTAGTTTTGAATTCTGGCACGACGAACAACGGGTAACTCAGCAGCACGCTGCTGACGGGAGGATTACCGGGTCTGCTCGAGGTGCTGCTTGATCAACAGATCCGTTTCCAGCAGGGGCAGGCCGACCACGGCGCTGTAGCTCCCCTCGAGCCGGCTGACAAACTTGCCGGCGATGCCTTGAATGGCATAGGCCCCGGCCTTGTCACAGGGCTCACCGGTGCGCCAATAGGCTTCGATCTCGGCCTCATCCAGCTTGCGAAACGCCACATTGGTGGTGACCAGGCGCACGTCGCAGCGCTCCGGGGTGGCCAGGGCCACCGCCGTCATCACCTGATGCACCTTGCCGGAGAGTGATTCCAGCATGTCTTTCGCGTCGAGCAGATCGGACGGCTTCTCCAGCACCCTGTCCCCCAGCACCACTATGGTGTCGGCGCCCAGCACCGGCAGCGCCGTCGGGGCGGCGGCCACACCGGCCATCGCCTTGTCACGGGCGAGCCGGCAGACGTAGTCCTGGGGCTTCTCGCCCGCTTCACGCTGCTCGGGCACATCCAGCTTGAGCACCTCGAAGCGGTAGCCCAGCCGGGTCAGCAGTTCGTGCCGACGGGGGGAGCCCGAGGCGAGATACAGTTGCAGTTCGTTGTGCTTGTTCATATTCGCTTAAATGAGATGAGGTACGGTTACAATTTGTTGTTTTTGCTCATGTTCACTTGATATTGAAGTGACGGCGCACCTTGCGCAAGACCATAAAAATCCAGGGCCATATTAACATCGTTGTCAACGTCGACCAAAAATAGGCGAAATTCAGGCTGGCGCGGCTGAACAGGTGCTCGGCCCAGAACACGGTGATCTTGCCCACCAGGGAAAGCAGGCCGATGATCAGCGCCTGCTGCCAGAGGGAGAAGTTACGGATCTTCTGGAACTGGAACGCCGCCAGATAGGTGGTGATGGCCATGGCCATGGCCCGCACCCCGAGGGTGCTGCCAAGCAGCACATCCAGCAGCAGGCCCGCCACCCAGGCGGTGCCGACATTGGTTCTGTGGGGCAACGCCAGCGCCCAGTAGATGAGCACCATGGCGAGCCAGTCCGGCCTGAAAGGCTCGAATTGAAACGGAAGCGGCAGGATCGACAGACACAAGGTCAGCAGGATCGAGACCCAGATCCAGATCCTGCCGCTGGCGGGTTGCAACATCAGCGTGTCGCCCCCGCCGCCGAGGTGGCTGGTGCCGCGGAGGCAGCCGGTGCCAGGGCATCCTTGTCGTGCACTTCCGGCTTCTTGTCGGTCCAGAGCAGCAGCAGATAACGCAAGCGATCGAGGGCGACCAGGGGCTTGGCCTCGATCTGGGCGAACGGCTTGCCTTCCACGTAATCGGATCGAGTCACGGTCGCCACCGGATAACCTTCCGGGAAGCGGCCGCCGAGGCCCGAGGTGACCAGCAGATCGCCGACCTGCACATCCGTGTTGCGCGGCAGGTTGCGCAGCTCCAGCTTGTCCAGCTCGCCACTGCCGGAGGCGATGGCACGCAGGTCGTTGCGCAGCACCCGCACCGGAATGCCGTGGCTGGAGTCTGTGATGAGCAGCACCCGACTGGTGGTGGAGCCCACGTGCAGCACCTGGCCGACCACCCCCTGATCGTTGATCACCGGCTGGCCGTTGTAGACACCATCCAGCGCCCCCTTGTTGATCAGCACCTGATGGCTGAAGGGGTCGGAATCCACCGACAGCAGCTCGGCCACCATCTTGCGGGACTCTTTGTGCACAGGGGAACCGAGCAGCTCACGCAGACGCTGGTTCTCGTGCTCCAGCTGATCCAGCTTGAGCAGGCGCGAGCGCAGGGTGAACAACTGTTGTTCCTGCTGCTTGGTCTGCTCGATGAGGCTGGAACGGGTCTGCACCTGGGTCGACATGGTGTCGAGCAGAGTGCCGGGCGCGTTGGCTATGTATTGCAGCGGACTGACGAGAGAACTCAGATAGACGCGGACGTGCGTGAACACACCGAAGCGGGAATCCGCGACGATGGCAGCAACTGAGATGATGACGGCGAGAAACAACCGTAACTGAAGCGAAGGGCCTCTACCAAAGATGGGTTTCATGAGTCGTCAAAAAAGAGCCGGCGCTCGGCCGGCTTTGGGTCTTATTCGTAGTGGAACAGATCGCCACCGTGCATATCGATCAGCTCCAGCGCCTTGCCGCCGCCACGGGCGACACAGGTGAGAGGATCTTCAGCCACGACGACCGGGATGCCGGTCTCTTCCATCAGCAGACGGTCGATGTCTTTGAGCAGGGCGCCACCACCGGTCAGCACCATGCCGCGCTCGGAGATATCGGACGCCAGCTCGGGCGGGGACTGCTCCAGGGCCACCATGACGGCGGAGACGATACCGGACAGCGGCTCTTGCAGCGCTTCCAGGATCTCGTTGGAGTTCAGGGTGAAGCTGCGCGGCACGCCCTCGGCCAGGTTGCGACCACGGACTTCGATCTCACGCACCTCTTCGCCCGGATAGGCGGAGCCGATCTCGTGCTTGATGCGCTCGGCGGTGGCTTCCCCGATCAGGCTGCCATAGTTGCGACGCACGTAGCTGATGATGGCTTCGTCAAACTTGTCGCCACCGATGCGCACGGACTGGGAGTAGACCACACCGTTCAGGGAGATGATGGCCACTTCGGTGGTACCACCACCGATATCGACCACCATGGAACCGGTCGCTTCGGAGACCGGCAGGCCGGCACCGATGGCGGCAGCCATGGGTTCATCGATCAGGTACACCTCACGGGCGCCGGCGCCCAGTGCGGATTCCTTGATGGCACGGCGCTCAACCTGAGTAGAGCCGCACGGCACGCACACCAGCACTCGGGGGCTGGGGCGGAAATAGTTGTTGTCGTGAACCTGCTTGATGAAGTGCTGCAGCATCTTCTCGGTCACGTAGAAATCGGCGATGACGCCGTCTTTCATCGGACGGATGGCGGAGATGTTGCCTGGGGTACGACCCAGCATCTGCTTGGCGGCATGACCGACAGCAGCGACCGATTTGGCGTTCCCGCGCTCTTGGCGAATGGCGACAACTGAGGGTTCGTTAAGGACGATCCCTTGATCTTTTACGTAGATCAGGGTGTTGGCAGTTCCCAAGTCGATCGACAGATCGTTGGAAAAGACGCCTCTGAGCTTTTTGAACATGGCTACGGGAAATCCTAAGAATTTGGAGGTGCAGAAAACCGGCTAACTTTACCAATGCCCACCCCAATGGGCAAGCGCTCAAACTGTCGCCAATCAATCAGGCGCGACAAAAATGCGAGTCATCACTCACTCGCACAGGCCGACAAACACTAAGAAACAAGGAGATAAGGTGTTGGCTTATGCCAAAGCGACCCTCTCCCCATCAACATATCAATTTCAGGGCATCACTTCGCGGCGATAAATAATCCGATCATTGCCCCGATCCCGACCAAAGATCGCCATGCCCGTCAGGTGATCCGCGGTCGCAGGATCCGCCAACCAGGTCGGCGCCAGGGGTTGCAGCGGCTGTTTCTCCAGCACGATTTGATAGGGAATGCGCACCGCCTGATTGGGCGGCGCGAAGTGGAAGCGAGTCTCACCGCCATTGAAACCGACCTGAGTACCGCCCGGAGCCAGATTGCCGAGGCCAAGACGAATGCGGGTGCCGTCTTTGAGGACCAGATCCCCCGTCGCGGCGTCATAGCGTTGATCCGCATCGGTGAAAACGATGCCGCCACCCGCCAAGGAGATCTGGCTGCAGGCATTCTGCTGGCTGCAGACATCCTGCTGGTTGACCCGCCACAGGCCCCCTTCGAAATATTGCACCTGCAGGGGCAGCGCCAGCGGGGCGCTGTCGACCCCCTGACGAGTGCTGGCCAGCAGGCGGCCATAGTAAGCGATCATGGTGTCGCCCGCGCCTTTCGGAATGGAGAGCTGCCTGGCGGTGCAGTTCACCCCGCTCTGGCAGCTGCCGCTGACGGCCGGATTCATGTTCCGATCGCTGAGGAAGCTGGTCTCGGTGGCCTCACCATCCCCTACCTTGAGCCCCAGCCGCAGCAGCCGCAGTGGCTCCTCCGGCGCGGTCAGGGTCGGGGTCAACTCTCGCAGGCGCACGAAGCGGCTCTGGCCATCGAAAGTGGTCTGCCCGCTCACCCAGTTTTGGCTCAGTGGATCCAGCCGGTTGGATCTGTCGACCCCGTCCTGATTGTTGCCGGCCACCAGGGAAATCACCCCCTTGGCAAAGGCATCCCGGTAGTTTTGGGTGACCCCACCCTGCTTGTTGCGCGCCTGCACCGTCGTCCGCACCCCAAACGGCTGACTCATATAGCTAAAACCGCCGAAGGCCGGGGTGACGCTGCCGCTCACCAAGTTGAAGTCCCAGGGCACGAAACGCCCCACCGGCGCGCTGCTGGCGGCGGGTATGGTGTAGCCGAAATAGCCCGTTGATACTGTGCTTCCCTCTGGCGACGTTGCCACCGGTGGCGTCGCCGTCATCCGGAAGACCCCGACTTCGTTGAGCGACTGGGTGACAGTATTGAGGTTGTTGCTGGTCGAAATGACGTGGTTATAGCTGGTCTTGCCGACAACTGCCTCGACACCGGGTTTGGGGGCCACCAGCCGGCTGCCGAGGGCAATATTGGCCAAGGCGAAGTTGGGGGTGGGCAGGTTGCCGCTGCACAGATCCCCGTCGTTATCGGCCTGCCAGGCCATGGCCGCTATGGTCAGCGGGAAATCTTCCCCTGTTCTCTTGAACAGGGGGCAACTGCTGCTCCCTGCCGTGCAGACCCCCTGGGTGGGCGTGATGCAGAGCCCGACCGGGCGACTGACAAAGAGATCTGAGCCCGTCATCACCAGACCCGCGGTATCCCCGCTGCCATCGTGGCGGGCATTGAGCCGCATCTGGCCCGCATCCGGGTAATTCACCGTCAGCGTGGTCTCACCCTTGGCATCGAAGCTCAGATTGCTGGCGGTGGCCGCCCCTTGCGAGGTGGCGATGGCATTGCCGTTGACCGTCACCTTGCTGCCGAAGGTATTGCTCGCCGGGCTGACATAGTCGCTCCAGAAGCTGACCGGCTTGCTCACGCTGGCGAAGCTCGGCACGCACAGCTGGGTCGCGTTGTCCTTTCTGACCGCCTTCATCACCACCTGTTGTGGTTTGTTGGCCAGGGTATCCAGCACATCGAACACAAAGCCGCTATCGGCAAAGCTCAAAGTACAAGCTGCGGTGCTCAGGGCGCCGCTACCCGCCTGGCATAAGGTGGTACTGAGCGGTTTGGTGGAGGGAATAGAGCCACTCACCCCCACCGTCATGGCGCTCGCCAGATTGTTGCGAAGCTGCAAGGTGGTGGATCCGCCGCTGAAGGTTACGGTGGCGGCGTTGCCGTTATAGGTCACCTGATCGCTCGCCACCCAGCCGTTGCTGCCATTTTTAAGCGGTGTCAGGGTGGCGCTCACCTGGTCCGTGATGAGCTGGCTGCAACTGGCGTTGGCACAGGCACGTATGGTCAGGGTCTCGGGGTTGCAGGTCAGGGCATTGCCGCTGTGAACGAACTCGAAGTGATCGATCTGAGTGCCTACTGGGCTGGAATTGAGGGCACAGATCTGGACGTTGTCGAGTTCGTGGAAATTGGTCACCGAGCCGGTAGAACCGGTCAACGACAGCAGGAAATTGGCAGGCACTGCCGCTTGGCCTGTCTGATTCACCATATTGATGGGACCCACCAGCGTGCTGTAACCAGAGCCCGTGTTCCGTTCTACGGAGGCAAGTGAACTCCCTGCGGTCCGAGAATCGACCGTAATACGGTAGCGATGGGGACGATTGCTATTGGTTCCGCTATCGACTGCCGGGTTCAGGTTGCTCGCCGTACCCGCCAGATAACGGTAACCCGAGGTTCCCGAACTGGCGCTGGATCCACGAATAGACACGGCCTGAGGGCGAGACCCAGGATTGTAGGATCCTCCTTCGTTAGAGTAGTTACCGTACTCGTCAAGACCGACCCCCATCCAGCCCCCGGCAAAACCACTGATCCCGGTCTTGAATCCATATCCCAGCGGGCCGCCGAATGCCCCGGGCTGGGGAGTGATCGTCGCATCGGATAGCACCACCGCCATGCCGTCTGCCCCACTCGAACCGGAGGTCTTGTAGGCATACTGATCGAACTCTATGGTTACCAGATTATTGGCCCCCGGGAAGAGGCGCTGGAAGGTCGCGGACGTTGCCTGATTGGTGGTGTTTTGGGTCAATCGCAAACGACCATTTTGCACCGATGGCAGAGTACTGTTGTTGCGTTGCGCCACCACCCAGCTGTTGCTCAGGGTGCTGGAAGAGAAATCATCGCTAAAGCAGGTGAGAAGGGGTTCGCCATCGTCATAGATGACCTTGCTGCTCCCCTTGAGGTTGACGTTTTTGGCGCTCAATTGGCCACGTAGCACTACCTGATTCTCGAGGGTGGCATCCCCTTCCGCATAATAGGTACCGGCCAGTTGATCGCTGCCGGTGAGGGTAATACTGCCAACCACATAGGCTTTGAAAGCGGAACCCGTCTGCAGTTGTGAGTCGTTATGGGCCGTAATATTGCCCTTCACATAAAACGAGGTGGTGCCGCTGCCGACCAGCTTGATGAGACTGCCCCCCGTCAGGGTCAGATCCCCTTCGATGATGTAGGTCTTGCCTGCGGTCAGCGTCATGATGCCGCCATTTTGCATGGTCACGCTCTTGATGACATAGGTACTGTAACTGTCCGAGAAGCTGACGTTGCCAGAGCCACTGGCACCGACCGATCCATCTATGGTCAGGCTACCCAGATCCCAGCGACTGCTGCTGGCGGCCTTGCCGTAGTTGGGGGTGATTCCCAAGATGACAGTGGGGGTCGTCCAGTTGGCGACCGTGTAACTGGCGGAATCCGTTGTGCCAGGGAAGGTGGGGCGGGCCTGTTTCAGGCTGGCAACACCGGTTATCTGGCACTTGCCCGCACCACAGGCCTGCGAACTCATCTCATAGTCATAGCCTGTGACCTGCTTGAAGCAGACCTCGAGGCCGTTGTAACCCTCTACCCTGGCGCCGGACTGCATATAAAGCGTACCCGCGGAGTCGTGACTCTGGATGGGGCCAGGGAAGATGCTGTTGCAGTCCAGTGCTGCCTGGGCGGGCAGGCCCATCAACAACAGAATCACGGCTGCACAGAGGCGGCGTATCATGGATTCACTCCATCGAAGGCTTCCGCCACCAGGGTACGGCTGACGGCAAAGTCCGGGTTTGGGCCACTATTGGTTCCCGGGTCGCCGCAGCGTCCCTCGCTGCTGAAGCGATAGCCGATCTGGCTGATACCGGCCGCACTCACCGGGAGCTGGGTGCAACTGACACTGGCTTGGCAGCCCACCAACCCAGCATCGGTGAAATTGAGCGTCAAGGAGGCGCAGGTTTGTCCTTGCCATTTGCCATTGGGATAGAGTCGATAGAGGGCGATTTCCAGCCCGCTCTGGGCCGCCATCAGGGCCCGTACCCCGCGCACCTCCGCCGTGTGCTTCTCAGCGCTGTCCATCAGGAAGCGGCCCATGGCCGCCGCCAGCAGGGCCATGATAACGATGACAAACAGCGCTATCATGATGGCGCTGCCGTGCTGACGCGCCTTGCTGGGAATTGAAGGCCTAAGGAACATTGAGGATCTCCAACTTGTGGTTGAAGCTGACGCTCTCGCCACGCTGCTCGAGTACCAGCCGCAGCCCCACCTCGCTCTGGCTGAAGGCGACGGGGTCCCGATAGAAGTAGTAGTCCGCGGGGCGAATATGTTCGGCCATCAACTGGGTGGTCTCGTTACTGCTCAGACTGCTGCTGAGGGGTTTGGCCATTTGCCACAGGCTCCCCCCTCTTATGCAATAGAGCACCTGCTGGTTGGCAAAATAGATGCGCTGGCCCGGGGAGTCCTTGGCAAAGCTGGCGGCAAGGGTCAGCGGTAGGGCCCCGGACACGACAGCTCCGACGCCGGTCACTTTGGCAGTGCAACGCCCCTGCAAACAGTCATTATTCAGCATTATTTTGCTGTCAAATGTGGTGTAAGGCAGCGGGTATACGATGGCCAAGTCATTTTCTGCAGGCAATTTGGCTGGCGTGATGATGCGCAGCGCCGTGCTCGCCGCCGGCCCCAGATAGCGGCTGGCGGTGGCGATGGGCCAGAAGCGCAGACAGCCCCCCTGCTCCACCAGGCCGCCATTGTTATCTTCCACCCGCACCGAGCCCGGCACCGCATCGCGCAGTTCGCGGTTGAGCCGCTCCAGGGCGAAACGGGCATCGCTCATCAGCTGCTCGCGACTGCTGGCATCCCCGTAGATCTGGGTGCCGATGCCGATAAACTGGCTGGTGAAGGTGGCCATGATCCCGAGCAGCAGGATCACCATCACCAGTTCGATCAGGGTGAAGCCCCGCGCCGCTCGCATCAGTAGTTCCCCCGATAGAGGGCAAACGCCACCTCACTGCGATCCGGCAGCCGCACCCACAGCTCGATGCGCTTGCCGGTGGAGCAGGTGCCGCTGCAGGCTGGCAGCGGATCCTTGGTCAGATCCGCTCCGCTCACCCGGATCCGGATCCCGAACTGGCGATACTCGCTCACGTCCAGATTTGATCCGCTCTGGGCACTGAAGTAGTTGGCGGGCACCCAGCCGCCATCGCAGCTGGCCAGCCCCTTGGCACAGATGGCGCTGGTCTGGTAGTCATCTACATCGTTGAACTGGTAGGGGCGAGTCTCGCCGCTGTCCGGGCCATAGCTGGCACTGTCGGTGCAGGCCGGGTAGGTCACAGCAGGGGTGCCGGCCGTCTCGCCGCAGCGAAAACGCCCGCCGTTGTGATCCGAATGCTCATCGAAGGACTTTTGCAGCACCTCGCTCAAGAGCCGCTGGGCCAGCTGGGCCGCCCGCACCTGTTGCACCGGATCCACCGCCTTGGGTGCCTGGTTGACCAGCAAGCCCAGGATGCCGGTGAGCGCCACCGCCAGCAGCACTATGCCGACGATAAACTCGATCAGGGTGAAACCGCGGCCAGCATTACGGGAGGGCATGGATATAGCCCTCCGACTCGATACGTAGCCGGGCGCTTTCCCGGCCATCGCTCACCACCAGATCGCAGCCGCTGACGCAGCTGGCCGGGGACAAGGGGCGGCCGCTGCGCTTATCGAAACTGAAGGAGCCCAAAGGAGAGAGTGCAATCCCCCCCGTGGCGGTGACCACACGCCCTCGGACCTGCTCCGCGTTCTGGCTCCAGCCCGAGATGGGTTTGGGGGTACAGCTGCCAAGCTGGGTCAGATGGCCGAAGCGGTTGTTTTCCAGCACCAGCTGGGTGCAGCGGGCCGGCCCCTCCTGCATGTCCATGGTCTGCACCAGCCGCAGCCGGGCCACCAGCTCATCGCGCAGGGTATGGGTTTCAAAGCCGCCTTTGCCCAGCCATTTGGGCACGGCAAAGGCGGCCAGAATCCCGAGTAACAGGATCACTATCACCAGTTCTATCAGGGTGAACCCCTTGTGTATCGGCATCTGGCTTCCCATAAATAAAGAAAAAGCGAGGCCTAAGCCTCGCTTGTCAACGCTCATTACTTACAGTTCTGCAGCTCAGTTTTGAAGGGAACTGTGTCGCTGGTTGCGGCTGTGTATTTCACGGCGCAAGTATTCCCGCTGGTATTCGCAGGGACAAAGGTGGACTCAGTAGCAGTTGCGCCAGAGGCAACCCAACCATCCAGGGTCACAGCAGCAGAAATGGTGTTAGCGGTCGGGTAGCCATAAATCACCTTGACGCCAGTCATCCCCGTCAGGTCTGTGCCGCCTGCCGCAGAGGCCTTTTCCTGACCATTCAAGGCAGCCTTGCTATAGACCAGGGTAGCAGCGCTGGACAATGCAGCCTGCACACCCTGCGCGGCAGATTTCTTGGCATCATCCTGCAGATTCAGGAACTTGGGTGCGGCGGTGACCGCCAGAATGCCCAGGATGATGATCACGATCACCAGTTCGATCAGGGTAAAACCCGCCTGCTTTTTCATTACGTTTTCCTCGGTTTATCAATTGATATTGGTAATTACCTGGCCGGAGGCCGGGCGGTAACTGAAACTCATGAACTTATCCGTGCTCCCTTGCGGGTCTTGATAGCGTCCATCACTGCCCTTGCTCAGGCTGTTGACCAGATAGTAGCGGCAGACCGAATCCAGTCCGTTGCTGCTCACAGTGGCATAGAACTTCAGGTCATTGCCGCTACCGCGCACCTCATCAAAGTTGGCAGTAGCCTTGGGAGGATTCTGCAGCAAGCCCTCCCAAATAGAGAGACAGCGCTGAGCCGTCAGATTGGCCGGGTTCACGTCGGCATTGCCGCTCGCCGCCGTGTCCATGGGATACCCGGGCGAAAGCTCGCCGTTATTGACCTGGCTGTCGGTGGGCGACGTCAGGTAAAAACGCGAACCGTCGTAGAGCACGGTATTGAGGCCATCCTGCTTGGCGCGTCCTTCCGCTTCCCACTGGGCTCGCACCAGGGAGACGCCTGTCGCAAAACCACCGGACACCCCTTCGACGCTGGCCTTCTTCGCCTCGTCGGTGACATCGAGAAAACGGGGCAATGCGGTGACCGCCAGGATCCCCAGAATAACGATGACGATCACCAGTTCGATCAGGGAAAAACCCGTCATCTGACCGGGCCCGCGACCGGATATCACTCTTGTTGCTGCCATGCTGCCTCCGTAATGATCCGCATTATTTCATGCAGATAGAAAAAAATCATGTTGCCGGACCTACACGCTCACCTATTCAGCGAACGATTGCACCCGCCCATCGCCAAAGCGGTAGACAAGCCGCAGCCCATCCCAGCCAAATTCACAGCCTTCGCCATCCCGACTGGCCAATGCCTGCAGCGGTGGCAAGGCGTTCGCGTCCCGGCCAATCAGGGCCAGCCAGAGGCTGCGGCAATTGTCGGAAGGGGACTGCAGCGGCGCCACCCCGAGGGGCCAGCCCCGTTCATCGAACTGCCAGGCCACCCCTTGCGCGTGCAGCACGGCGGGTCGCCGCTCATCAAGCCAGAGTCCGTGCAGACGCTGGGCCCGCTCGGCAAACTGTTCACCCAACAGGGTCAGGCTGACCGTCAACGCCTCTTCCCTGTGGCTGCGATAACTCATGGCCAGGGTCGCCATAATGATCAGCAGCAGAGTCACCGCCAGCACGCGCCTGTATCCCCCCAGCCAGCGATCATCCTGCTCGGACTGTCTGCTCATCCTTGCTCCTACAGACCTTGGCTACATGCTCGTAATGCCGGTCACTCATGACTGACCACGCACCGCGCGCATCATGTCCCACATGGGCGTAAAGATACCGAGCGCCAGCACCAGTACCATGACCGCCACTATGCCGATCAGGATGGGTTCGATGCGGGCGGTGAGGCTCTTGAGGTCATAATCCACCTCACGCTCGTAATACTCGGCCGCCTCGTGCAGCAGGTCGTCCACCTGACCTGTCTCTTCCCCCACGGCGATCATCTGCATCACCAGGGGGGTGAACAGGCCGCTGGCCCCGGCGGTACGCAGCAGGCTCTCGCCACGCTCGATACCGGCGCGCATGTCGCGCACCCGGCCCGCCATCCAGGCGTTGTCCACAGCATCGGCCACCAAGGTCAGCGCCGTGTTGAGCGGGACCCCGGCCCTGAGCATCATGGAGAAGCTGCGGGCGAAACGCGCCAGCAGGGAGCGCTCTATGATGGTGCCGACGATGGGTAGCCTGAGTTGCCATCTGTGCCAGGTCAGCTTGCCTTGCGCCGTGGCAACCCAGCGCCGCCAACCGATGACGGCCCCCACCATAATGGCCAGCAACAGCCACCAGTAGTTGACGAAGAAGTGGGAGGTGGCGAGCAGGATCCGGGTCGCCAGCGGCAGCTCCACCCCGAACTTGGCGAACATACCGGCAAACACCGGGATCACCATGATGTTGAGGATCACCATGGCGATGCCGATGGCAATCATCACGAAGCTGGGGTAGCGCATGGCGGTCTTGATCCGCTTGCGGGTCTCCAGCTCCAGATCGAAATAGTTGGCGAGCTGCAGGAAGGCCTCCTCCAGCTGACCCGTGTTCTCGCCGACGTGGATGATGGCGACGAACAGGCTGCTGAACACCTTGGGGTGAGCCTGCATGGAACTCGACAGCGGCCGGCCGTTGCCCAGATCCTCCCCCAGCGCATGCAATGCTCGCTTGAGCGGCTTGCTGTGGGTGCTCTCCTCCAGTCCGGCGATGGCCCGCAGGATGGGGATGCCGGCCCGGGTCAGGGCATACATCTGGCGGCTGAACACCACCAGCTCCTCGAGCTTGACGCCGCCTTCCAGCAGCAGAGACCAGTCGATGCTGGCAGACTTCGCCTTGCCCGCTTTGAGCTCGGTCGGCATCACGCCGCGGCGCATCAGCTGCTCGGCGGCGGCCATTTCGCTGGCGGCCTCCAGGGTGCCGCTCACGGCATTGCCCTGGCTGTCGCGGCCCTTGTAGTTGAAGCTGCTCATGGCTTAGCCCAGATCCTCCGCGAGCCTGAGCACCTCGTCCACCGAGGTGATCCCCTCACGGGCATAGTCCAGCGCGGTCAGGGCCAAAGGCCGATAGTGCTCGTGCTCGCGCGCCGCCCGGGCGAAGCCTTCCGCATCGTTGCGGCGCAATGCATCCATCATGGGCTGATCCAGCTCCAGCAGCTCGTAGACCCCGATCCGGCCGCTGTAACCGGTGAAGTTGCAGCTCTGGCAGCCACGCCCCTTGTGATAGACGTGCTGACCCGGCGTCTCGCCACTGAGCACCCCAAGCCAGGTGGCCTGGCCTTCGTCCGGCGTGCTGCTCTCGACGCAGTGTTCGCACACCCGCCGCACCAGGCGCTGGGCCATCACGGCCCGCAGCGCGCTCGCCACCAGGTAGCCGGGCGCCCCCATGTCGATGAGGCGCAGGGCACTGGTGACCGCATCGTTGGTGTGCAGCGTGGTCAGCACCAGGTGACCCGTGATGGCGCCGCGTAGGCCTATCTCCACCGTCTCGTTGTCCCGCATCTCCCCCACCAGCAGGATGTCCGGATCCTGGCGCAGGGTGGAGCGCAGCACCTGGGAGAAGGTGAGACCTATCTTGGCGTTGACCTGCACCTGGTTGACCCGGGGCAGCCGGTATTCCACCGGATCTTCCACCGTGATGATCTTGTGGCTGGCCTGATTGAGCTCGGACAGGGCGCCATACAGGGTGGTGGTCTTGCCGCTGCCGGTGGGCCCGGTCACCAGTATCATGCCGTGGGGGCGTTTGAGCTGGCGACGGAAGCGGGTCAGGATCGCCGGCGGCATGCCGGTTTCGGCCAGCGACAAGATACCGGAGGATTGATCCAGCAGCCGCATCACCACGGATTCGCCGTATTGCACCGGCATGGTCGACATCCGCACGTCCACGTCGCGACCGCGCACCTTCATGTTGAAGCGGCCATCCTGGGGCAGCCGTTTCTCCGAGATGTCGAGCCCGGCCACCAGTTTCAGGCGCAGCACCAGCGCCTGGGCGATGCGCACCTCGTTCAAGATGTTCTCGTGCAAGATGCCGTCGATGCGCTGGCGGATGCGCAGTACCTTCTCGTCCGGCTCGATATGGATATCCGAGGCCCCCACCTGCACCGCGTCCTCGAACAGGGAGCGCAGCAGCTTGGCCACGGTCGCCTCCCCCTCGTCGGCCCCGCCGTTGAGATTGCTGGCACCGAGCTCGAAGCCGGTATCCTGATGCTCCTCGTGCAGCTGCACGGCGAAGTTCTCTATCTCCCGGGTGCGGCGATAGAGGCGGTCGAAATACTCCAGCAGCTGGCCTTCCCGCGCCACGGCGAGCACCAGCTCGCGGGGACTCAGCAGGGAGGCGATGGCGTCGAGGGCGCTCAAGTCGGCGGGATCCGACATGGCCACCGTCACCTTGTCGTCGCTCAAATTGACCGCCAGCGCACGGTAACGGCGCGCCTGCACCTCGGGCAACAGGGCCACGGCGGCGGCATCTATGGTGAGGTTGTTGAGATCGAAGAAGGGCACGTCCAGCTGGCGGGCGAGGAACTGCAGCAGCTGCACCTCGCTGATGAAGCCGAGATCGATCAGGGTGGTCCCCAGCTTGCGGCCGGTCTGACGCTGCTGCTGCAGGGCGAGCTGGAGCTGATCATCCGAGATGATCTGCTCTTGCACCAGCAGGTCGCCGAGCCGCATTTTCAGTCTGGGTTGTGCCATGCAAACTCCAAAAAAGTGAACAGTGTCCCCATCAGGGGGCGAGCTGGGCGATACGTTGTTCCAGCCAGTTGGTCGATGCCGCGCCCAGGTTGCCGTGCAACTGGGCGTTGCGATAGGCATCCAGTGCGCGCTGGCTGTGGCCCTGGCCATCTTCCGCCACGCCGAGCCCCAGCCACCAGCGGCCCTGATCCGGCTGCTGGCGCAGCAGCTTGACGTACAAGTCCGATGCCTGGGCATGCTGGCCCAGCTCCTGGGTCAGCCCGGCCCAGGTGGCGTAATAATCCAGATTGCTGGCCAGCTCAGGTTGATAGCCGGTCAGCCAGTCGAGCGCCTTGGGCTTGTCGCCGGCGCTGATGGCCACCCGGGCCAGCAACAGGCGAAAATCGGCCTGCTGCGGATCCAGTCTGAGCCCCTCTTCCAGCACCTGACCGGCCTCGGTCAGGCGGCCCTCACCGTAGAGCAGGGCGGCCAGCTGTTCGCGGGCATCCTGATTGTGAGGATCATGCACCAGCACCTGGTAGTAGTTGTCCTGCGCCTCCCGCATCTGGCCCTTGGCCATGGCGGTGGTCGCCTTGCGCTCGGCCAGGGCCGCCAGCTCGGGCTCGGAGAGATCCACGGTTTCAATCTTCAGCACCCCGGGCTTGCGCGGCGGTGCGGCGGCGGCTTGCTCGGCGGCCAGCTCGGCCTGCAGATCCGGCTGCAACTCCTCGTCGCTCGGGGTCACCTCGTCTGCCTGCATGCCTTCGAAGGCTTGCGAGTCATCGTTCTGATCTTCATCCCCGGCCAGTTCATCCTCGGCGGCGGGCACATTCGTCTCGACCGGCGGCTGAGTCGCCACGACGGGCGCCGTCTGCGAGACCGGCAGGATCACGACCGCCGGCTCCTGCATGGCCGAGAGAACTCGCGCAGCCGAAGGAACTGCCTCCATTTTGGAAACATCCACTTGTGACTGAGAGATTTCGGATGAGGCAGTGGCAATGCGCACTTGATGACTCTGTTGCCAGTATATCCAGCTACGCCAACCCAGGATGCCCAGCGCCAGCCCGCACATCAGGGTCAGCACCAGCATCCACCAGCCCTGCTGGCGCGCCGGTGCCACATAGATGGCAGCACTCTCTCCCTGTTGGCGCTGCTCCAGATCCTTGAGCATCTGATTGATCACGCTCATGACCAGACTCCGTAGGCCAGGGCGCCACCCAGTAACAACAGCAGCGGCCACCAGCGAATGAAAGAGGTACGACTGGCGTCATCGGTGTCGCGGATGGCGAGGCGCACCAGTCGGGTGCCGATATGGCGCTCACCCCGACCGTAGGCCAGCATCAGGCACTTCTGGGCCAGCACATTGATAAGCCTTGGTATTCCGCGCGACGCCCGCCACAGCAGGCGCAGGGAACGACCATCGAACAGGGCGGCACCGCGATAGCCGGAGACCTGCAGTCGATGCTCCACATAGGCGCGGGCCTCGTCAAAGCGCAGGGCACGCAGACAGTAAGAGAAACCGATGCGCTGACGCAGCTGACGCAGGTGGGGCTTGGCCAGCCGCGCATCCAGCTCAGGCTGACCGAACAGCACTATCTGCAGCAGCTTGTTTGACTCCGTCTCCAGATTGCCGAACAGCCGGATCGCCTCCAGGGTCTCGTCTGGCAGGGCCTGCGCCTCGTCAATGAGCACCACCACCCGCTGACCCTGCTGGTGCAGGGCGATCAGATGGCGGTGGATGCGATCCGTCAGATCCAGCTCGCTACCGTCCCGCACCGACAGGCCCAGCTCCAGCGCCAGGGCGGTGCGCAGCTCGGCCGGGCTGAGGTGAGGATTGGGCAGCCAGGCGAGACGCACCGGCCTCTGCTCAGAGCCGAGCTCGCTCAGCAGCTTGCGGCAGAGCAGGGTCTTGCCCGTGCCTACCTCGCCGGTCACCTTGATGAAGCCCTCCCCCTGGGCCAGCGCCCAGTTCAGCACCTGCAGGGCCTCCTCGTGGGGCGGCAACCCGTAGTAGAAACCGGTGTTCGGGGTCAGACCGAAGGGCGCCTCCTGCAAGCCGAAGTGACTCAGGTACATACGCCCTCCCTGCGCCCATCACGGCCAGTGCCGACCAGGCCGAAGGAGAACCCCCGCAAACCGACATGGCTCAGGTACATAAGGCCCCCTGTGGCCTTGGGCGGTGCATGACCAACCTATCTGCAGTCATGGCTTAACCCTTGGGCGGATACCATTTATCGAGCAGCTCGGAGGAGCGTTGCAGCTCCTTCTGCCAGGTATCTTTCTCCACCACGGTCGGCTTGAGCAGGATCACCAGCTCGACCTTCTTGGTGCTCTCGCGGCGGTTGGTAAAGGCTTCGCCCACCCAGGGAATGTCGCCGAGCAGGGGCACCTTGCTGACGATCTCCTGCTTGTCGGTCTTCATCAGGCCGCCGATGACGACGATGTCGCCGTTGTTGGCCTGCACGACTGTATCCGACTCGCGGATGGAGCTCTTGGCCAGCGGCAGCACCAGGGGATCGGCGGTGCCGACGTTGATGGTCTTGCTCTGCTCCTCGGTGTCGATGACGGAGGGGTGGATATGCAGCAGCACCCGGCCGGCCTCGTCGATCTGCGGCGTCACGTCCAGGGCGATACCGGAGAAGAAGGGGGTCAGCTCCACGTTGGGGGTGACGATGGGAGCCGAGTTGCCCGAGGTGGTGGTGGTGGTCGAGGCGTTGGTGACGAAGTATTCATCCGTACCGACCTTGATCACCGCTTTCTGGTTGTTGGTCGCGGTAACGCGCGGGCTCGACAGGGTATTCACGTCCCCCTGGGTCTTGAGCAGGCTGACCGCCACGTTGAAGTTGCCATCGGAGATGGTGAAGCCGGCGCCGCCGCCCAGGGCCCGGAAGATCTGGTTCGGAGTGCTGGCAATGGGGCTCGGCAGCAGGGAGCCGCCACCCGTGATGCCCTTGTTGCCATCCCAGGTAGCGGAGAGGCCGCTCCAGTCCACCCCCTGCTCATAGCCTTCGTTGAGGGAGACCTCGAGGATCCGCGCCTCCAGCACCACCTGGCGTTTGAGGTGCTCGCCAGACTGATCCAGGAATTCGCGCACCGCCTTGAGCTCTTTCGGGTAGGCCCGCACAGTGACCAGGCCCGCCTGCGGGCTGGTGATGATGGCGCGGCCCTCGCCGTTGCCGATCAGGGTCTGCAGGGAGTCCCGCAGATCGGTCCAGTAGTCGTTGTTGCTGTCCGTCTCGATCCGGGTGCCGTTGCTGTTGGAGTTGTTGTCACCGTTGGAGGAGGAGCCGAAGTTGTTGTTGCCGCTACTGTTGTTGTTCAGACCATTGTCGAAGTTGTTGTTATTGCCGTTATTGTTGTTGTCGTTCGCGGTCACGCCCCCTGTGCTGACCGAGGTGCGGGAGAGGCCGCGCCGCGCCATCATCAGGTAGTTGACGGGTATGGTTTCGGTACGCAGGCCGGCAGGATAGACGTGGAACACGTTGCCCTTGCGCTGCACGTCGAAACCATACATGTCGCCGACCGTCGCCAGGGCCTCCTGCAAGGTCACGTCTTTCAGCTCCACCGAGATGGAACCGGCCACCCCGGGATGCACAGCCACGCTGTAGCGGGAGCCCTTGAACAGGGAGCCGAAGAACTCGACCGCATCCACATCATGGGCGGCGATGCGCAGGCGCTTCTCGGGGACTGCCATGGGCTGGGAAGGGCGATTGAGTTGCAGCAGTTCACTCTGCACCGACGGCGGCAAGGTAGTCAGAGGCGCGGTCGGGTTCTGTTCTGCCATGGCCTGCTTGAGGGCATCTTTGGCCTGCACCGGCTCCGGATGCTTGTAGGTAGTGCAGCCCGCCACCGCCAACGCGAGGGGAAGCAGACAAAAATGGTGTTTTTTCATGTTATTAACGCACCTGACTCGCAATTAAACTCGGACAAAACCGGCCCGCGACATCCCGCGCTGGGCCCACTTCAGATTCGGACTTTGCTGCCAAACAGGGTCAGCGACTGGCGCTTCCCCGCCTTTTCCAGCACCACGGAATCGGTGCTGATGGCCACCAGCTGATAGCCGTCGATCCGCTGGCCAATGCGGTAACTCTGGCCATTGAGCACCGCCAGCGCCGGGCCATTGCCCAGAATGATGCTCTGCAATTTCGGCAAACCGGCGACCTTGCTGCCTGAGCCGGTCGTCATGCCGCTACCGGCCAGCGGCGCCGTGGGATCCTGCAGGACCTCAGCCTGTGCCGGCAGGCCGAGCAGACAGGCCAGCAGCACCAGCCAGCCGGCACCCGGCGTTGTGAGTCGTTTTGAATGGATCATCAGCCAGTTAGCCACGGATAAACTCCTTGCTGGTGCTGAGGGTGTAGATCTCCATCGACACCGTCGCCTTAGGATGTTCCACCACCCGGTAGTCAAACCCCTTCCAGTAGAAGTGACGAGGCAGGGCCTCCAGCGCCTTCAGATACTGGTAGACATCGAAGTAGCCCCCTTCCAGCTGGAGCCGGATCCCGTGCTTGAACAGGTTGGCCTTCTGCTCCCCTGCCATCAGGGGTTCGGGCTTGAGGGAGGTGAGCGCCATCATGTGCAGGTTGGCGGAGCGGGACAGCAGGGCCTCCAGCACGGCGGGCATCTCGTGGGCCGGGATAAGATCCACCGTCTGGGCCTTGAGTTCGGCGTCCAGCCTGGCGAGGCTCTCCTGCACCCGGTTCAGTTGCTCACGCACTTGCGAGTTCGGATCCCGCGCCAGTCTGGCCTGCTTGCCCTGGTTCTCGAGATCCAAGATTTCCAGATCCCGCTGGGCCGCCGTCAGTGCTTGTCTGTCTGCCGTGAGGCGGGTATCGGCGGCATCCAACCAGCCGTAGACTCCGGCGGCGCCGAGCAGGATGGCGCCGGTCAGCAGGATCAGCACCCGCTCACGCAGGCTGAGGGCGGCGACCTTCTGTGCCAGATCCTGCCATTGTTCTTTCACGTCCATCAGGGCTTCTCCTGCTCGATGCCACTGAGCTGGAAGGCCAGCTGGCCTCCCTTGTCACGGCTCAACGTCAGTTCGCCAAACTGCTTGCCCGCCAGGGACGGGGTCTGCTTGAAGCGGTTCACCCAGGCGGGCACATCCTGGCTACGCTCTGCCACGCCGGACAGGTTGATGTGGCCGTCGCTTATCTCGATCCGCTGCAGGGAGAGGCGAGGGTCACGCAGGCGGGCGAGATCCGCCATCACGCCGGCGTAACCCTTGGATTTTTGCAAGGAGAGGCTGCCAAGCTGCTGTATCAGCCCCTGTTTGGCGGTCAGCTCCTCCTGCAGGTTGGTCAACTGCTGCTGCAACTGGCCATCGGCCTGATGGCGGGCCAGCTCGGCGTCGAGACGCTGGGCCTCGCCGCGCTTGACCTCCAGCATCGCCTGCAACTGCGCCAGTTCACGGCTGACGCCCTGCTGTTGCCAGCCATACCAGAGACCGACAGCAGCCAGCAGCAACAGGCACAGGCCCCAGGCCAGCGCCATCTGGTTGAGACTGGCCCACTGGCGCTTGGGTCTGAATTCGGCGCCGTAGAGATTGATATGATGCTTCATCACTCCCTCCCGCCCAGGGCTGCACCATAGGCAGAGAGATATTCGACTCCCGCGAGGATCGCCTTGTTGGCCATGGCGGAGACAGGGAAACCGAACGCCTGCTCCAGGTGACGCACCAGGATGCCGATGGAAGAAGAGGCGATGGCGAGCTGCATCTGGCTTGGCTCAGGCAACTTGAGCTGACCCGCCAGATAGTCGAGGGAGCGCTGGATCTCGAGCGCTAGGCCGTCCAGCAGGTCGCTGTGCGGATCAAGGGCACTGGTGAGGCTGGAAAATCCGCGCAGCTGACGGGAGAAGCAGAGCCCGCCCCGGTGGAACACCAGCAGTTGCAGCTCCTGCCCCCTGGGTTGCCAGAGCAGCATGCGCACCGTCTGATCCGCCTCATAGAGGGCCGTCATGGCCAGCTCGTCGCTGACGATGGCGTCCAGGCTCGCCACTCCGTTGACCGCATCCGCCAGTTGCTGCACCCGGCTCTTGGGCACGCAGATCACGTTGATGCGCGGGCGTCCCGCGGGCGGGGTCGGCAGATCCACATAGTCCATGGCCAGTTGCAGCACGGGTTCATTGACGAAATCCTTGATGGCCCACGGCAGAGCCCCGGCCATCTCGGTATCGGGCACGGCGGGTTTGTCTATCTGGATCTGTTGATAAAGGCTGGCGGCCAGGGCGACCCGCACCTTAGACTTGGCCAGGCCATGCTGGCCAAACAACTCGCCCATGGCCTGCGGCCAGTCGTGAGGACCGTTGATGGCACGGCTGGTGAAGATGGGGGTTTGTCCCATGGCGGCCAGCAGGATGCGATCGCTGGCCAACAGGAGTCCGACCTGATGGCTGGGAGGCGAGCGGCGGAAGAGAGATTTCATCGAGACCTTTACCTGGCTGCGTGAAACGGGTTAAACCTTAACATAAACAGACTATTAGCCTCCATACTTATGACAGACGATGCATTGATGGCCATGATGTCCAGCCAAGCAGAGGCACCGTTGGCACCCAGCCAGCTCCCCTCGCCGCTACACCCTATTCATCATCCCCTGCTGGATGCCCACGGGGTTAAGCTCTGGTGCAAGCGGGATGATCTGATCCATCCGACCATCTCGGGTAACAAGTGGCGCAAGCTCAAATATCACCTGCAACAGGCCCAGGCTCTGGGCAAGACTCACCTGCTCTCATTCGGGGGCGCCTACTCCAATCACATCCATGCACTGGCGGCGGCGGCGGGGCTCAGGTCTGGACTGCGCACCACGGGCATCATACGCGGTGAAGCCGGGATCGTCAGCAACTCAACCCTGAGCGCGGCCAAGGGCTGGGGCATGGAACTCATCTTCGTGGACCGCCAGAGCTACCGTCGGCGCCAGGATCCCGACTGGCTGGCCCAGTTCGCCGCGCCGGATACCCTGATAGTGCCGGAGGGGGGGAGCAGCCCGCTCGCCATCCCGGGAGTGGCCGAACTGGTGGCCGAGGTGCCCTTCTCGCCGGATCTCTGGGTACTGCCCTGCGCCAGTGGTGGCACCCTGGCGGGCCTCATCGCAGGCAAGCGGGAGCAGGAGCAGATCCTGGCCGTCGCCGTGCTCAAGGGAGGGGCCTTCATCCAGGACGAGGTGTGCCGGCTCCATCCTGCCGCCGCCACGACCCCGGGCTGGCGGATAGCGCTCGATCACCACGATGGTGGCTATGCCAAGTTCAGTCAGGCCATGTGGCAGTGGGTGCAGGCATTCAGCACCGAGACCGGTCTGCCCCTCGAGCCCATCTACAGCGGCAAGGCCATGTGGGGTCTGTTTCGGGAGCTGGCCGCCGGCCGGATCCCCCGTGGCAGCGAGATCGTCTTCATCCACACCGGCGGCCTGCAGGGGTTGGCCGGCCTGAGAGAACAGGGCCGCCTCTGAGGCGGCCTTGATTTACGGCTCACTCAAGCCTCGTAGGTATTCATCACCAGTTGCCGCGGTTCGGCGAACCAGGGACCCTGGCCCGCGTGTACGCCCAGATGGCGCAGCATCTTCCACTCGTCACCACTCTCCACCCCGACCGCGATCACCCGGGTCTGGGTGTTGGCGCAGCCGCCGACTAGGCTGCGCACCGCCATCTGGTTGACCTGCCGCAGGTGGATCTCCCGCACCAGGCTGGGGTGCAGCTTGAGGAAGTTGATCTCGAACTCCTTGATGTATTGGGTGCTCACCACGTCCTGACCGGCGTGATCGATGGCCAGCTGGCAGCCCAGCATGCGCAATGCCCGCAGCGGCCGCTTGAGGGCCTCGTAGTGGCGCGTCACCTGGGATTCAGACAACTGCAACACCAGGCTCTCGTTGGTGCTGCGCGGCAGTTGGAACAGATCGAAGAAGAGTTCACGCTGGAACTGGCGATTGAGCAGGCTCTGGGCGCAGAGCGACACACAGACGGGACAGCTCGGCTCGGGGCGCTGCCGCAGCAGGCGCAGGGTCCAGGCCACCACCAGCTTGTCCAGGGGGAGCAAGAGTCCGGCCTTCTCCGCCATCGGCATGAAGACCCCCGCCTGCAGCTCTCTATCGTGCTCATCATGGATTCGGATCAGCAGCTCCTGCTGCAACACCACCTGATCCTGCTCCTGCTGTACCGGTTGCAGGTAGAAATGCACCCCCTGCTCCTCGATACGACGGGTGATCAGGGTACGCCAACGCACGGTTCCCTTGCTGCTCGGCTCCTCATCCAGGGATTTCTCGAACAGGAACCAGCCGGAGTGCCCCTGCAGGCGTGCGCTCTTGAGGGCCAGCTCCGCCTCCTCCTGCACCTTGAGCAGGGAGTCCTGGGCCTGATAGCAGACGGCACCGAGGTAGACGGCGGTCTCGACATTGACCGAGCCAGGCCAGTGCAGCCGTTGCAGACTCTTGAGCAGCTGGCTCGCCCCGTCCACCATCTCGCTCTCGGACATGTTGGGCAGCAGCACGGCAAACACCTGGCCGGCATAACGGGCCTGCAAGGCGCCGCTGTGTTTGCGCACGAAGGTACCGATGGAGGCGCTCGCCTCCATCAGCAGATCCTGGCTCTGACGGCTGGTCAGCTCGGGATCCAGCTCCTCCAGACCGGCCAGCTCGATCAGCAGCACACCGCCGCTGATCACGCTCGCCTCCATGATGGCGCTCTCCAGCCGGTTGTCGAAGAAGAGGCGGTTGCCGATGCCGGTCACCTTGTCGACGAAGGCGTTGCTGCGGATGAAGTTGTCGAACCGGCTGCGCTCCTTGCGGGCATCGGCCAGCTCGGCCAGCAGGTGGTTGAGCGCCTGACTGGCGGAGGCGGGCCACTCGTCGGCAGGATCGTGAGTCAGCTTGGTGAGCTTGCCATCCAGAATCAACTGGGCCCGCTCCGCCAGCAGCTCGGCGCCACGCAGTTGCAACCGCAACCAGCGAATGGAGTACCAGAGGCCGAACACCACTATGGTGACCCCGAGGGAGATGCCGGACATGGCCTGCATGGAGTATTCAAACTCCTTGAACGGCCGATCCAGTTTGAACTCCGCCTGCATGCCGTTCTGGTTGGGGATCGCCTTGCTGTAGGGGATCAGCAGGCTCTCATCGGTCTGCTGCTGGACGTCGCGAAACCAGTAGACCCTCTGCTTGTCTTGGCGGATCTCCAGCTCCACCACGTGGGAGGCGCGCAGCAGGGAAGGCAGCCAGCGCGCCAGATCCTGCTGATCGTCCGTCGCCCCCAGCTGCTTGTCGATGATCTCCACCAGGGAGTCGACCCGGTTCTGCTGCAGCTCCATCCCCATCTGGCGAAAGCTGAACACCCCGCCGAGCAACACCATGGTCATGGCCGCGATCACGCACAGAGTAATAAAGGAGACGAGTTGAGTGGTCAGTTTCATGTGCCTTTCCGTAGCCGACAGCATCCATAAGGGCTCATGGTATCAGCCTTGGCCAAAACCCGCCTATGGATGAAGATCCCGCTTCTGCAAATAAGCGGCTGTGGACTTGCTACCTGCATGGGCACTCATGGCAGGAAAGGGCTGTTTCAAACGGGAGGGTGGCAGAAAATCGGGGGGAAGGTGACTCGCACAAAGAAAAATGGTCCCACAATGGGGACCAAAAGAAACACTCAATATCAAAACTAACACTCTGTGCTACTGACAAAAATAGATACAGGAGTATTGAACACACGGTGAGTCAAACCGCAGGGCTACTCTAAACCAGTTCAGATAAGCTGGACAATTGTTAGATATGACAGGTGGGCGATTGAATTTTCACCAAGCACCAATGGCTAAAACAATATTTATCATTGGCTTAGGTATTAAACACATTAACATTATTTTGTTTTTTCAAATCGAACCAGCTAATGAACTATGATGACATACCTTGGCGCCTCCTCCTTTCACCAGCAGGTATGAGTTGAAACGATTGTCCCCCCTCTGGATCAGCCTGTTGCTGTTCGCGCTCCCCATTCTGGTTGGTTTGTCACTGAACCGGCTGGCGGGCGATCTCCTGGCTCATCACCTGCTGAAACAGAAACGCCTCGAGATCGAGGCCGCCATGGACGAACGCCAGCGGGCGCTGGAGGCCAGTATTGGCGATCAGCTGACCCGCTTCTCCTTCGATTGCGGCGAGCAGGACATGATCCTGCTGCGGGATCCCAAGCATTACAGTCGTCACATCCGGTTGCAGGGGCTGAAGCTGGCCTCGGGCAAGGGCTGTTCCAGCCTGGGGCCGGATCTGCCCATCATTGACGTCAGCAGCCTCCCCGATCCCGCGGTGGACACCTTCGGGCTCACGGCCACCACACCTGAATTCAACACGGAACAGGAGCTGGTCATCTTCTCCAAGCAGAAGGGCAATATCGCCTACTGGGTGCTGAGCAACAGCTGGAGCCACACCATATTGGAGAAACCCTGCCTCGATTGCTTCTATCTGGAACTGATCCCGCTGGTGCCCGGCATCAGCCGCCATGAGCTGTTCCCGCGGGGGGACAAACGCATCAAGGACGAGGCCGGCAGCCAGCGCATCATCTTCACCCCGACCTCCAGCCAGATCCAGCAGGTTCTCTGGGCCGGCAAGGCGCTGCAGCAATACGCTCTCGCCCAGGCCCAGCGCTATGCCATCTGGATTGGCGCCATGCTGGGCGCCCTGCTGCTCGCTGGCTACTGGTTGCTGCGCAACTACCGCCGATCCCTCAAGGGATTGCTGCATACCGGGCTCGTTCACCAGGAGTTCGTTCCCTTCTATCAGCCCATCATCGACAGCCGAACTCGCGTCGTCGTCGGCTTCGAGGCACTGCTGCGCTGGGAGCGAGCGGGGGATCTCACCTCCCCCGGCGCCTTTATCGCCTATGCGGAGGAGCAGGGGCTGATACTGCCGATGACGGAGCAACTGCTGGGCAAGGTGATCGAAGACCTGCCACAGCTGATGCCGGAGCAGTGGGTCAGCGTCAACCTGGTGGCCGCCCACATAGAGCACCCCCACCTGCGCAACCAGTTGCAACGCCACGACTGGCCCTCTCCGGCACGCCTCACCTTCGAGCTCACCGAGCGTGAGCCCATACGGGATATCCAGGCCGCCATCAGCGAGATCACCCTGCTGCAGGAGAAGGGCTATCACTTCAAGCTGGACGACTTCGGCACCGGCTACGGCGGCTTCGCCTACCTGCAGCGCCTGGGCATCCGCCAGATCAAGATCGACAAGATGTTCATCGACACCATAGGCACGGACGATCCCAAGCGTAACCTGCTGGACGCCATCATCGCCTTCGGCCGCAAGTCGGACATGGAGATGATCGCAGAGGGGGTCGAGACCCAGGCCCAGGTCAATTACCTGGCCCTGCACGGTGTCTACCTGATCCAGGGCTATCTGTTCGCCCGTCCCATGCCGCTGCACGAGTTGCTGCAATGGCAACAGCTGCCGGCCACAGAGTCGGCCTAGGCCGCTTGTTCGGCGATCGGACGCCGGTGACTGCGGGGCTGGGATGAGGGAGGGTAAACCCATCCCATCAAAATGATTTTCCCCGAACCAGGCAACAGCCCTTATCATATGCAGATTCGTCATGGTCCATGCCGGACTTGTCCTTTTCCCCGTCGGCTCACGCCGCCCCGAGATGAGAACCACTGCCTATGAAGTCATTTATCCGGCAAGAGATTGCCCTGTTCGTCGGCCTGCTGACCTTGCTGTTCTTCAAGACGCTGGGCGGCGACCTGCTGACAGAGGCCACCCCCCTTGCTGTCTATCTGCCGGTGTCGCTGGCCCTGCTCGCCATCGTCACCTGGGCCATCTTCTCGGTCGTGCGCCACTCGGATGCCCTGGCCATCAAGCTGGGCGAACCCTTCGGCACCCTGATCCTGACCCTGTCGGTCATCTCGCTGGAAGTGGTGATGATCTCCTCCGTCATGCTGACCGGCAAACCCAACCCCGAGATGGCGCGAGACACCATGTTCGCCGTGGTGATGCTGGTGACCAATGGCCTGGTGGGCTTCACCCTGCTGTTTGGCGGCTGGCGCTACCACACCCAGAGCTTCAACCTGGATGGGGTCAAATCCTATCTGGTAGCCATCATCCCCCTGGCCCTGCTCTGCCTGGTGCTGCCGAACTTCACCGAGGGTGGCAACATAGGCGGCATGTCCCGCGCCATGTCCTGGATGCTGATCATCATCTCCATCCTGCTCTACGGCGTCTTCCTGCTGATCCAGACCCGCAGCCACAGCCACTTCTTCGTCGACAGCGATCACGAGGATCACGAAGAACACCACGGCCCGCTGCAGAGCAACGTCTACCACACCCTGCTGCTGCTCGCCTATCTGGTGGTGGTGATCCTGCTGGCCAAGACCCTCGCCATCCCCATCAACTACGGGGTCCATGTGATGGACGCCCCGGCGGCCCTGGGTGGCTTCATCGTGGCCTGTATCGTGTTGGCGCCCGAGGCGGTCGGTGCCATCAAGGCGGCATTCAACAACCAGTTGCAGCGCGCCATGAACCTCTATTTCGGATCCGTGCTGGCCACCATAGCGCTCACGGTACCGGCCGTGCTGTTTATCGGGGCCATGATGGGCCAGGAGGTGCGTCTCGGTCTCTCTGCCGCCGACATGGTGCTGCTCATCACCACCCTAATGGTCTGCAAGGTGACCTTCAGCAGCGGTCGCACCAATGCCCTGCACGGTGCCACCCACCTGGTGCTGTTCGTGGTCTATCTGTTCCTGATGTTCGAGTAAGCCTAGTTAGCGCCAGCTTCGATACAAAGCGAAAAGACCGCCCTCGGGCGGTCTTTTTTATGGGCCAATCATGCTTGGGATCAGAGGCTCGGCAGCACACCGGCCGGGATCAGATCGTTGTAGCTGGCGGCGCCCAGCAGGGCGGCGGCGGCTTCGATGTCCGGCGAGAAGTACCTGTCCTTGTCGTAGAAGCTGACCTCTTCACGCAAGCGTCCCTTGGCCAGCTCGATGAGTTCGGTGCTGCGCAGGGGGGCGCGGAAATCCAGCCCCTGGGCCGCCGCCAGCAGCTCCACCGCCAGGATGCCGCGGGTATTTTCCGCCATGTCAGCCAGGCGGCGACCGGCGAAGGTCGCCATGGAGACGTGATCCTCCTGGTTGGCTGAGGTGGGCAGGCTGTCCACCGAGGCCGGGTGGGCCAGGGTCTTGTTCTCGGAGGCCAGCGCCGCCGAGGTGACCTGGGCGATCATGAAGCCCGAGTTCACCCCGCCGTTGTTCACCAGGAAGGCCGGCAGACCGGACATGCGGGAGTCGATCAGCAGGGCCATGCGTCGCTCGGAGAGCGACCCTATCTCGGCGATGGCCAGGGCCAGGTTGTCGGCGGCGAAGGCCACGGGTTCTGCGTGGAAGTTGCCGCCGGAGAGGATCTCCTCATCGTCGGCGAACACCAGGGGGTTGTCGGAAACCGCGTTGGCCTCGCACACCAGCACCTCGGCGGCCTGACGGATCTGGGTCAGACAGGCGCCCATCACCTGGGGCTGGCAGCGCAGGGAGTAAGGATCCTGCACCTTCTCGCAGTTGTGGTGGGACATGCCGATCTCGCTCTCCTCTACCAGCAGGTGACGATAGCAGGCGGCCGCGTCGATCTGGCCGCGCTGGCCGCGCACCGCGTGGATGCGGGCATCGAACGGACGACGACTGCCGAGCGCCGCCTCCACGCTCATGGCACCGATTGTGATGGCGCCGGCGTAGAGATCCTCGGCGTGGAACAGCCCCTCCAGCGCGAAGGCCGTGCTGGCTTGGGTGCCGTTGAGCAGGGCCAGCCCCTCTTTCGGCGCCAATGAGATGGCCTCCAGACCCGCGATCTTGAGCGCCGCGGCGGCATCCATCAGCTCGCCCTTGTGGCGGGCCTTGCCCTCTCCTATGAGCAGACAGCTCATGTGGGCAAGTGGCGCGAGATCGCCGGAGGCACCGACGGAGCCCTTCTTCGGCACGACCGGGTAGACCTCGGCATTGATGAGTCGCATCAGGGCCTGCAGCACCTCCAGCCGGATGCCGGAGAAGCCACGGGCCAGGGAGTTGACCTTGAGCACCATCATCAGCCGTACGCTGGCGTCATCCATGTACTCGCCAATCCCGGCCGCGTGGGACAGCACTATGGAGCGCTGCAGCTCGTCCAGCTGTTCCACAGGGATGCGGGTATTGGCCAGCAGGCCGAAGCCGGTGTTGATGCCGTACACGACGCGATTTTGCTCGATCACCTTGGTGACCACGGCCGCCGAGGCCTCGATGGCGGGCTTGGCGGACGGATCCAGGCTGATATGAACCGGCTCGCGGCTGACGCGGCGCAGGGTGGCTAGGGTCAGTTCACCGGGTAACAGATTGAGTTCAAACATCTTATTTCACTCCTTTGCCAGCAGCAGCCAGCATGGGCAAGTCCAGTTTCGCCTCATGGGCACAATCGATGGCAATCTCGTAGCCCGCATCCGCGTGACGCATCACGCCGGTGGCCGGATCGTTGCGCAGCACTCGGCCGATCCGCTTGGCGGCGTCATCCGTGCCATCACAGACGATGACCACGCCCGAATGCTGGGAGAAGCCCATGCCCACACCGCCGCCGTGATGCAGGGAGACCCAGGTAGCGCCGCCCGCAGTATTCAGCAAGGCATTGAGCAGGGGCCAGTCGGAGACCGCATCCGAACCATCCATCATGGATTCCGTTTCCCGGTTCGGACTCGCCACCGAGCCGGAGTCCAGGTGATCGCGACCGATCACCACGGGGGCCTTCAGCTCGCCGCTTTTGACCATCTCGTTGAAGGCGAGGCCGAGGCGCACTCTATCCTTGACCCCGACCCAGCAGATCCGCGCCGGCAGGCCCTGGAAGGCGATGCGCTCGCGGGCCATGTCGAGCCAGTTGTGCAGGTGAGGATCGTCCGGGATCAACTCCTTGACCTTCTGATCCGTCTTGTAGATATCTTCCGGATCGCCAGACAGGGCCACCCAGCGGAATGGGCCTATGCCCTCGCAGAACAGCGGGCGTATGTAGGCGGGCACGAAGCCCGGGAAGTCGAAGGCGTTCTTCACCCCCTCCTCCAGCGCCATCTGACGGATATTGTTGCCGTAATCCAGGGTCGCCGCACCGCGGCCCTGCAGGGTCAGCATGGCTTCCACCTGGCGAGCCATGGAGTGGCGGGCGGCCTGATTCACTTCCTGGGGCGCCGTTTTTTGCAGCTCACGCCACTGGGAGACGCTCCAACCCTGGGGCAGGTAGCCGTGAATGGGGTCATGGGCTGAGGTCTGGTCGGTCACCACGTCCGGGGTGATGCCACGGGCCACCAGCTCGGCGAACACATCGGCGGCATTGCCGAGCAGGCCAACGGAGACGGCGGTGCCGCTGCGTTTGGCATCCTCGACCATGGCCAGCGCCTCGTCCAGGCTGTGGGCCTTCTTGTCCACATAGCGGGTCTTCAAGCGAAAATCGATGCGGGTCTCGTCGCACTCCACGGCGATCATGGAGAAACCCGCCATGGTCGCGGCCAGGGGCTGAGCGCCACCCATGCCGCCGAGGCCACCGGTCAGGATCCAGCGACCCGCGGGCTTGCCGTCGAAGTGCTGGTTTGCCACCGCGAAGAAGGTCTCGTAGGTGCCCTGCACTATTCCCTGGGTGCCTATGTAGATCCAGGATCCGGCGGTCATCTGGCCGTACATCATCAAGCCCTTCTTATCGAGCTCGTTGAAGTGCTCCCAGTTCGCCCAGTGGGGTACCAGGTTGGAGTTGGCAATCAGCACCCGAGGCGCATCCTTGTGGGTCTGGAACACCCCGACCGGCTTGCCGGATTGCACCAGCAGGGTCTGATCCTCCTCGAGCCGGGTCAGCACCTCAACGATCTTGTCATAGCAGGCCCAGTTGCGGGCGGCGCGGCCTATGCCGCCGTACACCACCAGGGACTGGGGATGCTCGGCCACCTCCGGATCCAGGTTGTTCATCAGCATCCGCAGGGGCGCCTCGGTGAGCCAGCTCTTCGCCGTCAGCTCGGTGCCGCGGGGGGCACGGATCACGCGATTGGGATCGTGGCGGGGATCCTGGTGTTGCACAGACATACACACTCCTTGTTTATCGATACAGCAACATGGCGACCTGCCTTCGGCAGAGCGCTACTTGGTTAACTGGTGGACCAGCCGGGCGGCCACGCGGGCGCTGCGGTTGTCCTGATCCAGGTTCGGGTTGTACTCGGCCAGGTCGGCGAGCCTGAGCTTGCCGCTGGCCCGGATATGGGCGATCAGAGGTTCTATGACCGCTAGCTCGACGCCACGGGCGGCGGGGGCACTCACCCCCGGCATGACGGCAACCGGCAGCACATCGAGATCGATGGTGAGATAGAGGTGATCACAGCGGGCGATAAAGGCATCCAGACCGTTCAGCAGCTCGGGCAGATCACTCTGGGTCATGGCCTCGTCCAGCACGTGCCAGACCCCCAACGCCTGAGCTCTGGCAAAGAGCGCCGCCGTGTTGGCGGCCTCGGCTACCCCGAGGCAGGCGTAGTGAAAGGCGCTGCCCTGAGCGGCGCACTGTTCGGCAATCTGGAAGAAGGGGGTGCCGGAGCTCGCCTGCTCCAGCTTCATGCGCAGATCGAAGTGGGCATCCAGATTGATGATCCCCACCTTGCCCTTGCCAGCCAGATGACGGTTGAGGCCGCTCCAGCTACCGAAGGCCACCTCGTGGCCTCCGCCGAGCACCAGCGGGAAATGTCCCTCGCCCAGCAGGCGGGCGATCCGCTGCGCCAATCGGTCGTGGGCGGCATCGAGATCGCCGTCTTCACAGGCCAGATCGCCACTGTCGTAAACCGGTTGGCTCAGATGCCAGGCACTGTTGGCCAGCAGCTTGCGAATCGCCTGAGGCGCGGCGGCGGCCCCCACACGCCCCTTGTTGCGGCGCACGCCTTCATCGCAGGCAAAACCCACCAGGGCCACACCGGGAGCCACATCCTCTTGCCAGGGCCGCACCCTGTCGTGCCAACGCAGGGCCAGTTCTCCATCTTCCGGATCCTGGCGCCCCTGCCAGACGCTCATGTCTATGTGCAACTCAGCCATGATGGGTCTCCTCACCGTTGACCACCCGGCTCACCAGCTGATCGACGCCGATGAGGTAGCTGAGCTCGGCAGGATGGTGGCAATTCCAGACCAGAAAGTCCGCCAGCATGCCCACTCTCAACTGCCCGAGCCTCTCCTGCTCCCCCAGCGCCTGGGCGGCGTGGCGGGTGACCCCGGCCATGGCCTCGACCGGCGTCAGGCCGAACAGGGTGCAGGCCATGTTCATGGCCATGCGCAGGGAGACGATGGGCGCCGTGCCCGGGTTGATGTCGGAGGAGACCGCCATGGGCACTCCGGCCCGGCGCAGCGCCTCGACCGGCGGCAACTTGGTCTCTTTCAGGAAGTAAAACGCGGTGGGCAACAGGGTCGCCACCACGCCGCGATGGGCCAGCGCCTGGATCCCCGCAGAATCCAGATACTCAAGGTGGTCCACCGAGAGGGCTCCAAAGTGGGCGGCAAGCGTGCTGCCCCCGAGATTCGAGAGCTGATCCATGTGTCCCTTCACCGCCAGACCGTATTGATCCGCCGCCAGATAGACCTGCTCTGTCTGGGCAAGCGAGAAACCTATGTGCTCGCAGAAGACGTCCACCGCATCCGCCAGACCCGCCTCGGCGGCCGCCGGGATGATCTCCTGGCAGATGGTCTCGACCCAGGAGTCGGGATCGTCGCGAAACTCGAGTGGCACCGCATGGGCGGCCAGCAAGGTGGTCTTGACCCGGATCGGCAGCGCCTCCCCGAGGCGGCGGGCGACCCGCAGCATCTTGAGCTCGTCCGCCAGGGTGAGGCCGTAGCCGGACTTGATCTCGACCGTGGTGACCCCTTCCCGGATCAGGGACTTGATCCTCGGCACCGCCAGCTCATAGAGCTGATCCTCGCTGGCTGCCCGGGTGGCCCGCACTGTGCTGAGGATGCCACCGCCCTTGCGGGCGATGTCGGCGTAGGGCACGCCCTTCTGGCGCTGTTCAAACTCCTCGGCGCGGCTGCCGGCGAAGATGAGGTGGGTGTGGCAATCGATGAGGCCAGGGGTCACCAGCCGACCCTTCATGTCTCGCCAGTGAGCCGGGTGCGGCCCCTTGAGATCCTGCATGGGCACCAGGGCGTGGATCTTGCCCTCGTGTACCCCAAGGGCATGAGGTTCCAGCAGGCCGTAGTCCACCAGATCGGGGCGCAGGGTGGCAGGCATCACATTGAGCCAGACCCGCTCGCAGCTTAACAGTTCCTTGTTCATAGCGACCTCAAATGTATATACAATAATTTATAGCCGATCCCTGACGAGAAAGATAGGATCGAGTTCACATCTTGATAACAGCTATTTCATTAGAGTTTAAACACAAAAAAGCCCACCGAGTGGTGGGCTTTTGAAAGGTCTATATGTATATACAATTAGGTTAGTCGGGTCTTGGAGCTCAGCTTGTAGCGGGATCCCGGCGACAGCAGCCTGGCGTAGGAGACCAGATAGCCGTCCGACCAGGTGCGCCGGTGCAACAATAGGCAGGGGGTATCGACTCGTACCTGCAACAATCCCGCTTCACCTGCACTCGGCAACACGGCCTCCACCACATGCTCCATCTCGGAGAGGGGGCAGATCTCCATCAGATAGCTGTTCGGTGTCTGACGGGTGAAATCCTGCTCGCCATAGTCCGGCAGACGCTCCGCATCGACGAAACGCTCCTCCAGCTGCAGCGGCTCCCCATCGGCCTGGTGGACGATGAGGCTGTGGAAGGTGGGGGCCCCCACCCGCAACCCGAGCCGCACCGCCACCTTCTCGTCGGCGGCCTGACGCTGCAGGCGGATCACCCGGGCGCTGTACTGGCTGCCCCGCTCGGCGATCTCGTCGGCGATGTTGCGGATGGCCAGCAGGGGCGACTCGGCGCGCCGATCCGCCACGAAGCTGCCGGAGCCGGCGGTGCGCACCAGCCAGCCTTCAGTCACCAGCTCACGCAGGGCCTTGTTGACCGTCATCCGGCTCACGGAGAACTGCTCGCACAGGGCCGCCTCGGTCGGGATCTGATCGCCGGACTGATAGTGGCGCTCGCGGATCCCGTCGAGAATGTGCTGCTTGATCTGCAGGTAGAGCGCGGGCGCCAAGGATCAGCGCCTCAGCGGCGACGGGGCGGACGCATGTCCGGCCAGGCGCGGTAAACGTCGGCAATCTGATCCGGACCGCTGATGCAGAGATCCAGATCGTGCAGCAGACCGTCCTTGATGCCGTAGATCCAGCCATGCACCGCCAGCTCCTGCCCTTTGCGCCAGGCGTTCTGGATGATGGTGGTATGGCAGACGTTGGCCACCTGCTCGGCCACGTTCAGCTCGCACAGATAGTCGTGACGCTCGTGCTCGTCCTCGATGGCATCGAGCTGCTCGCGGTATTTGAAGTACACATCCTTGATGTTGCGCAGCCAGTTGTCGATGAGACCCAGCTCGGTGTTCTTCATGGCCGCCAGCACGCCGCCACAGCCGTAGTGGCCGCAGACGATGATGTGCTTCACCTTGAGCACCTCGACCGCATATTGCAGCACGGAGAGGCAGTTGAAGTCGGTATGCACCACCAGGTTGGCGACGTTGCGGTGAACGAAGACATCCCCCGGCAGCAGGCCCATCAGCTGGTTGGCGGGCACCCGGCTGTCGGAGCAGCCGATCCAGAGATATTCAGGTGCCTGCTGGGCGGAAAGGGTCGCGAAGAACTCGGGATCCTCGGCCTTGATCTGCTCCGCCCACTCGCGGTTGTTGGTAAACAGGTCGTTTAACAGTTTCACTTCTGCTCTCCCTAGAGTGTTAATGGCGGCAACATATCATATTCGGCGCCTTTGGGGGCAAGGCGTCGCAACAGATCCGATCTGATGGCGCAGATACAAAAACAGGGCCATCAGGCCCTGCTTTGTCTCTGGAATGCCTCAGGCATCCATGGCGTCTTTCAATTTCTTCAGCGCGTTTTTCTCGAGCTGACGCACCCGCTCTGCCGAGACACCATAAGTATCGGCCAGCTCCTGCAAGGTGGTCTTGCTCTCTTCATCCAGCCAGCGGGCACGGATGATGTGCTGGCTGCGCTCGTCCAGGGTTGCCAGGGCCGCACTCAGGCGACGGGTGGCGTGGTTGTCCCAGTTGTCGTTCTCTATGGTGGCAGCCAGATCGGAAGACTTGTCTTCCAGATAGTGAACCGGGGCGAAGCCACCCTCGTCTTCATCATCGCCGACCAGATCGAACGCCTGATCGTAGTTGCTCATCCGGGCTTCCATCTCGGTCACATCGGACGGGGAGACCCCGAGCTCGGCGGCAACGGCCTGCACCTCGTCGTGGCTAAACCAGCCCAGACGCTTCTTGGATTTGCGCAGGTTGAAGAACAGCTTGCGCTGGGCCTTGGTGGTCGCCACCTTGACCATGCGCCAGTTGCGCAGAACATATTCGTGGATCTCGGCCTTGATCCAGTGCACGGCGAAGGAGACCAGACGTACCCCGACACTCGGGTCGAAGCGCTTCACCGCCTTCATCAGGCCGATATTGCCTTCTTGCACCAGATCAGCCTGAGGCAGGCCATAGCCAGCGTAGCTCTTGGCCACGTGAACGACAAAACGCAGGTGCGACATGACCAGCTGACGGGCAGCCTCGAGATCGCCACCCTGCTGCAAGCGCGTCGCCAGTTCACGCTCTTCCTCTGCGCTCAGCACAGGAATCGAGTTAACTGCCTGGATATAGCCTTCCAGACTACCTTGCGGAATCAGAGCCATAGTGCGCTGCAATGAAGTTCCCATGTTCTACCTCTTACTTTTCAATCGAACCAGTCTAACACCCTGAGAGGGTCTGTCTACCGACCGGGGGCCATTCTGCGGCTCACGTCAAACATAAGTCAAACATCAGCCCCAGCGTGAACCCGGCTTATCTTATGCCGACGGGATGAATCATAAATGAACAGTCAAAAAAAAGGGGTCACAGTGAAGGACCCCCGAAAAGTAGCATGCTAAGTCCATTGTTGCGGAGCTCGCAACCTTCACATGCTTGCCAAGTCAGACGAGCAAGGCAGAGGGGCCATACCCGTATACATTCTGTCGCACTAGATAGACTGCTTATAAATCAAAAGGTTCATAGGATCCAGAGAAGATCCTGAACGCAGGCATCATTCAGATTACTCTGAGAAACCTGGCCGTGCCAGAAACGGGCCATTCTTTTACTTGATCCAGTTCGCAAAATCCAGCGCTTTGCACTGCTGGTAAATCAATCAAGATGGTTCTATGTCGCGAATGTGCCTGTGTACCGAAAACCAGGACGCAATCAGCCCCAACAAAGCCCCCAGCAGTATCAGATTGAAGCCATCGGCCGCACCCATGCCCACCAGGCGGAAACTGCTGTTATAGAGCCCGGCCAGCTCCTTCACGACCCCTTCGCTCCAGATCACCATCACCTCGGTCAGCCACCAGGCCAGCATGCCGCCGATCACCCCGAACCAGATGCCGGTATAGAGGAAGGGACGGTGGATGAAGGCATCGGTCGCCCCCACCAGCTTGAGCACCTCGATCTCGGAGCGCTGGTTGAGAATATTCAGCCGCAGTGTGTTGCCGACGATCAGCAGCACGGCGGAGAGCAGCAGCACTGCGATGCCTGTGATGGTGTGGCGCAGCAGGTTCATGATCCCCTGCAACCGGGTCAGCCACTGCAAGTCCAGCTTGCCCTGCTCGATGCCGGGTTCGTTCTCCAGTTTGGCGAGCAGCTCGGCAGCCCCTTCCGGGTTCTGCCAGCGCGGATCCGGGATCACGCTCAGCACGGGCGGCAGCGGGTTGCTGTCGAGGTAATCGAGGGCATCACCGAAGCCGGAGATCTCGCGAAACTCCTTCAGCGCCTCGTCCCGGTTCATATAAGTGACTGATTCCACCTCGGGATATAGCAGGATCCTCTGCTTCATGTCGAGAATGCTCTGCTCCGGCAGGTCTTTGCGCAGATAGAGGGAGATCTGGGAGCTGGTCTGCCAATTGCCCTCCACCACCTCGGCGTTCTTCAGCAACACGTGGAAGCAGGAGGGCAGCGCCAGGCTGACGCCGAGCACCGCCAGCGTCATCAGGGAGGCGAGCGGATTGCGCCACAGCTCCCCCATGCTGGCGAAGGCCTGGCGCAGGTGATCCACCCAGTACATGACCAGCCGGCGTAGCAGGGGTTGTTTATGACGAACGATGGCCATCAGACTTCCTCCTCCGGTTGCTGTGAATACATGCGGCCCGCCTTGAGGGTCAGGGTGCGGTAGCGCATGCGGGCGATGAGCCCCAGATCGTGGGTCGCAATCAGCACTGAGACACCGAAGCGGTTGAACTCTTCGAACAATCGCATGATGTCCATGGAGAGCTGGGGATCCAGGTTGCCGGTCGGCTCATCCGCCAGCAGCAGCGGCGGCTTGTTGACGATGGCGCGGGCGATGCCGACCCGTTGCTGTTCACCGCCAGATAGCATGCGCGGCTGGTAGCGCTCCTTGCCGAGCAGGCCGACCTTGTCCAGCGCAGCCGCCACCCGCTTGTTGATGTCGGCGTGGCTGTAGCCATCGATCACCAGCGGCAGGGCCACGTTGTCGAACACGGTTCTGTCCATCAGCAACCTGTGATCCTGGAAGATCATGCCGATCTGGCGGCGCACATAGGGGATCTGGCCGCGCTTGATCTGGCTGACGTCGTCCCCGTGGAAGAAGACCCGGCCATCGGTCGGCCGCTCCATCACGCTGATGAGCTTGAGCAGGGTACTCTTGCCCGCCCCGGAGTGACCGGTCAGGAAGGCCATCTCCCCCTTGCGCAGGTGGAAACTGACCTTCTGCAGCGCCTGATGGCCACCGCTGTATACCTTGCTGACCTTATCGAAACGAATCATAACGGATCCCTGACATTGACAAGCCCCGACCTGAGTCGGGGCGTGTGACGTTTACTGATCATGCCTGAGCTTACTCATCGCGGCTGAACAGTGCCTCGATAAAGTCGTTGGCGACGAAGGGACGCAAGTCATCTATCCCCTCGCCCACCCCGATGTAACGGATCGGGATCTGGAACTTGTCCGCCATCGCGAAGATGATCCCGCCCTTGGCGGTACCGTCCAGCTTGGTGAGGGTGATGCCGGTCAGGCCCACCGCCTCGCTGAACAGCTTGGCCTGGCTCAGGGCATTCTGGCCTGTGCCCGCATCCAGGGTCAGCATGATCTCGTGGGGGGCTTCCTCGTCCAGCTTCTTCATCACCCGCACCACCTTCTTGAGCTCTTCCATCAGGTTGCTCTTGTTCTGCAGGCGGCCGGCTGTGTCGGCGATCAACACGTCGGCACCACGGGAACGGGCGGCCTCGATGGCATCATAGATGACGGAGGCGGAGTCGGCGCCGGTGTGCTGGGCGATGACCGGAATGTTGTTGCGCTGACCCCAGACCTGCAACTGCTCGACGGCAGCGGCACGGAAGGTGTCACCGGCGGCCAGCATGACGCTCTTGCCCTCGGCCTGAAACTGCTTGGCCAGCTTGCCGATGGTGGTGGTCTTGCCCACCCCGTTGACGCCGACCATCAGGATCACATAGGGCTTCTTGCTGGTGTCGATGACCAGCGGCTTCTCGACCTTGGCCAGTATCTCCCCCATGTCCTGCTTGAGCAGGCCGTAAAGCGCCTCGGCATCCTTGAGCTGCTTGCGATCCGCATGCTGCACTAGGCCGTCTATGATGCGACTGGTGGTATCGACCCCGAGATCCGCAGTCAGCAGCTGGGTCTCCAGCTCCTCGAACAGCTCGTCGTCGATCTTCTTGCCACTGAACAGGCCGAAGAAACCGGAGCCGATATTTTCCTTGGTGCGCACCAGGCTGCGCTTGAGGCGGGCGAAGAAGCCCTCCCGCTGCGGTTTCTCCTGGGTGTCGTCATCCACCTGAGCCGCCAGTGGCAGGGCAGCCAGGGCGGCGGCCTCCATCTCGGCGACCAGGCGCAGATCCTCCGCTCGCTGGGCCTCTTTGGCGATACGGGCTTCTTCGGCGGCCTGTGCTTCGGCGGCGATGCGAGCTTCTTCCGCAGCCTGGGCCTCAGCGGCGATGCGGGCTTCTTCCGCAGCCTGAGCCTCGGCGGCAACGCGAGCCTCTTCCGCAGCCTGAGCTTCGGCGGCAACGCGAGCGTCCTCAGCAGCCTGAGCCTCAGCGGCAACGCGAGCCTCTTCCGCAGCCTGAGCCTCGGCGGCAAGGCGAGCCTCTTCGGCAGCCTGGGCTTCGGCGGCAAGGCGAGCTTCTTCGGCAGCCTGGGCTTCGGCGGCGATGCGAGCCTCCTCGGCAGCCTGCGCCTCGGCGGCAATGCGGGCTTCTTCCGAAGCCTGAACTTCAGCGGCAACGCGAGCCTCTTCGGCAGCCCGAGCCTCGGTGGCGATGCGAGCCTCTTCCGTAGCCTGAGCTTCGGCGGCAAGGCGAGCTGCCTCGGCAGCCTGTGCCTCGGCGGCAATGCGGGCTTCTTCCGCAGCCTGAGCCTCGGCGGCAAGGCGAGCTTCCTCTGCGGCCTTGGCTTCGTCGGCGATCAGCGCCTCGTTGACGATGACGGGCTCGAGCTCGGACTCACACTCTTCCACCACCAGAGGACCTTCATCCGGCGTCGTCGGGAAGGCATCCGGTTGTGCGTCGGTCGGGGGAGTCTCGGCAACGGGAGCCGGGGCAACGCTGGCCTCAGACTCAGGGATCACCGGGGGGGCGTCGGGCGCCTGTGATGGGACGGCCTCAGCCTCTTCTTTCTTGCGGCCGAAACCCAGCCAGGAAAACAAACCTTTTGCCATCTAAAAAATACTCACTTCGTTGGCTGACTGCTAAGATAGCCGTCCCTCGGTGGGGTGGCATAAAAATGAACCGCCTTATACTACCACTTTATTTTCTGACGACGAAACGCGATGCCCAGAGTGAAATCCAGCCGTAGCACCCCCAATAAAAGCCCGATCCCACAGGGAAAAGCGGGCTTTGTAAGAATCATCAGCGGCCAGTGGAAGGGTCGCAAACTGCCGGTCAAGGATCTGGACGGACTCAGGCCCACCACGGACCGTGTCAAGGAAACCATCTTCAACTGGCTGGCGCCCCACGTGCGTGGTACCCGCTGCCTGGATCTGTTTGCCGGCAGTGGCGGCCTGGGGCTGGAGGCCCTGTCCCGCTATGCCGAACAGGTGACCCTGGTCGAGATGGACAAGGGCGCGGCCGATCAGCTCAAGAAGAATCTGGTGGCCCTCGGCAGCCAGCAAGGCCAAGTCATCCAAGCCGATGCGATAAGCTGGTTGCAAGGCCCGGTGACCCCGTTCGATCTGGTGTTCCTGGATCCGCCGTTTCGCCGCGAGCTGCTGCCCCAGGTGTGTGACCTGCTGGAGCAGCGTGGCTGGCTGGCACCGGATGCGCTCATCTATCTTGAACGGGAAAAGGAGATGGCCGATCTGGCCCTGCCCGCCAGCTGGCAATTACTCAAGGACAAGCAGGCCGGTCAAGTCTGTTATCAGCTCTATCTACGAGACACCAAGAATGACGCTGCGGTTTAAACACCGTACGGGAGGGGAAATGGGCGATGTCCCCTCCCCGGTCAATGTGGACAATGACTCAAGGACAAGCAGGTCGATCAGATCAGGTCTGCTATCAGCTCTATGTAAGGGAGATAAACGATGAAGCGCGTGTTTAATCTGTTGGCGATGGGTGTGCTGCTGTTCTTCTGGCTCGGGGTGATCCTCGCCCTGTTTGGTACCCTGCCTGGCAAGCTGAACGGCTTCCTGCCGGTCTGCGGCCTGATCGTGGCCCTGATGCACTGGGTGCAGGCGAGCCTCATCAAGGCGGCCTGCAAGCCCTACTTCGCGGTCACCAGACTCGAGTTCACCCAGGTGCTGATCTTCGGCGTGTTCGGCATGATGGAGATCCGCGCCAAGCTGCAGGCCATCATAGATGCCAAACAGAAAGGGGCGCCCCCGCAGGCCGACTGAGGCTGGCGCCTCACATCCCGACCCCATCCGAAGGAGTGACTCGTCACTCCTTCACTTTTTTCCCCACACTGACACCGAGCTTGATGGAGAGCACGGCGAGCAGCAGCAACATGGCGATCAGGGAGAAGAAATTGCTGCCTAGATCAGGATATTGCACCTTGATCAGCGCCGAATGGCCAAAAACGCCGATGAAAAAGCTGAGCACCATGCAGGTCGGGGTATTTCCCACCATGGGCTCATGGCGATAGTGCTGGTAGAGCTGATAGGCGGCCAGCACCAGGGCGATCAGGGGGAAGAAGGAGAAGGGCACGGCCGACTCGGTCAACACCGACAGGAAGGCGTCGCCACAGATACCGATGAGCAGGGCCAGCAGCAGGGGTTTCTTGGGGATCGCGTTCGGTTCATGCATGGCAGTCCATCCTTGAGTTATGAGAGAGATTCACGACGCTTGCGGTTCAGCACCTCGGCGCCCATGGCGATCATCCGCAACTGGCTGATGGTGCGATCGGAGAGAGCCTTGCACTCCTCGCTGGTCATGTCGAGGGCGTCGGCACCGGCGCTGAAGACGATGGTCACCATGGCTTCGGCCTGGATGTAGGCCTCTTCCCGTGGCGCTTCCGTGGTCGCTTCCAGATAATCGGTCAGTTCGGCGATGAAGTGCTGGATCTCGCGGGCCACCGCCTGGCGGAAGGCCGCCGAGGTACCGGAGCGCTCACGCAGCAGCAAACGGAAGATGTTCGGGTTGTTTTCCACGAATTCCATAAAGGTCTGCACCGAGGTGCTGATGACGCTGCCACCCCCGGCGATGCGCTGACGCGCCTGGCGCATCAGCTGGCGCAGGGTCAGGCCGCCCTCGTCCACCAGGGTCAACCCCAGCTCTTCCATGTCGCGGAAATGGCGGTAGAAGGAGGTCGGGGCTATGCCCGCTTCCCGTGCCACTTCCCGCAGACTGAGGTTGGAGAAACTGCGGTTGGCACAGACTTGACTGAACGCCGCCTCGATCAGCGTACGCCGGGTTTTTTCTTTTTGTTGCGCGCGAATACCCACGAAAACAGTCACCTTGAGGTTAGCGAGGCCAAATGATAACCCGAAGGGCGGGCCGGGATCCGGTTTGTCTCCGACTTTTTTACCATTGACCCACATTCCGGCTCAATGGAGAATGGCGCACAGCTGTTCGCTGAAAGGAGCCGAGTGAAATGGAACGCCCCCCGATCATCATGACCAACACCCTGCTGTTCGCCCTCTCCGGGCTGACGGCACTGATCGCCGTGCCCTGGTACGGGCTGACCCATGGCTACGATCTCTGGCAGTGGCTCAGCTTCCTGCTGCTGTTCTGCTATTGCGGCATCTCCATCACCGCCGGCTACCACCGGCTCTGGTCCCACAAGGCCTACAAGGCGCACCCGATCCTGCAGTGGATCTTCGCCATCGGCGGCGCCCTCGCCCTGCAAAACTCGGCCCTGCACTGGTCGTCGGATCACCGTCGCCACCACCGCCATGTGGATGACAACCATCAGGATCCCTACAGCGCCGGCCGCGGTTTCTGGTACTCCCATATCGGCTGGATGCTGCGGGAATACCAGGGCGAGCGCTACCACGATTACAGCAATGTGCGGGATCTGCAGAGCAACCCCGTCGTCGCCTTCCAGCACAGGCACTATCTGGCACTGACCCTCGGCACCAACATCGGCATCCCGCTGTTGCTGGGGCTGATCCACGGGGATCTGCTCGGCATGTTACTGCTGGCCGGGGTGCTGCGCATGGTGATGACCCATCACACCACCTTCTTCATCAACTCGCTGGCCCACATCTGGGGCAGCCAGCCCTTCACCGACCGCAACAGCGCGCGGGACAACGGCATCCTGGCCTTCTTCACCTTCGGCGAGGGGTACCACAACTTCCACCACCTGTTCGAAAACGACTACCGCAACGGCATCCACTGGTGGCAGTTTGATCCTACCAAGTGGCTGATCCGAAGCGCCGCCTGGTGCGGGCTGGCGAAGGATCTGAGATCCTGCCCGGAGGAGCGCATCGAGCAGGCCAGGCTGCAGATGCAGCTGAAACGGGCCCAGGCCAGGTTGCACAAGGAGGACGATCGGGAGTTGTGGCAGGCGCTGCTGCAGGAGGAGTACGACAAGCTGAGCCAGCAGATCCAGCACTACTACGCCAGCCGCAAGCGGCTGCTGGAGCAGCGCAAACGCAAGGCGCTGGCCCGCTATGACAGGCTCAGGTTGCAGTTGGAGTACCGCACCCTGCGCGATGGCTTCATCGCCAGCAAACGCAACTGGAGCCGACTGTTGGCCGGCCTTGCCTGACGCCGCCATCGCTCATTCGCAAGACCGCCCATTGGCGGTCTTTTTATTGCCATCAGGGGCAGAGTGGCATAAAAAATGGGGCGACATTCGCATGTCACCCCCTCGCAAATAGCATGTTCCATATTGGGATCCGGTCATGACGGGATCTTGTTCCACCTCAGGGGTTTCCGCTCCCCGAAGGCGGCGTCTGCCGGAGCAATCCGACCGACCCATACCCGTATCACCTTCACCCGCACGGCAGACCAGCCACCGTGTTTGTCCTTGCGCTTGAAATACTACGCAGTTAAATAAAATAAAAAACCGTTTTATACGGGCCTGTATGCAAACAGGACAAACTGTCATTGATTTATAACCAGACAAATATCGATTAAAAACAATACGATGAAACATTTCTGCGACATTGGATGGCAAACGTTATCCTCTAAGGCGCACAAGGCTTTGCGAGATCTCGCACAAGAGGACGCTACAGCCAGGGACGCAGCGGCAACCAGTCGCTCACCCTGGCCAGCAGGCGGCGCAGCGCCGACGCCTGTGGCTGCGGGTGCGCGGATGCCTGCAGCCATGGGGTCAGCCAGGATTGCAGCTCGGCGCAGAGCGGCCCGCAGTTCAGATGCAGCATCAGCTCGGTATTGAGCATCAGGGAGCGGGGATCCAGGTTGAAGCTGCCGAGCAGGGCCTCCTCTTCACCCATCAGGATCAGCTTGGCGTGCAGGCTCAGCGCCTCACTCTCCAGCTCATACAGATCGATGCCCTGGCACACCAGCCAGGGGCGGTGGCGGCGATAGGCGCCGTATACCAGGGGCACATCCGTGCTGGCCAATGAGTTGGTCAGGATCCTTATCGCCACCCCGGCCAGCCGCTGGCCCTTGAGGCGGCGACGCAGCCCGCGGGTCAGCACAAGGTAAGGGCTCACCAACGTCAGGGCCCCCAGATTGCCCGCCAGCCTGCGACCAAGCTCGGACGCCATGGTCGGCCGGAAGACCAGTCCCTTGCCCGGCCTGTCGAAACAGAACTCACCCAGACCCGCATGCCAGCGCAGAGGGACCGGCTCGTCGTCAAACAGGCTGGCGGGCAGATCGTAGAGGGCGGCCACCGCCGGCTCGGCCAGGGTGAGCAGGAAGCCGTTTACGCTGGCGACCTCGGCGGGTAGCAGCTTTCGGCGCAGCAGATGCCGGATGGGGTGGCTCCAGCGGCTGCGCCAGTAGAGATCGAAACCCTGCTCTGCCTGCTGGCAGAGCAGGCCCCGGCAGACCAGATCCAGGTCGACGAAATGCGGTGGCTCCCCCAGCCCGAAGTAGCGATCCCCAATGTTGCGACCCCCTATCACCCCCTGGCCGCCATCCACCAGCAACAGCTTGTTGTGCATGCGGTGGTTGATGCGCCGAAAGCTGAGCAGGCCTTCGAGCAACAGGGTCAGCGGTCGCCAGCCTCTGAGCCAGAACGGGTTGAACAGGCGCACCTCTATGCCGGGCTGATGCGCCACCATCTCCAGGAAGCGGTTGTCACCGGCATAGAGATCGTCGATCAAGAGCTGCACCCGCACTCCACGCCTGGCCGCATGCAGCAGTTCGGCCAACAGCAGCTTGCCGCTGCCGTCCTCCTCCCAGCTGTAGTACTGGGCCTGGATCCGGCTGCGGGCACCGCGGATCAACTGGCAACGCAGCTTCAGGGCGGCGTAAGGATCGTCCAGCAAGGCAAATTCGGCGGGGATCAAGCTTCATCTCCCTGTCATTGGGCCATGGCATAACCCGGACAAGCGCCCCGATCGCCACGCACCAAGGAGTCGACCATGGAACTGTGTGACCACCCCTCTTCGCGCCATCAACCGCACGCCAGCCAGCCGGAGCCCGCCGCCGGACCACTGGCCCCCTGGTATCTGCAACACAGGGATCTGGGCTGGGAAGCCCTTGGCGGAGCCCATCAAGAGCACCGCCCCGCTTGGGGATAAGCGCTCAGGGTTGCACCGCCTCTTTGGCTTCTGAGATGGCCTCGGACTTGCCCTCCAGCTGGGGCAGGCTGAAGCGATAGGCCACGTAGTACTTGTAGATGGTGCCGACGTAGTTGATGGGCCCCTGGCCCACCTCGTTGGCCACCAGCTGCTCCACGTTGCCGAACCAGACGTTCGGATCCAGCCCCCTGTCCTTGGCCTTGGCCTGCAGCGCCTGCACCCGGTTGGGCCCAGCGTTGTAGGCCGCCAGCGCGAACAGGTGGCGGTTGATATTGTCCATCTCTGGGTCGTTGAAATAGGTATCCAGGATGTGGCGCATGTAGCGGCAGGCCGCCTCCACATTGCCCTCCAGACTGGTGAGCCTGGCCCCGCGGATCCCCACGGCGCCACCGGTGCTCGGCAGCAGCTGCATGATGCCGACCGCCCCCTTGTTGGATCGGACGTTGGGATTAAGGCCGGACTCCTTGTAGCCGAGCGCCGCCAGCATCAGCCAGTCCAGCTGGTACTTGCTGGCCTGGGTCTCGATCACCTTGCGGATGGTCGACAGCCGCCCCAGGGGATCCGGCGCCAATATGTTGCTCATCTGCTCGCTCTGGGCCAGCAGGCGGCGCAGCGTCATGTCGCTGTAGAGGGTGCGTTTGCTCGCCTCCGAGATGTAGGCGTTCACCGCCTTGAGCAACTCGGGATCGTTCTTGCGCAGGGCCCAGGCGCTGCGGCCCTTGTCCCGCAGCGGGATCAGCTTGTGGGCCTTGAGGCCTCCAATCATGTCGAGCCAGATCCGCCCCTTGAAACTGTCGGTCACGGTGAGCGGTATGATGCCGGCCGCCACCATCTCCATCAGATCCCCGTCCTGCAGATATTCAGGCACCTTCTCGATATAGACGGGGGGCAACCCCAGCTCTCGAAACAGCCAGTTCAGCTGATTGAGGCTCTCATAGTAGCTGGAGCTGGCCCGCACCCAGACCCGTCGCCCGGAGAGCTGAGTGATGCGGTTGAACCCGGGCAGATCCCGTTGGCTCACCACCCACTCCTCGATGGGGGCTATGAGGGGTTGGGAGAAGGCGACCTGCTCGCGCCGGGTCGGGGTCACCGTCATGTTGGCCGCCACCAGATCGCCGCGCCCCTCTGTGAGGTAGTCCAGCAGCTTGTCCTGGCGCACCGGGATATAGATGATCTTGAGTTTGAGTTTCTCTTTAGGGAGGTAGGTCTTGTTCAGCCAGCGCTCGAAGCCCTGCAGCTGATTGACCAGGATGCCGTATTGGGCGCCCTTGTCGAAGAAGAAAAAACCCCGCTCATAGACCACCAGGGCCCTGAGCTCTTTCTTCTGCAGAATATGCTCGAGATCCCCGGCCTGGGGCAGGAGTTTGGGTTTGACGTCAGGGACGCGCGAGGGGGTGGCGCCAGACTGGGGATGGAGATCCGCCGCCAGCAGAGGGAGACACCAGAGGGCCAGCAGGCCCCACATCCATAGCCGCATCTTCTCTCCTTCCGATGACAGACTCCCGTCGGCTGGGTCGCCGGTGGGATAACTCACTATAGAACGGAGAACGGGACTGGAGGGTCAAGACGGCAGGCGAACCTGCCGTCGGATCACAGGGCTCAGATTGAGCGGGCACGCATCTCGAAGATCAGCTTCTCGGCGGTGCAGGTAAATTGCAGGCGGGCCTTGAGGATCACCCCGTCGGCGCCCTGGCTCAGTTCGCTGCTGCACTCGGCTTCGGCGGTGACCTGCTTGGCCAGTGCCTCGTAGGCGGCCAGCTTGGCGCGGGCGTCGGCTTCTGCCGCGGCCTCGATCACCAACTCCATCACATCGTCACCCTCACCTATGATGGTGCCGATCTCGGCCATGCTGCCGCAGCTGTCACAGGTATCCTGCACTTGATCTTTTACAGACATCATTCAACTCCTACTTATTTCGGCTGAGTGTCATCGTCACGCAAGGCCTTGCGAAAGTCCTTGATGGCGGTGCCCAGATCCTCCCCGGCGCCGGCCAGGCGTTTGCTGCCAAACACCAGAACCACGACCACGAGCAGGATCAATAAATGCCAGATATGAATTCCACCGAGTCCCATGGGGATACTCCTGACTGATAGATACCGATTGTTTGTATCAAAAGAAAGCGTAGAGATTGTTGGGCGAAATCAAGGCAGGTGCAAGTTTGCGAATCAATCAGCAAAAAAATACGGCGACCATGGCCGCCGTACGAGTCAGTGCTACTTGTCCCCTCAACCGCTACATCCTGTACCAGCCGCCATGAAGGCGAGAGACGATTCGAGCATAGGGTCGCCAAGTTATGAAAACAAATGGTATAAATTCAACTAAGAATTGAAGAGGATTCATATCATGTTGCTGGAACAGCTCGGACGAATAGACCTTAATCTGTTGATTATCCTGCAAGTATTGCTGGAAGAGCGCAATGGCAGCCGGGCCGCTCGCCGTCTGCACCTGAGTCAGTCCGCCGTCAGCAAGGCCCTGGGTCGGCTGCGGGATACCTTCGACGATCCCCTGTTCGTGCGCTCCGCCTACGGGCTGGATCCCACCCCCCGCGCCCTGGATCTGCAGCAACAGTTGCAGCCCATACTGCTCTCCCTGGACAACCTGATCCAACCGCCGGCCTTCGATCCGGCCAGCACGGAGCGGGAGTTCGTCATCGCCAGCATGGACAGCGCCTTCACCCTGTTCGCCCCCCTCTATCTGAGCGAGCTCAAGCGCCAGGCACCGGGGATCCGGCTGCGTTACGAGGAGTGGACCGAGCACAGCCTGACCGAGATGAGTCAGGGCCAGGTGGATATCGCCTTCACGGTGCGGGAGAACTGCATCACCTCGGACTTTCGCCTCGATACCCTGCCCAACGCCATCTGCCAGCGGCTGCTCGCCATCGACGATCTCACCTGCCTGGTGCAGCAGGATCACCCGGCGCTACAGGAAACCGACTGGGATCTCGCCCGCTACCTGGCCTATCCCCATGTGCAGACCTATTGCGAGGGACGGGATCGCTGGATGCTGGATCACAAGCTGGCGGAGCAGGATCTCTATCGCCGGATCGAGGCGACCGTGCCCTCGTTCGAGGCGGCGCTGCGAATGGGGATGCACTCGGACATGATAGTGACCCTCTCCCGCCTCTACGCCCGCCACGCGACCCAGGTCTATCCGCTGGTGCCCCTGCCCCTGCCGGTGGCGCTGGACAGCATCTCTCACCTGCTGATCTGGCATCAGCGTCACGAGGAGGATCCGGGCCACCGCTGGCTGCGGGAGACCCTGCT
>NZ_PGCP01000004.1:339883-358906 GCF_002812985.1 Aeromonas lusitana
ACCCTGCTCACCCTCATCATGGGCAAGCTGGAAACCTCGGCAACCGAAGGATCCTGAGTATCGGCACTGACTGCGAGAAACCCTGCTCACCCTTATCATGAGCAAGGGCAGCCGAGCGCGGCTGACTGCCGGTACGCCGTATCACAGGCAAAGAAACGGGGCTCTGTGCAGCCCCGTTCATTCACGCAATCATGCTGACCGGTCAGCCCTTGCCGGTCACTTCCAGGTAGTGGTGTACTCCGTCCAGCAGCATCTGCACCGAGATCATCACCAGCAGCATGCCCATCAGCCGCTCCACGGCGGTGAGTCCTCGCTCACCCAGCAGCTTGTTGAACACCTCGTAGAACATCAGGATCACGGCGCTGGCACCCCAGGCCATCAAGAGGGCCAGAGACCAATCCGTCATCCGGGTCGGCTCCTGGTTCGCCAGCAGCAACAAGGAGGCCAGGATGGAGGGGCCCGCTATCATGGGGATGGCCATAGGCACCAGGAAGGGCTCCTCGCCGGCGGCCAGCCCGGTCACGCCACCGGGCGTCGGGAAGATCATCTTGATGGCGATGAGGAACAGGATAATGCCGCCGGCTATGCTCACCGCCTCCTGGCGCAGGTTGAGGAAGCTCAGGATCTGCTGACCGGCAAACAGGAAGCCCAGCATGATGGCCAGGGAGAAGAGCAACTCGCGGATCATCACCTTGCGTCGCCGTTTGGGATCGACATGACGCAAAATGGAGAGGAAGACCGGCAGGTTGCCCAGCGGATCCATGATCAGAAACAACATGACGGCAGCGGAGAAAGTATCCATACAACGCCCAGGCTAAGCCTTCAACAGGGGGAAAGAGGGCGAAATATAACAAAGGGAAGGGGTTAGCGCGAGCCACGGAAGATGGCTCGCCGTCGGCCTCAGCCGTGATTGCAGATCTTGTCGGCGCGAGTCTGGAAGCCGTGTTCCGATTCGATGAACTTGCCGCGCTTGGCCAGCAGTTCGATCAGGGCCTCTGCATCCATCTCGCTGGCACTGCAGGTGTGAAAGCGGGCCTCGCTGCCGAAGCGCTCGTCGATCGCCTGCTTGAGGCTGGCGCGGGTAAACTGGCCGCCCTGGGTCAGCATCATCTCCATCACTTCGTGACCATGTATCGATTGGGACATCTCAAACCTCGCTAATCATCATATGAGATGCCAATTAAAACCCCGATGCCGCCCCCCGATCTTGATATAAGCCAAGAAATTGCCGTTTTTAGCCCTAGCGGGCTGGTCGCGGGCGCCCCTTTGTCGATAATGTGGCAACCTGACCAAGGGATGGCTACACTAGCGCCCCTTTTTGCCATCGCAGACCGAAAATAAGGACATTGGCGTCATGTTGTTCCATGGATGGGCCTTCAAGCCCTGGCGGATCTGGACCCGCCGCCCGCTCTGGTTGAAGACCCTGCTCGGCATGCTGGCCGGGATCGGGCTAGGGCTCGGTGCCAGTGAGCAGGCACTCCTGCTCAAGCCCATTGGCGTCCTGTTCGTCAACACCATACAGATGCTGATGGTGCCTCTCATCTTCTGCTCCGTCATCGCCGGCCTCACCTCCTTGCTCAAGGGCAAGACCCTGGACAGGATCGGCGGCAAGGCCATCACCCTTTATCTGTTCTCCACCGCCATCGCCATCTGCATCGGCCTCATGATGGGCTGGCTGCTGGAGCCTGGCATGGGGGCCAACATGGGCCCCTATGAGCGCACCGGCATGATGGCGCAGCCGACCCTGGCCAGCGTGCTGAGCCATCTGGTGCCACGCAACCCCATTCAGGCCATGGTGGACGGCAAGATACTGCAGGTGATCGTGTTCGCGGTGGCGCTGGCCCTGGCCCTCAATGCCAGCGGTCGCCGCGGTCGCCCCGCCATCCTGTTCTTCACCTCCCTGGCGGAGGGCATGTTCAAGCTGACCCAGATGGTGATGATACTGGCCCCGTACGGCGTCTGCGCCCTGATGGCCTGGATGACCGGCAAGTACGGGCTGGATCTGCTGCTGCCCCTGCTCAAGGTGATCGGCGCCGTCTATCTCGGCTGCCTGCTGCACGTGCTCGGGGTCTACAGCAGCCTGCTGATCCTGCTGGCTCGCCTCAACCCGCTGCACTACTTCAGGAGCATACTGGATGCCCAGGCGGTGGCCTTCACCAGCAGCTCCAGCAGCAGCACCCTGCCCATCAGCCTGGCCTGCGCCGAGCGCCGGCTCGGGGTCTCCCCCGCCATCACCGCCAAGGTGCTGCCCATCGGCGCCACCATCAACATGGACGGTACGGCCCTCTATCAGGGGGTAACGGCCCTGTTCGTGGCCCAGGCCTTCGGGGTGGATCTGCACCTGGTGGATTACCTGACCATCATCAGTATCGCCACCCTGGCCAGTATCGGCACCGCCGGCACGCCGGGCACAGGGCTCATGCTGCTGACCCTGACGCTCACCGCTGTGGGTCTGCCGCTGGAAGGGGTGGCGCTCATCGCCGGCATCGATCGCCTGCTGGACATGGCCCGCACCACGGTCAACGTCTCGGGGGATATCCTGGTGTCCGTGCTGATTGCACGCAGTGAAGGGGAACTGGATCTGGCGACCTACCACGACGCCAACGCGGGCGAGGATATCGACTTCCTGCGCTGAGACCCGCAGCCCAGCTCAGTCATTTCCCTCCTGCTCCCGCCGATTGCACATCAGCGGGAGCCGGGCTGGGAGTGAATGAAGCCTAGTGATCGTGGGGATCGTGATGACAGCGCCAGCAGATATCGAAGTTGGCGCCGTTCTCCTCCCCGCACTGGCCGCAGAGCCAGCCATTGCCCTGGCGCTGCTGGTAGCGCTCTATGATACGCCCGGCCCGGCTGCGATCCTCCTCGCACACCAGCAGGGTGACCTGCAGCAGATCCACCGGCAACTCTCCCAGCGCCCCTGCCAGCCCCTCCCCGCTCAGCCGCACCCGCACCCCTTCGACTTCCAGCGCCCCCTTGAGGGCATATGCCTCCAGTGAATGGGAGGCCCGATACAAGTTAATCCACTGTTCCATGCCTTGTCCTCGACACGCCTTGCCGATGCCATCACAGGCACCGACGCCACCGCCTATCCCCAGCAAAGAGGAGCCAGATAGACATTAATCCACGGCGCCATGCCTTGTCCTCGACACGGCACACCCCGCGCCTTCACTCTTCCCGCACATAGTTCACAGCAAGTTGTCGATGCCGTAGTCCGGGCCATTGGCGACCAAAAAATCGATAAATACCCTCAGCTTTCGTGGCATCAGCCGCCGCTCAGGGAACAACAGGTAGATGGGCACCTTGGGCTGGCGCCACTCCGGCAGCAGGGCCACCAAGGAGCCATTGGCCAGCTCATCATGGCACAGCATGGCGGGCAGGGAGGCGAGCCCCAGCCCCGCCTTGGCCGCCTCCCTGGCACAGGTAATGTTGTTGACCTTGAACCTGGAAGGGGGATCCACCAGCACCTCGCGTCCATCCAGTTCAAAACACCAATGGGAGGCCAAAAAACCCGTACTGACGGCAACCCGTTCATATTTGACCAGCTCCTCCGGCCGGGTAATGGCCGGGTTGCGGGCCAGGTAGGCCGGGCTCGCGCAGAGCAGTCGCTCCGTGCTCCACAGCCGTCTTGCCGCCAGGTTGGAGTCATTCATATCGCCGATCCGCACTATGGCATCCAGCCCCTCGCTGATGGGATCCACGTTGCGATTGGTCAGCTCCAGATCTACCCGCAGCCCGGGATAGGCTTGCAGGAAGCGGGCCACCAGCCGACCGACCACCAGCTGCCCCGTCTCGATGGGGACCGCCAGCTTGAGGGTACCGGTCACCTCCTGCTGGCTGGCGCTCAGCATCAGTTCCGCCTGGGCCAGCTCCTCCACCGCCTTGCTGCAGCGCAGGTAGTACTGCTCCCCCGCCTCGGTCAGGGTGAGCTGACGGGTGGAGCGATAGAGCAGCCGCGCCCCGAGCCGCTGTTCCAGCTCGGCGATGCGCCGACTGACGGTCGCCTTGGTCATGCCCAGCTCCTGGGCCGCGGCGGTAAACGATCCCTTGTCGACGATGCGCACTAGAATCAAGGCAGCATTCAGGTCCATTGTCTCACCAGTGAAACTGTATATCTCATGAATGGATACTAATCGAAACAGTCAGCCGATGTTAGCCTGCCTCCCACAGTTCAGGAAAAACCAAATATCATGAGTCAACACAAGAAGATCCCCCTGCTGGTGGCGCTGCTGCTGGCCCTGCTCGGCGTGCTGTTTGCCGCTTACTGGTATCTGCACGGCCGTTACTTCGAGAGTACCGACAACGCCTATCTGCAGAGCGAGGTGACCGGTATCGGCTCCAAGTTGCCCGGTTACATCAGCGAGGTGCTGGTGACCGACAACCAGGAGGTGAAGGCGGGGCAGCTCATCGCCCGCCTTGACGACCGGGAATACAAGACCAAGGTGCTGGAGGCCGAGGCGGATCTTCGCCTCAATCAGGCCACCGCCGAGAACCTGGCCGCGACCCGTACCCAGCAGCTGAGCCAGATCCGCCAGGCCGAGGCCAAGGTCGCCTCCGCCAATGCCGAGCAGGTCAGGGCCCAGCAACAGGTGCGCCGCGTCAGCCAGCTCAATCAGCGCCACTACAGCTCCCAGGACAGTCTGGATGAGGTGCAGGCCGGTCTGCAGGTCAATCAGGCCCTGCTGCAGGAGGCCAAAGCCGCCCTGCAGGCCGCCCGCGAGCGCCTGCTGGTGCTGGATGCGGAGGCCAAGCAGAATCAGGCCAGACTGGCCCTGAGCGAGGCGCAACTCGAGCAGGCCAGGCTGGAGCTCGGCTACACCGAGCTGCGGGCACCGGCGGACGGCATCATAGGCAAGCGCAGCCTGCGGGAAGGGCTCTACGTGCAGTCCGGCATGCAGGTCGCGAGCCTGGTGCCGCTGCAGCAGGTCTGGGTCGAGGCGAACTTCAAGGAGACCCAGTTGCAGAAGATGCAACCGGGCCAGAAGGTGGAGGTGATCCTGGATGCCTATCCGGATCAACCGGTCGAAGGCATCATCGACAGCCTGGCACCCGCCACCGGTGCCAAGTTCGCCCTGCTGCCGCCGGAGAACGCCACCGGCAACTTCACCAAGATTGTGCAGCGGGTGCCGGTCAAGATCCGCATCCCGGAACCGGGATCCCTCGCGGGCAAGCTGAGACCGGGCCTCTCCACCGAGGTGATCGTCGACACCCGCAACCCTGACCCCATAGTCGCGGCCCACTGATGGAAGCCATTCCGCGTCGCAACTGGATCGCGGTCATGGGGGGCCTCATCGGCGCCTTCATGGCCATCCTCGACATCCAGATCACCAACGCCTCCCTGAAGGACATTCAGGGGGCCCTGTCGGCCACCCTGAGCGAGAGCTCCTGGATCTCCACCTCCTATCTGGTGGCAGAGATGATTGCCATCCCCCTCAGCGGCTGGCTCAGCCGGGGGCTGAGTGCCCGTCGCTACATGCTGTGGAGCACGGGCGCCTTCATCGTCGCCTCGGTGCTCTGCTCGTTCAGCTGGAATCTCACCAGCATGATCGTCTTCCGGGCCCTGCAGGGCTTCACCGGCGGCGCCCTGATCCCCATGGCCTTCTCCCTCATCATCAGCCTGCTGCCCCTGCACAAGCGGGCCACCGGCATGGCGCTGTTCGGTCTGTGTGCCACCTTCGCCCCCACCATAGGGCCGACCCTGGGGGGCTGGCTGACGGAGCAGTTCTCCTGGCACTACATCTTCTATCTGAACGTGCCCCCTGGACTGCTGGTGATGGCCATGCTGGCCCACGGTCTGGACAAGAAGCCCCTGGACTGGGAGGTGATCAAACGGGTGGATCTGGTCGGGATCCTCACCATGGCGGTGGGGTTGGGTCTGCTGGAGGTGGTGCTGGAAGAGGGCAACCGGGAGGACTGGTTCGGTTCCAGCTTCATAGTGCGGCTCACCGTCATCTCGGTAGTAGCGCTGATCTTCTTCGTCATCAGCCAGTTGCTGCGCCGCCACCCCCTGGTCAACCTGCGGCTGCTGCACAGCCCGCGCTTCGCCATGGCCTGCTTCGCCTACCTGGTGCTCGGCATGGGGCTGATGGGATCCATCTATGTGCTGCCCCTCTACATGACCCAGATCCATCACTACAACGCGCTGGAGATCGGTGAGGTGCTGATGTGGATGGGGCTACCCCAGCTGCTGGTGCTGCCCCTGGTGCCCAAGCTGGTGACCCGCATAGATCCACGCTACCTGGTGAGTTTTGGCTTCCTCATCTTCGGGATAAGCTGCTTCATGAACATGAACATGAGCGCCGACTACGCCGGGCCTCAGCTTATCCAGTCGCTGATCGTGCGGGCGCTGGGCCAGCCCTTCGTCATGGTGCCGCTCTCCCTGGTGGCCACCGCCAGCCTGACCCCGGAGGAGATCCCCTCCTCCTCCACCCTGCTCAACGTGCTGCGCAACCTCGGCGGCGCCTTCGGCATCGCCATGATTGCCACCATGCTGGACAACGACACCCGGGTGCAGTTCAGCAACATCAGCAGCACACTCGCCGCTAGCAGCATAGAAGGACAGAGTTATCTGCTGCAGCTGGCACAGAGCATGATGGCGCAAGGGGCAGGCCCGGAGCAGGCCCAGTTGCAGGCCCAGGCTATGCTGTCGAACACCATCAACCGGGAGGCCACCATCATGGCCTACAACCAGGTGTTCTTCGTGATGGGGGTCTTCCTGCTCATCGCCAGCGCCATGATGCTGCTGCTCAAGCAGCCGCCCCCCAAGGCGGCCGATGCCGAGCCACTGGAGGCATGACGCAGCAACGAAAAACGGGCCGACAGGCCCGTTTTTTTATGGTCGTGTCTCCCTCGGATGAGGACTCAGCCCGCCAGAGAGGCGGCGATCAGGAACTGGGCGGCGTAGTAGCTGCTCATGATCCAGGCCTTGGCATGGGGGAAGGGACGGCGGAATCTATCCAGCGCCAGCATGCTGTCGGAGAAGAGGAACATCAATGCCCCCACCAAAGCGGCGGCGCTGCCGGCGGTGAGGGAGGCGTGCCAGGCACCGGCCGCCACCCAGGCCATGGCGATAATCACCAGCATGTAGCAGAACACCGGGATCTTCATCTCCCCCAGCTTGCTCCACAGCATGCCGAACACCAGACCCGCCACCGCCAGCAGCAGCAGACCATCGATCAGCTTGAGCACCAGGGGCCCCTGGGCAAAACCCACTATGTAGCAGAGGTGCGCGACAAGAAATGCCGCCAGCCCCTGAATGAAGCGGTCCCGTGGCAGCATCAGCAGCACGTCGCCGGCCAGCGACAGGCAGAGGCCGAGCAGGATCCAGGCGTGGGAACCATTGTGGTCATCGCTCTGATAGCCGAACGCCAGCGCTATGATGAACACCATGGTCAGGGGCTTGCTGATGTAGAACTGGCGGGAGTCTGAGCCATAGGCTGCGCGGATGTGCCACCAGCCCGATGCGATGATCAAGAAACTCAATAACATGCCCTGCTCCTCATCGGTTGCTCGCGCTCAGATGGCAACCTCTTTAATGACTGCCAGATTAACAAATTCCCCCGACCAGTGGCAGGGGGTGAGCAGCAGATGAGCGGCCTACGCCTAAAGTCTAATTGCCCCACCCTCGCCGCTCGGGCATAAGGACAGGTCTGGAGGATCACCATGGAACAAGCAATGACCAACTATCTGCCCGCCATCGACATCATGATGTGTCATCTGGGGATCAGCTTCGAGCAAGCCTGTGAACAGCTGGGCCTGAGCCCGCTGGAACAGCAGAACCTGAGTCTGCTGCAAGCAGAACAGCAGCAGACCCAGTCAAACTAGCTCTCCCGGTCATGGCACTTGAATGCGCCATCTGGGGAAGTGCAGAACCTAGAGTTGCCATCACTGCCAGCAGCAGCCCAACCCAATATTGAAAACGGCGCCTTGAAGGCGCCGTTTTTATTGCGGGTAGCGATTAACGCCGGGCCCGGCGCCGTTGCAGCCAGACCACCAGTGCAAACAGCAGGAAGCCCGGGAGCCACATCAGCTCCTTGTGCCAGCGCTCGGTCGGCGCCTTGACGGAGAGGATCTGCTGATCGAACTCCATGCCGGCCGCCGCCGCCGGACTGCCGAAGGTGACGTTGTCGATCAGCGTCTTGCCATCCTGCTCATACAGGGCCAGCCCCAGGCTGGCGAGACGGGCCTCGCCATCCGCCCCGGCCGGCACCGCCAGCAGCACTGTGGATTGGCGCAGCTTACCCACCGCATCTTCTCCCTGAATGCGCAGTCGCAGCGTGCTGTCCGCTTCCACCTCGCCCAGGGTCCGGGCCAGCTCGGCCGGCGCCGTGTCGCGATAGGGATCATGCACCATGTCCATCCAGAAACCGGGACGGAACAGGGTGAAGGCCACCAGCAGCAGCAACAGGTTCTCGTACCAGCGGCTCCTGACCAGGAACCAGCCCTGGGTCGCTGCGGCGAAGATCAGCATGGCGATGGTCGCCACCGCGAAGATCAGCACGCCGTGGGCGAAGTCCACGTCGATCAGCAGCAGATCCGTGTTGAAGATGAACAGGAAGGGCAGCGCCGCGGTACGCAGGCTGTAGTAGAAGGCGGTGATCCCGGTCTTGATGGGATCCCCCTTGGAAACGGCCGCCGCCGCGAACGACGCCAGCCCCACCGGCGGGGTCACGTCCGCCATGATGCCGAAATAGAACACGAACAGGTGCACCGCCACCAGGGGCACGATCAGGCCATTCTGTTGACCCAAGGTCACTACGACCGGGGCCAGCAGGCTGGACACCACTATGTAGTTCGCCGTGGTCGGCAGGCCCATGCCGAGGATCAGGCTCAGCAGGGCGGTGAGCAGCAACATCAGCAGCAGGTTGCCCATGGAGAGCATCTCCACCAGATCCGCCAGCACCAGGCCGACCCCGGTCTGGGAGACGGCGCCGACGATAATGCCGGCGGTGGCGGTGGCGATGCCGATGCCTATCATGTTGCGCGCCCCCGCCACCAGCCCTTCCCTCAGGTCGATCAGACCATCGCGGGCCGTGCCATAGTCATGCTTGCCGTCGGTGCGCAGCCAGTTCAGCAGCGGCCGCTGGGTCAGCAATATGATGACCAGCATGACGGTGCCCCAGAAGGCGGACAGGCCCGGCGAGAGCCGCTCTACCATCAGACACCACACCAGCACTACCACTGGCAGCAGGAAGTGCAGGCCGGACAGCAGCACGGCGCGGGTGTTGGGCAGCTCGGTCAGCGGCTGATCCGGATCCTCGAGGGGCAGAGGCTCATGGCTGGCGGCTACCTTCAGCAACCCCAGATAGGTGGCGGCCAGCAGCAGGGCTATCCCCGGCAGGGCATAGTCACCGAGTGCCGGCTTGAGCCAACCCAGGCCATAGTAGACCGCCATGGAGAGGCCGCTGATGAGGGCAGCGCCGAAGGCGAAACCGGTCAGGCGGCGCAACCAGGGCTTGGGCTGGTGATTGCCGATGGGCTGCATGCCGAGCTTGAGTGCTTCGAGGTGCACTATGTAGAGCAGGGCTATGTAGGAGATGGTCGCCGGCAAGAAGGCGTGCTTGATGATCTCCACATAGGGAATGCCCACGTACTCCACCATCAGGAAGGCCGCGGCCCCCATCACGGGGGGCATGATCTGGCCGTTGACCGAGGAGGCCACCTCGACCGCCCCCGCCTTCTCCTTGGAGAAACCGACCCGCTTCATCATGGGGATGGTGAAGGTGCCCGTGGTGACCACATTGGCAATGGAGGAGCCGGAGATGACCCCGGTCAGGGCCGAGGCCACCACGGCCGCCTTGGCCGGGCCGCCGCGCAGGTGGCCGAGCAGACTGAAGGCGAGCTGGATGAAGTAGTGACCGGCACCGGCCCGCTCCAGCAGGGCGCCGAACAGCACGAACAGGAACACGAAACTGGTGGAGACCCCGAGGGCTATGCCGAACACCCCCTCTGTGGTGATCCACTGGTGGTTCGCCAGCGCCGTGAAGCTCACCCCGCGGTGGGCCAGCAAGCCGGGCATCCAGGGGCCGGCCAGGCTGTAGGCGAGGAATACGATGGCGATGACCGCCAGGGCCGGGCCCAGGGCGCGGCGAGTGGCCTCCAGCAGCAGCGGAATGCCGATGCAGGCGGTCACCAGATCGGCGGTGGTGAGGTTGCCGGGGCGCTGGGCCAGGGCCTCGTACATGACAAACAGATAGGAGGCGGCACCGGCGGCAATCAGGCCGAGGGCGATATCGCCGAGCGGGACCCTGTCCCGTGGCGAGCGGCGAAACGCCGGGAACACCAGATAGGCCAGCAGCAGGGCGAAGGTGAGGTGGATGGCGCGGGTCTCGGTGTCATTGAGCACGCCAAACCCCAGCATGAAGGGCAGCGGTGAGGCGATCCAGAGCTGGAACAGGGACCAGGCCAGCGCCAGCCCTGTGATGAGCCAGCCCATGAGGCCGAGGGGCAGCCGGGCGCCCACGTCCTGGGCGATCAGCTCCTCGGTGGAGAGTTCTTTATCTTGCATAGGATTTACTTCTGCCTACGAGTACAACAAGAACAACACCCGCTGCGACAGACGAGGCGGCAGGCGGGTGTTGAGTGGCGTCACAAGGGCCCGTGGGCCGTCAATCAGAGCCAGCCGCGCTCTTTGTAGTAGCGGGCAGCCCCTTCATGCAGAGGCGCGGAGAGACCCACCTTGATCATGTCGGCCTCTTTCAGATCGGCGAAGGCCGGGTGCAGGCGCTTGAAGCGGTCCAGGTTGTCGAATACCGACTTCACCAGCTGATAGACCACTTCCGGATCCGCCTTGGCACTGGTGGAGAGCACCGCCTTGCCACCGATGGACGGGGTCGGCTGATCGCTGCCCTTGTAGATGCCGCCCGGGATCTCGGCCTTGGTGTAGTAGCTCTTCTCCGCCAGCAGCTTGTCGATGTCAGCCCCGGTCACGGGCACCAGCACCGCATCCGTGGTGGTAGACGCTTCCTGGATGGCGCCGTTCGGGTGGCCGACGAAGTAGCTCATGGCATCTATGTTGTTGTCACCGAGCGCCGAGGCCTGCTCCGCCGGTTTCAGCTCGGAGACCAGCCCGAAGTCGCTCTTCTTCCAGCCCTTGACCGCCATGATCTCTTCCATGGTGTCGCGCTGGCCCGAGCCCGGGTTGCCGATGTTGACGCGCTTGCCTTTCAGATCGTCGAAGCCGGCTATCTTGGCGTCGCGGCGGGCGAGTATGGTGAACACCTCGCTCTGCAGGGAGAAGACGGCGCGCATGTCCTCCATGGCCCCTTCGGCCTGGAACGGCGGCAGCCCCTTCATCGCCTTGTACTGGTGGTCAGACTGCATGATGCCGAAGTTGAATTCGCCGCTGCGGATGCCGTTGACGTTGGCCACACCGCCGCCACTGGCCGGGGCGTTGCACTTGATCTGATGATCGGCGGCGCCGCGATTGAGGAAACGGCAGATAGACTGGCCTGCCACATAGTAGACACCGGTCTGACCGCCGGTACCTATGGTCACGAAGCGCTCCTGCGCCTGTACCTGGCCGCCAAACGAAACGCCTACCAGGGCTGCCGACAAGGCACACGCCAAGGATAATCCTTTCATGTTTTCCATCCTTTTCATTGATTTATCTCACCCGATTCCCGGGTGAATATGAGACAGGACCCACTCTGCGACGAGTCTGTCTATATGACCTCATATGAGGAAAGGGTCGGGCGCAACAGGCCTTCCCCAAAGCCACCATCATCCTGCGGTGAGATAATCAGCGTCATGCCGATCGGGGGCGATCTGACCACGAAAGGGCCGGATCAAAAGTGGTAACGACTCGATTAAGCACACGCCGCCAACATAAATCAAACAAAACGGCAAAATGCTGGATTTAAATAGCGAGAAGTTTGAAGCGGATCATCAATTTTCTGATCAGGAATTAATTGAACGGGTCAGCTGGCGGAGAGAGACAAGGGGAGGATAAGATTCTTTTGCAGCCCTTGTCTGACAAGGGTTAGAGTGGCAGTGGGTTGTGCTTTGAAACTCAAATAATACGAAATAAATAAAAACCAAAATGCTCTGCGGCAGCAGAACCTGATGCCGCCGTGACAAGGGTCGCCGGCGGTGATTAGGGCGAACCTTGTTAACAAGTGCGCAGCATGGCTGCCGGGCTTTGGGCGCCGGCAGGCAAGGCCGAGAGACAGGATTTCAGGATCGGGTCTGCACGGATGGCAAAAGGCCCGGCTCCCCATGGTCTTGGGTAACCGGGCCTTTGTCAGCCGAGATATGCCCTCAGCGGTTTATGCCTTGGGCTTGGCCAGATCCAGAATAAATGCGAACTCCAGGGCGATATCCTCATTGGCCTTGCAACCACCCGGACTTGCCAGCGGCAAGTCACAGGGCATCGGCAACGACCTTATACCTTCGGCTTGGCCAGATCCAGGATAAACGCGAACTCCAGCGCGATATCCTCATAGGCCTTGAAGCGGCCCGACTTGCCACCGTGACCTGCATCCATGTCGGTGCTCAGCAGCAGCAGGTTGTCGTCGGTCTTCAGCTCCCGCAGCTTGGCGACCCACTTGGCCGGCTCCCAGTACTGTACCTGGGAGTCGTGCAGCCCTGTGGTGACCAGCAGGTTCGGATAGGCCTGGGCCTTGACCTGGTCATAGGGGCTGTAGGCCAACATGTACTCGTAGAAGCGCTTCTGGTTCGGGTTGCCCCACTCGTCGTACTCGCCGGTGGTGAGGGGAATGGACTCGTCCAGCATGGTGGTCACCACGTCCACGAACGGCACCTGAGCGACTACGCCGTGATAGAGCTGGGGCGCCTGGTTGATGATGGCCCCCATCAGCAGGCCGCCGGCGCTGCCTCCCATGGCATAGACCTGATCCTTGGCGCCATAGCCCTGCGCCACCAGCGCCTCGGTCGCGTCGATGAAGTCGTGGAAGCTGTTCTGCTTCTTGAGCAGCTTGCCATCCTCATACCAGCCGCGGCCCAGCTCCTCGCCACCGCGGATGTGGGCGATGGCGTAGACAAAGCCGCGGTCCAGCAGGCTCAAACGGGCTGTGCTGAAGTCAGGATCCATGCTGGCGCCATAGGAGCCGTAGCCATAGACCAGCAGCGGGTTGTGGCCATCCTTCTTGAACAGATCCTTGCGATAGACCAGGGAGACGGGCACCTTGACGCCGTCGCGGGCATCGATCCAGAGCCGCTCGCTGGCATATTTCGCAGGCACGAAGCCCGCCACCGCCTGCTGCTTGAGCAGGGTGCGCTTGCCGCTGTCGAGGTTGAGCTCATAGGTGGACGAGGGGGTGGTCATGGAGGAGTAGCCGTAGCGCAGCTCGCTGGTGTCGGGCTCGGGGTTGTAGGCGAGCCAGGTGACATAGGCGGGATCGTCGAAGGCGATCTCTTTTTGCTCGCCGCTCTGCCAGTTGACCTGGCGCAGCCGGGTCAGCCCCTGGTTGCGCTCCTCCAGCACCAGCCAATCCTTGAACAGGGCATAGCTCTCCAGCAGCACGTCCGGGTTCGGGGCTATCACCGCCTTCCAGCGATCCACCGGACTCTCCTTGGTCTCGTACAGACCGAAGTTCTTGCCATCCTTGTTGGATCGCACGTAGAAGCGGCCGCGGTAGTGATCCAGGCTGTATTCGTGATCCGCCTGACGGGGCAGGAACAGGCGCGGCTTCTGGGCCGGGGTGTTGGCATCGATGAGGCGCGCCTCGCCACTGGTGGTGCTGGAGAGCGCGATGACGATGAAGTCTTCCGAGGTGGTGGCGTAAAGGCTGACGTAGAAACTGTCATCCTTCTCCTCGTAGACCAGCTGATCCTTGGCGGGATCGGAGCCCAGCTCGTGGCGATAGACCTGATAGGGCAGCAGGGTCTTGGGGTGCTTGCGCACGTAGAACACCGTCTTGCTGTCGTTGGCCCACACCAGGTTGCCGGAGGTGTTCTCCAGCTTGTCGCTGGCCCAGTTGCCGCTCTCGAGATCCAGGAACTGGATCTGGTACTGACGGCGGGAGAGGAAGTCTTCCGCCACCGCCAGCCAGCGGTTGTTGCGGCTCACCTCGAGTGCGCCGAGGGCGTAGAACTCGTGCCCCTCTGCGCGCTGGTTGCTGTCCAGCAGCAGGCTCGGCTCCTTCTCCTTGTCACCCACCTTAGTGCGGGAGTAGATGCCGTACTCCTTGCCCGGCTCATAGCGGGTCTGATAGCGGTAGCCGTTCTTCACATAGGGCACGGACTCGTCCTGCTGGGGAATGCGGGCCACCATCTCTTCATAGAGCTGCTCGCGCAGGGGCTGGGTCGGCTTGAGCATGGCCTCGGTGTAGGCATTCTCGGCTTTGAGATAATCCAGCACCTCGGGCTTTTGGCGATCGTCGTCCCGCAGCCAATAGTAGTTGTCGACCCGAACGTCCCCGTGTTTCTTCATGGAGTGGGGATGCTTGGCGGCCACGGGGGGGAGAAGGGGCGGCTGGATGGCGGTATCGGTTGTCGGCATGGCGGACTCTTCATTGGCATAGGTACAGGGGGCGGCGACCAGACAAGCCAGCAGCAGCAACCCTCGGGGAATGGTGAACATGTCGCATCCTTTCGCGGTAACAGGGTTGGCAGGCTCTGCGCCAGGCATGACGGTCAGCTGGCCTGTCGTCACCTCGGGTGACCTGGCGGCGCGACTGAGCATCCCCTGTGAGGATAAATTGGCGATCAATCTGCCCCTTGTCGCCCCGGGTTGCAAGTGATCCCCGGACATTCGACCCAAAACCACGAAAAAGGGCCACCATCTCGCGATGGTGGCCCTCTTCGTTCTGGCCATGAGCGGCACGGGTTCGCTCAGGTGTGCCTCACATGATTAGGAATAGTGCCGGCTCATGACCAGTGTTCGTCAGCCGGGGTAGCTCGACCAGACCTTGGTCGCGCCCTCCGCACTGATGCTCAGCACCTGATAGGGCTGGCCCGGGATGTCCATGCCGGGCGCACTCTGGGGCATGCCCGGAATGGTCAGGCCACGGATCGCCGGTTTCTCCTTAAGCATCTTCTGCACGTCGGCGGCGGGCACATGTCCCTCAACCACATAACCATCCACCACCCCGGTGTGGCAGGAGGCCAGCTGCGGGGTAATTCCATATTGCTGCTTGATGGGATCCAGCTGCTCGGTTTCCACGACCTTGACCTCAAAGCCGTTGTCTTCCATGTGCTTGACCCAGGTCTTGCAGCAGCCGCAATACTTGGATTTGTAGACGGTCATCTGCTCCGTTGCCAGGGCAGAAAAACTGACGGTACCGGCCAGCACGGCCAGTAACAGGGACTTGTACATAACTCACCTCGAATAAGAAGAAATGCCCAATACAGGGGAAAAATCGACTCAGCCTAAGTGACGAGGGGGACGCTCCAGCCGCGCCTTGGGAGCATCCGGCACATAGAGGGAGGGGGAGAGGAAATCTGGCGCATCGGGTTCGAGCACGGCGACCGTCAGGCTGCTGTCCATCAGCGCCGTCATGGCGAGGGCGGAGGTGAAGCTGCCGCAGGGCATGGCTTTCTCCAGGGTGCGCTCGCTCTGGCTGCAATGGGTGGTCAGGGTACAGAGGTCCGTCGCTGCCCGGCTGCCAAACGACATCAACACCAGCAGCAGACTCCACAGGGGGAGCCAGCAACGGGCGCGAGCGAGTTGGCGACGGGTCAGAACCATGACAGACCTCGGTTATCAAAGGAGGCCTATGGTAACCCCAGGCCCTGGGGGAGGGTCAAGCCTGCCGCCTGCGGGAGATCAAAAGAGGGTGAGATAAGCGGTGACGGTGGCTGTGACAGGGGGTGACAAGAGGCGCATCCTGCAGGGCTATTGTTTGGCGTCATTTGCCCCCACCACTGGCGGGCCAGGGCGCTTCTTGCTAACGTCGCAACTCGATGCATCTTATTTTTGCCGACGCGAGTCCCTCTCAGGTTATGACCCCATGAAACGCATTCTGGTTATCTTCTCACACCCGGCGCTGCAGAGCTCCAAGGCCAACAAGCAGCTGCTGCAGGCCCTCGACGGTCTGGAGGGCGTCACCCTGCACGACCTCTATCACCAGTACCCGGACATGTATATCGATGTGAAACGCGAGCAGGCGCTGCTGGCGGAGCACGATCTCATCGTCTTCCAGCACCCCTTCTACTGGTACTCCTGCCCGGCCATCATGAAGGAGTGGATGGATCTGGTGCTGGAGTACGGGTACGCCTACGGCCCCGAGGCCCACGCCCTGGCGGGCAAGCAGTGGCTCAGCGCCATCACCACCGGCGGTGCGCCCGAGTCTTATTGCAGCGCGGGTTACAACCAGCGCCCATTGCTCGACTTCCTGCTGCCCTTCCAGCAGACCGCCCAGCTGTGCGGCATGCACTGGCTGCCCCCCTTCGTGCTGCACTCCTTCCACAAGCTGAAGGATCCGGCGGCGCTGCGCCGCTGCGGCCAGGATTATCGCCAGCTGATCGAAGCCCTGCGCGATGAACAGCTGACCCAGGCCCAGCTCAGTGAGAGTGCTTATCTGCGTGACCTGCTGGAGGTGCTCTCATGACAACCAGGATATCTTTCCGGCTCACTCAGCCGACTCGGGTGAACCTGTTTAGGCGGAGGGCCAGCTAATGGGACATGGACTGCTGTTTGATGCCCTCATCTATCTGTCGGCGGCGGTGATCGCCGTGCCGCTGGCCAAGCGCTGGGGGCTGGGATCCGTGCTCGGTTACCTGCTGGCCGGCATCATCATAGGCCCCTTCCTGCTCGGCCTGGTGGGCGAGCAGAAGGATGTGATGCACTTCGCCGAGTTCGGTGTGGTGCTGATGCTGTTCCTGGTCGGCCTGGAGCTGCGCCCTGCCCTCTTGTGGCAACTGAAGGGCCCCATCCTCGGCACCGGTGGCCTGCAGGTGCTGCTCACCACGGCCGCCCTGACCGGGGTCGCCACTCTCATTGGCCTGCCCTGGCAACAGGGGCTCGCCATCGGCCTCATCCTGGCACTCTCCTCCACCGCCATCGTCTTGCAGAGCCTGCAGGAGCGCAAATTGATGCAGAGCGAGAGCGGGCGCTCCGCCTTCGCCGTGCTGCTGTTCCAGGACATAGCCGTGATCCCCATACTGGCGGTGCTGCCCCTGCTGGCCATAGCGCCCGTGGTCAGCAACGGCAACTCGGATCTGGCGGGCTGGCAACACGGCCTGCTGGTGGTGGCCGCCATCGCCGGCATAGTGCTCGGTGGTCATTACCTGATGCGGCCTGTGTTTCGCGCCATCGCCCAGTCCCACATGCGGGAGATCTTCGTCGCCGCCGCCCTGCTGCTGGTGATCGCCATCGCCGTGTTGATGGAATCTGTGGGCCTCTCCCCCGCCCTCGGCTCCTTCCTGGCCGGTGTGGTGCTGGCGGACAGCGAATATCGCCACGAGCTGGAGGCGGACATAGAGCCGTTCAAGGGGCTGCTGCTCGGTCTGTTCTTCATGTCGGTGGGTGCCGGCATCGACTTCAGCCTGTTTGCCCAGCATCCCCTGCTGATCCCAACCCTGGTGATCGGTCTGATGGTGCTGAAATGGCTGGTACTGATGGTGCTCGGTCTCATCCTGCGGGTCTCTCCCAGTCAGCGCTGGACCTTCGCCCTGGCGCTGGCCCAGGGGGGAGAGTTCGCCTTCGTGCTGTTCTCCTTCGCCGCCCAGAACAAGGTGCTGCCGGGCAGCACCATCTCCTTGCTGACCCTGGTGGTGGCCCTCTCCATGGCTCTCACCCCGCTGCTGCTGATCCTCAACGACAAGGTGATCCAGCCCTGGTTCGATTACCGCAACCGGGAGGATCTGCCCCTGCACGAGCAGCCCGAGCTGGTGGAACACCCTGTCATCATCGCCGGCTTCGGACGTTTTGGTCAGATAGTGGGTCGTCTGCTGCACGGCCACGGTATTGGCACGACCATCCTGGAGCAGGACGCCAGCCAGATAGAGATGCTGCGAAAGTACGGTTATCAGGTGTTTTATGGGGATGCCAGCCGACTCGATCTGCTGCACGCCGCCGGTGCCCACAAGGCCAAGCTGCTGGTGCTCTCCATCAATGACCCGGCCACCTCGCTCGAAGTGATTGAAATGGTGAAGAAACACTTCCCGCACCTTAAAATACTGGCGCGTGCCCAGGACAGGCCCACGGCTCACGAGATCCTGCGCCTCGGCGTCGACAGCGTGCACCGTGAGACCCTGGGTTCGGCGGTGGATCTCGGGGTCGAGGCCCTGACCCAGCTGGGTTTCAGGGCCAACCAGGCCTGGCGCGCCGGCCAGATGTTCAAGCAGTATGACAATCGACTGCTGCGCGAGCAGGTCAACTACCTGGACGACGAGCACACCTATATCAACAAGAGCCTGCAATACAGGGAGATCCTCTCCGATCTGCTGCAAGACGATCAGGAAGGACAGGAGCGTACCCACGCTCACAACTGGAACAGCGGTCTGCCCGACAACGACAAGGAAGCAATATGATTGCCTATTACCCCCTGCTCAAACACCTGCACATGACGCTGGCCCTGGTCAGCGTGCTGCTGTTCCTCTATCGCTGGCTGCTGGCCCTCGGCGGCAGCGCCCGGCTGCAGCAGAAGTGGCTCAAGATCCTGCCCCACCTCAACGACACCCTGCTGCTGGTGTTTGGCGTGCTGCTGGCGGTGGCCCTGCAGATGAGCCCGGGCCAGCAACCCTGGCTGATGGCCAAGCTGATTGCCCTGGTGGTCTATATCGGCCTCGGCGTCATGGCGCTCAAGCGCCCCACCCGCGGCCAGAAGCTGGTAGCCGGGGCCGCCGCCCTCGCCGTGTTTGGCTATATGGTCGGTGCCGCCATGACCAAGTCCCCCTGGTCCTGGCTCGTCTAACCCCTCTCTCTTGCCGGTGAGGGCCCAGCCCTCACCTCTTATCCCCCCACCCCCTTCTCTTCCCCCTCTTCTCTTCTTCCTCGTTGTCATTGATGGCGCCGCTTCTCACCCATTTTTTCCTGACCATGACAATCCCTCCTTCGAGTCCATGATTATTTTCAAGAAAAAAAGGCTTCAAATAACTCCTTATGAGGCGTATTTTATTATT